>RXJP01000028.1:62658-126372 GCA_003963315.1 Rhodocyclaceae bacterium | reverse complement strand
TCATAAACCACCTCCGGTTTCATTGTTACACCTTAACTAGGTGTCCATGAAACCGGCAGCAGCCCAGGGTTCCAAACTCCGGCGCAAGTGTTTAACCAGGTGTTGCAGTGACCGGTTGAATCCGTCGTGTGCAGAAGTAGAATTTTCTCGCTACGAGGAGATTCTGCATGAAGAAGTCGAGGTTCACAGATAGCCAGGTCATGGAATTCGCCATGTGCTCATTCAACCTGGACGCCCGATGCAGAACGGATATATCGAAAGCTTTAACGGGAAGTTCAGAGATGAATGTCTGAATAAGCATTGGTTTGAAACGTTGCAGCAGGCACGACATACGATTGCTGCCTGGCGCCAGGATTACAACGAAGTGCGCCCTCACAGCAGTTGCAAACGAATGCCACCAGCGAAATACACCGCCCAACACCGACTTCATAAAGCGGATGAGGGGCAATCAACCAACGCAGGAATGCTTTAACCTTGCAACCGGACTTCCGACTTTAAGGCCGGTACGGCTAGCGGGGGCAAGTCAATCTCGGAAATCCCCTGCTGTTCTGCTTGAGCTACCCTATCCGGGAATCCATCGATCCCGTCGAAAGGAAGCCTTCCAAGAACTCCCGAGCCCGCCCCAATGCCGAGTCTTTTTCAGGTTTGCGAGACTTACGACATGCCCACATAAGTTCAGAAGCGGTTCCAGATTGCGCCTAGGAAAATCGTGTGGGACCAAGTCAATCAGTACCCACGGAAAGCACATCAAGTTCTCTGGCGACATGAGCATTGTCCAAATTGTGGAAGGTCGTACTTACGCGATAGCCGCCTATTTGGGAGGGAATCTTTTATCCAATTCGGCACGCAAGACTTTCTTGTCTGCCTCACTCATGGCGTCCAGGGACTTCGGGCGTTTAGCCACTTTTGCTTGCCATTGCTTGCTGGCGCGAATCTGGTCGGCTGTCAGACCGTGATAGGTCTGGGTCGCATCGACAATGACGTCCCGGTTAAAGGATTGGAAATTGTCCAGATGGCCGATGAGGAGATGATGGTCTTCGCCGGGTTTGTTGTGTTCATCTTCGCAGAGGGTGATGAAATTGCGCTCATCCAACTCCAGGTCAGGACGACCGAGGGCAATGCAAAAGTGAAAGGGATAAATGTGATGAACCTGAACTGGGCCTTTCCGTGTTTTTGAGGAACAGGCTGCACAGGCCGGATACTTCGCCAGATAGGCCTTTTGCACTTCCGGCCACTTAGGACTACGCTGATAGCCAAATCCATGATCGGTGGACATATAGATCGATCTCCTTTTGCAAATATGCTTTATGAAATGTCGATTGCGTATTGTTAGATCAATTTCTATAAAGTCGCAACTGTCATTTCTTTCAAGACAACCTGCGGCGTAGAAGAGGCATAAGAGAATGCTTTTGAAGTACTCCCTTGGTTGTCGTTGATTAGGCCTGGGGTGAAATTTTCTTGAAACGGCCTGAATGCATTCCCCGTCTGGGTTTGGAGAAGATTCGGTATCACCAACGTCATATGACTTATGGTTGTCGTCAGGTAAAAGACAGGTTGCTCCGCATAAAAACCAAAAATGTCATCTTCATCATCGGTAAAAACTATGTACCGCCAATCGGATGATCGAATGGGTCGCCGGAAGATTCGGCGACTTTGATCTTGGCATTCTGGCGGCCCACGTCGACAAAATGTCCTAGCTGTATCTGGTAGGGCACTGCCTGTACAACGTCGAGCCCTATCAAGCATGCCCGGCCCCGATGGCTGCCCTATTGGCAGTGCAGAAGTTGATCGGCAAGTGCCATACCAAGGCCCAGGCACAGTGGGCGACTCGCCGCAAGCGACTGAAAGATCTTCGGCTGTAATTGGCCCGATCCTTCGAACATGAAGGTCGACTGACCGACCTGCTAGTCCGGCAGCGTGAACTACTCAAACAGCTCGACCTGGACAAGGATGAAGCGGGCAGTGGGCAGACCGATGCCGAAGAAATACGTCAAATTGCATGAGTTGATTTGCCTCCATAGGCGAAAGGCTATGGAGGTTATTTTTTGTTAAAGCGCTCCCGATACCCCATCAATACCTGGCGCTTGATGGTGGCAAACGAGCAAGCAGACTTGAGCCGAGGGTAAAACCAGCGCAATACTGCAAGGGCTTTCTGTGGACATCGCGTCCGCACAGCCTTCAACGGCAACTCCGTTGCCCTGAAGTCCAGCCTCGCTGGCGTCGCAGTCGTTACCTGCCTTCCGAGCACTTGATTCCGATCGGGTCCGGCCATCTCCATGACCGTATATTTTCTTCAGCCACCAGGCTGAATGTTGTGACCGCCGTGCGACCTTCGGGCCAATCGGCATTGAGCAAAGGTCCGATTCGCAAGAATCATGAACCTTCATCTTGTGCCTGCCGCTTGGTAGGTACTGCGCCGCTCTGTCGTTTTCGACAGAGCATCCCGAACGGGGAACCCCAAGTTCCCTGTCAGGGATAGGTGTTCCCTTTCATTCCAGAAGGAGAACACCATGTTCGCAATCCCTGTGACCCAAGCGCCGCATCCGATCGCTGTGCTATTGGGAGGTTCTGGGCATGCCCAGCCTTCCATGTGCATGCCGACCCTACCGGCGTTATTGAAGCCGCTGCCCACTGTCTCCGGACGGGCAAGCACCGCTTCCGAGCCTTATGCGGCAGGAGTCTGATGATGCCAATCAGCCTCTACCGCCGACGCATTGCCACCACCGTGATTCAACTGGCCAAGGACGATCCGTTTCTGGTCAAGGAGATGATCACCCGCTTGCGAGAGTCGGGGGAGATCGAAGCCGACGATTTGGTCTATCTGGACCGGATCGCCGACCGCTGGATCAAGATTGCCGAGGACAATGGCAGGCACGCTGTATCAGCGCACCCGCGTCAAGCGTGCGGGTAGCGGAATACCCTTGGCTTTCGCCATTGCCACAGCAATCTTTTCCAGCAGATCGGGACGTTCCTCGTTCAGCGTTCCAACCCATTGGGCCAACGCTTGTTCGATGTCGCCCCGTGTTTGCGCCCCGTCGAAGTCGAGACCGATTTTTCGGAAGTCCTCGATTTCGTCGGGCGCGAACCGTAGTACGTCGCCTGCACGCAGCATGGTGTAGGTTCCTCTTTACCGATAAGCATCCAGCTTAACAGTGCCGCATGTCCTTGCAACCCCGGGGAGTTCACCGCCTCCCCCACCGGGGAAAGGTGTTTTCCTCGATTTATCTTGGAGAAACACCATGTCCCTTGAAAAATCCCGTCCCCGCTCCCGGCGTTCCGGCATCGAGTCCGAGGAAGAGCGTGCCTGGGTCAGCTTCTACCAGCGCGTCGGCCGTGATCCGGCCATCGCCACCGAAGTCATGGCCCAGATCGAATCCGATCCCGAAATGAAGCGTACTCATCTGGCCCTATACCTGTGCTGCAAAGAGTCGCTGCGACGGCACAAGGCGCGTCAGGCACGCGACAAACGGATCGGTCAGTTCGTTCGCTGGTTGTGTCATGGCCTATTCGTCCAGCCTTGGCGCACGCTGCAGGAAGGGCTGCACCGTGGTGGCGACATCGCCGTCGAGTGCCTACCTGAATCCGCGAAGGAACCTGCCTTGGCCCAAGTTCGTCGCTTGGCTCGGGAGGCCGAGTTTGCCAGCGCACGCACTGCCTTCGACCAGCAGACAGCCGACCCGGCTTCTACATCACGGGCCTCGCCCGGCGCGAAGCCATCGCGGGCAAGCGCCTGACCTGAAAAATACCGAGCCGAGATCGGCCCGGTCTGTGATACGGCGATAGTTGGTAGCACAAACGGCCTGAACCGTAGCACCGACTAACCAACGGCAGCGGTTCTCCGATCCGGAGAACCGCCCAATTTCCCCGTGGGGCCCTCGCCCTTGCGGGTGTTGGGTTCCACGCTATTTCGAAAGGAATCCGACATGAACAAGGTACGCGTCAATGCGGATCAACAACACTACGTGATAGATTGCGGCGAGGGCTACTCCTGCTTCGGCTTTGCCAATGCCCGCGATCACGCCAACCAGATCGCCCAAAAATTGGGCCAGCCCGACTTGGCGTTCATGGCCGAGGACTATGCGACCCTCGCCGGCTACAAGAAGTACTGCGCCGCCGTCCAAGCTTGGGGCCAGTCACCCCTAGCCCACGCGACCTACTTCAATCCAGGCACTGATGCCAAGACGGCCAAGGTCCTGGAGTCCTGCCGTACCCATGGACAGAAAATCCGCCTGATACTGGGCGACACCGCCACGGGTGAGCCTTGGCTCGATGAGCACGATGTTGTCGGCCGAATCGGCCGGTCCATGGGAACTCTGAAGGTTCCACTGCTGGTCGAACCGAGCGAACACGGCGACAGCGCCATCCTGTGCTCCGGTATCCTCGCCATCATCGACTGGGCATCAGGCGACTTCCTTTACCGCCATGCATCCTATCGGGAAGCCAACCTGAACATCAGGCCTTCAGGCAATGTCGAACGGCCCTGGGACGTATTTCGGCGCGAGGAAGTCGTCGCAAGCTTCGGAGACATCGGCAAGGCTGGCGCCTATATAGCCTTCATGCGCGGGGTGACGATTGAACCACGCGTCTTTCAATAACTTTGTTACTGCGCCCACAGACTGCTCCCCGGCGAAAATGCCGGGGAGCAGTAACCTGCGGAAAATCCGACGTGCTACGCTGCCTCGCGACACTGAGCACATTCGCGATCAATGAGCCAGTGCAGAAACAGAGTTTCCTTGGAGACGCCCCAGTAGTGCATCTTGCACCGGGCGATATAAGCATCCAGGCTGTCAAGCGATCGGATGTCCCCCGGCTCGATGCCGGTGATCTTCCGAAAGCGCTCGACCTCCCGATGAGTGAGTCGAATCTGCGAACCAAGGCGGATCATGGGCGTTCTGCGCAAAAAGGTGAGCCGCCATGATGATGACGTTTCCCCGGTTTGTGGTGGGTTTTACGGCGATCATGCAAAAAATTTGTGCGGTGTAAATATGATGACACCCCAGTCACACTGACGTGTAATCAGGTTCATTTTGTCCGAGTCGGCCACAACATTTGGCATCAGAAAGCAAAGTTTCTCTCACCGCCGACGCCATTCGCAAGCCTTTGGGATTTCTGTCGCTTGCGCATGGCGTTGCCAGCCCCCTCTTGAAGCGACATGCCCAATGCTGGACACTGGTTGGGCTTACATGCATTCCATCGTGGAATGTCGCCCGGCTCCTGGCCGGCGTCGCAGTCGATACCTGCCTCAATCGTCGTGCCGACCCATGTTGCTACATTCGTCCGCACCTTCATCCCAAGCGGGGACCTTGTCCCTGCCGGGATCGGCGTTCCTGCTTTTCCTATTTTGTAGAGGAGAACGCCATGAATATGTCTGCCCTATCCCGCGTCGATTTGGTCAGCGAACTACTATCGCCCACCGGTTGCCCACTGAGCGCGCCCCCCTGGCATACCAGCGATGTCGTAGCCACCATGGGTACGAATAGCACGGCCGATATCATGCTCGCCCGTCGCCTGGAGGTTGCCCGCGAGTTGTTATTGCGCGACCTTCAGGAACAGATGCGTAGCGGTCCCGTGATGGATTCACCACAAGCCCTGTCCGACTGGCTGCGGCTGTACTGCGCGCACCTGGAGTACGAGGTTTTTCTGGTGCTCTATCTGGATGCCCATCATCATTTGATCGAAGCCGAGGAATTGTTCAGAGGCTCCCTGACCCAGACCGCCGTCTATCCGAGGGAGCTGGTCAAGGGAGCTCTGTCACGAAACGCTGCCGCACTGGCCGTGGCTCACAACCACCCCTCGGGGAAAGCCGAGGCTTCGCGAGCCGATGAACTGCTGACGCAGACCCTGAAGTCGGCATTGAGCCTGGTGGACGTGCGGGTCATCGACCATTTTGTGGTGGCCGGCGACCGGGTGCTCTCGTTCGCGGAACATGGTCTTATTTGAAGTCATGCGCCGCCTATCCACCGCGCCCATCTCGGCATTAAGCGGCATGGCCGCCTTACCGGGTTGGACAAGTATTCCAGTCATGTAAGGGGAGCACCATGTCAACCAGCTTCCCTTCCCAGTGCCCCCTTTGCACAGGCGATGGCGTACCGCTGGGTACGCTGGGACGCCTGCACTGGTACCGTTGCCGCGACTGCGACATAACCTATAGCCGTCAGATTGGCACAGATTCCAAGACCAGATCGACGTGCCGTAAGCATGGAGGAGATTCACATGGAAACAAAATCAGTAACAAGCTTGCGAGCACACATGGAACCCTTGGCCGCACTATCGCTATCGCATTTGAGTCTGGGCACCCGCCTGAAACTGGCGGATGATGAGCTGTCCGTCAACGCCTATCCGACCGACTGCGGCGGCATTCTCTACGTCGGCGCACCCTGCTACCGACTCCCGATGGAGGCCGATCTGGCAAAGATATTCGAGATCGCCGAGCAGGCTGGTGTCGTCTGGTTAAAGTTCGACAG
This sequence comes from Rhodocyclaceae bacterium, assembly GCA_003963315.1. GTDB lineage: Bacteria > Pseudomonadota > Gammaproteobacteria > Burkholderiales > Rhodocyclaceae > AWTP1-18. Next base: position 119,908 of record RXJP01000028.1, on the reverse strand, counting down.
CGAAGCGGCCGTGATCGATGGTCTCCCCATCTTCGACATGTCGAAGCCCACAACATGAGCCGATACCTTGCCAACCAGCCGCCGGAAGGACTTTTGGCTGATTGAGCGCTTTCGCCACAAAGCACTCCTCCTCAGGGCGTCCGGCCAACTGGCTGACGCCCTGTCTTTAACGTGAAAGGACTATAGAACCCCAGGGCGCTCGTTGTCGGAGCCGCAAAAATGCCCGTCGTCCGCTTTTCGGGCCAACCCACAACGGGGCCGGGTACACAGCGCAGAGCTGACCGCAGTAGGTCTCTGCCCCCCCGAGAGGCTCACTCATAAGCGCCGGGCCGCCTTCAAGGCGGCTTCGATTGTGATAAGCGGCAATACTAGCGATCGTGGCGTATCCAGCAGTGGCAGCGCTCCGTAAGACTCATACCAGGCCGCCGCCCGTTCGTTCTTGGCGTCGATCAGGAGCGCAACACCGCCGACCTCGACCGCGGCCAGGAGGCAGCGGCGTCCGGCGGCCAACAGCAATTGCCCGCCCAGGCCGAGGCCATGCAAGGTCTGATCCACGGCTAGGCGCGCCAGACGGAATACAGGCACGTCGTAGCGGGCGAGCCCTTTCTTCACCAAAGTGGGGGTACGAGCATAGTCGATCGAAGCCGGGCTGAGACTGTAGAAGCCCAGAACACGTTTACCATCATTGACGGGCGTGGCGATGAAGGTTTTCGCGCCACCTTTCTCATGACTTTGGCGCGCATGGTGGCGCAGGAACTCGTTCAGTTCCACCTCGCCACAATCGAAGGCTTGGCGATCATGTGCCTGCGAGATCGGCGCTTCGCGCCAATCCGGCAGACTCATGCGCCCTTGGGCAGGCGGCGCGCCGCCGCCAAGAGCTTGGCATTGGGCCTTGGGGGGGTCTCCAGCGCATCCAGCACCCGCAGGCTGTCACGCTCGGATAGGGGAAGGTGCTCGGCCAGTTCGATGACCTTACGGGCCGCGTCCAGAGCATGGCGCAGGATGAAATCGGTCATATCGGTGTGCTCAAGCGCCACAGCTCGCATCAGCGTTGCCTTGTCGTTGGGGCGAACGCGCAGGGCAAGCCGGCTATTATTTTCAACGATGGCACGGGGCATGGTGGGCTCCTTATCTGTACGCTTTCATATAGTACATTCCAACAGCAAACATCGCAACCCCGTACGTACTCAATACACACAGCTGAGCTATACCCGTGCCGGAGCTTTGCGCGACAGCTCCGCTAGGCCTCCAGATCGATGGCCGCATCCGCCATGGTGGTCAGTTCCGCCGTCTGGGGCACGAAGAACTCCCACTGATAGCCCCCCAGGCGCAGTACTTCCCATTTCATCGCCATGAACATGCGCTTGCGTTCGGGATCAAGCGGTCCATCGGCCTCGTCCGAAAACAAGATGCCATAGCGCCGCCCGGTATGTTGGGCAAGATTTAGCACCACCGCGCGGATCAGACATTCGTTGCCCCACACCTTTTCGCCACGGCTCGTCAGACCGACGCTCTTGCTATCGCCCGACTCACCGTCATGCACCAGAATATCGAAGCCTTCCTTCCGCGCGCCCTTGCCGGTCGCCACCAGGGTTTGAGTAGCGCTTCTCGTGCGCGCCCCAGGTGGCCAACTCGTGAGGCATCAAGATCTGCCAGTAGTCGAAGGGCAAGACCACCGGAAAGCGGTACAGGTGTCGGCCCTCGCCCCGGTCCTCGCCGTAGGCCTCCAGAATTTGTGCGGCGATCTCGGGATTGGGGAAATTCTGAGGACGTACCGTGAACCAGGGGACATTGCAGGGTACCAGGGGCGTTTTGAGGGAAGGCAAAGCTTCCATGATGGCGCGTTCAATCTAGTCAAAGGACTGGCCTGCGGCCACGCCTTGATCGTAGATCGCCTTGGCCTTGGGTTCACCGGCAGCCTTCTTGGTGAGCACCTTGATACCGACGCGGATTTTGCCGCTGATGGGGATGCGAGCGGGGCCTTACCCCAGCAGAGTCGGTGCGGCGGGATCTCCCTGCACGGCGATCGACAGATGTGCTTTGGGATAGGCCATGATAGCGTTCCTCCATGAATACCGGGACATTCCAATGATTCATGTTCTCGCCGCTTTCCTGCATCTCAATCCCTTGTAAATCTCGGCCAAGGGTAGTGATCTGATCTTCGCTCCCTTGCCTGCTGGCACGGGGAGGATGGGATTTTCAGGGCAAACCAGCCGAGCCTTTCAGCGGTGGCATCGGCTGATCCGTCCACCACACCCAGGCGTCTTCCTTGCACGCTGCGATCGCCCTCTCCTTTTCCGCCCGCTCCTTGGTCTCCATAAATGGGCTGACAACATGCAAAGGAACTGGAGTCGGCCCGGCATCGAGCAGCAAGACATTCGGAAAAGAAGCGACACTGCGGGCATCGTAGCGTAGAGGTTTGACGAAGGGGCGGTGCTGGGAGACCAAGGCGTCGATCAAGGGCAGTTCATGCACGCCTTCGATGGGAATCCAGTGCCCACTCGTCAGCATCAGGCTCGCCGCCTCGATCTCGTAGGTGTATTCGCGACGAGCGCGGATCAGCGCGACCATAACCAAGCGCACCGGATGACCGATATCGGCGTCCCATGACTCAAATAGAGGGGCAAAGACCCGCTCGATCCGCTCCCAACTCCGAGCTGCAATCAGCAAAGGGGCATCCGGCATGTGGCGAATCCAGATCCGGCGACCATGAGCGGTTGCCTCGCTCCCCTTGTATTCGCCGATCACGAGGGCCAAGGGTGTTTGCCCGTCCCTGGGACGCAGCACGGCTAGTTTCTCGCGCCGGCGCCCCGCCACCTCGCCCTTAGCGCTTTCTTTGAAGAGCTCGGGCACATATAGGCGCTGGGCCAGCGGTACGCCCTTGATCATAATCTCTTCAGCGGCCTCCATAAGGTACTTGCACAATACGCCCTGGTTACGCTTGCCCGCCATCGCCGGACTCCAGCGGTTGAAGCCGGCGCGCTCGAACAAGAAATGAAGTACAGCCCGTAATGTCATGCGCCGGCGCGGTACCACCACCTCCGCCGCCTGCTTCGGCTCGCCGTGCGACACACCATGCCCGGCTATCCGCGTCCAAGGAAAGGCCACACGCAGTTCAATCTGGCCCGGTACCGATTCTAGTACCGCGTCCCCCATCAGTTCGCCCAGTCCCGACTGCCGGGCTTCAGGTTCGTAGGAAGGGCAACTCGGATGGTGGGCACTCCCGCTGTCCGGCATGCGCTTGATGACGAAGCGACGATGCCTAGCAACGTACATCTCCACCCCATCCGCCACGCACAGACAACGGGGCCGCTCGGGCGTGTCATAGATTTGCGCAAGCACCTCCTGAAGTTTCGGATCGTCTGCCCCGAGCATGTGGCCACGAATAACAAAGCGTTGGACCTTCATCGTGGCTCAGACCAGTTCGTCGAGGATTTCCGCCAGCGTCGGCCGGGGGCGTGGCAGTAGTTCACGTACTGCGCTACGTTCGCCGATACCGAGAATCACGCCCACCTGATCCTCATCCGCCCCGCGCTCATACATTCGGGAGATCAACGTCAGGCGGGCAGACTGGGCGCTCAGGCCCTTCAATTCGGCGTAACGAAACAGTTTGCGGTAGATTTCCAGCAGTGCACGGCAGACATGACGATCCTGTCCCGGCGCGTCGTTGTTGGGCAGGATTTTGTAGGCCTCACCGCTTGACGAGAGAAACACTCGACTTCCCGGATCAAGGCCGCGGTAGGATTCCGGCTCCTTTAGACCATGCCCACACCGGAATCGCTCTTGTAAGTAGGCGGTCAATGCTTCGTCGAGCCGACTGTTACTGAAGTAGAGTGGCCGCGGCTTGCCGTTGATGGCAGCTTCGGCCCGTAGTTCCGACTCCCGGCGCACGCTGCCGTCAGCCAAGAGGTAGTCGCGAACTTCGAGACGAGCGATTTCGAGAGGGCGAAGGCCGGTGGCAAATAGGGTGTGATAGAGGGCCAGGTCGTGCCAGGTTCGGCTGGTACGTCCTTTGATGCGCACTGCTCCCTGGGCGACCTCGGTCACCGACAAAACTCGTGCCGCACGCGTGCCAACATGTACTCTGGGTTCGAAGTCCTTAAGCGCTACCAGAATGGCATCTCGATGCAAACGCAGCCGTCGCACAAAAGCCGCGCCCTCTTCCTTGAGCCCATCGACACCAACGGCCTGGGTGAGTTGGATCGCAACGGATTTAATGCGACGCTCGACCGCCGTACGCGAAACACCAAAGTTTGAGGCGGCCACTTCATAGGTTTCGCCGTTGATAACGGCACGGAGCATCTCGATTGATTGCCGCATATTGTCGTGAAACTTGCTCTCCTCCTGATGGTCTTGCATAACTTGCCTCCCCCAATGAACTCTCGATCATCATCAACCCGAATGTTTGATTGGCTCCACACTATCTACCAGTCGAAATCACCGGGAAAACCGTGGGATTTCGTGATCAGGCTGCGGCAACTAATGACACACTATCGCGGACCCGCAATCAGGCGTGTACCTATGCGACGAATAGGCGCCGTGCCGATCAACGCACGGGCAATACCATTGCTCCAACCAAAGGCAGTTAACCGCGCTTGGTCTGACCATCAGTCCGACTGACCCTGCTGCGCGATCCAACTGCGGATATCTTCGGCACGCCACACGGTCACCCGCTCCGAGAGCTTGATAGGCGCAGGAAATGTGCGCGCCTGAACTCGTCGCCATAGGGTCGATTTGGAAATGGGCACAAAGGCCAGCACCTGTGGCTGACGAAGGAAGCCCGTCTCGGGAAACGTCAGGGGTATAACAGAGGCAGTAGGCGTAAGGGAAAGCGGGGTGGAAATCGCTGCAGCAATTGCGCAAGAACGAATGTTGGACATGATCGGGCCTCATCACGGCTAACGCCGGTAATGGACGTGACCTGCTCGATCCGGGCTGCGCTAGGTCAGGATGGCGCAAACCGATAGGGAACATTGAACTCGATGACATGCCGCAAGTGCCCCGGTCGAACGGCATGAAGGAATCAACTAGAGAGGGCGTCTTGCCGTGAGACGGCCAACCACCCCAGAGTTCATAACGATCTGCCAATATGCGGAAATTTAGTCGCGGTCCCGCAACAAATGATTGACGGACGACAGGCAGGTATCGACTGCAACGCCGCCGCAAAAACAGCGGGGATTCACACGACGTTTGGCAATCAAGTGGACATGTGAATTGAAGGTAGCCTATTTGGATAACTGGAGTAGTGCAAGGTGCACATGGCGATGATTGCAGAAAGCAGTCGTTAGCGTCGTCTGTTGGAGATGGCACTATTTACTGGGGGACTGCACTTCAGCCAGCCTCCACGGATAAAAATGAAAGTAATAATCCCCCTGAAAAGCCGAAGGCATTAATCTGTTAGCGCCTCAAAGGCGCCTTCAAAACCGTGAGTCAGTTCGCGGCAAAACGTGCGCTTCACTCACAAGTCCGCGGTAAACTTTAGGGGCTCTCCGAAAAACGCGTTCCCCCCACTTGAACCTCTGAATTTTTGGGGAATGCGACCGTTGTATAGGTCAAACCTTGGTGAGTTCCCCAGCAGAGCGGGGGACTACCTCAATGATTGAGTACCGTCTCCACATGAAAATTTCCCGTTCATCAAGTGCATTGAGGTGGCGGGGGAAAACGTGGTAATCGTGCCACAGATTGTCAAGATCGGGACCATCGTGATCAATGTAGGGACCAATCGTCTGCCCGACGGCCGGATCGTCGGCGATGTAGATTTCGGAAAAGGCCAGTTGGATCACCCCGGTGCCGGGCGGTGTCGGACCCACGACAATGACCATGTTCATCGAGAACACCTTAATCGTTCGGCGGAGTTGCGTCTGGGTAAGGGCCATGGCATCGGCCATGAAGGGTGGAATGTGGCCGTAGTGAACGGCACTTGGGTTAATGCAAAACAAATTCTCAAAAAAGAAGGCTCCAAAGGACCAAGGGAGAGACACACGTAAAAGTCGCTCGATTTTTTAAAGGGCGGCCGTCAGTTGCAGCACCACCTCGAACATATCTCCCACCAGGCCGTAGTCCACCATCTTCACCTTAGCAACACCGGCTAGGGTGGCGGCGGAGAGAGTGTTGCGGGTACTGGCTTTCAGCGTGGCATTATCGTATTCAGTAACGACCAAAATGCTCATATTCGCTCCCCTCAGATGACCTTCCTTGGCTTCGTTCTTCAGCTTATCCACCAGTGGGCCACGTCGCCGACGCGGATGCCGGCGCTGCGCTTAGGTGGCCCATTGACGCTACGGGTGGCAAGGCGCAGTGGATATCTCATTAGCGCAGCGCGAAAAGATCACCCCACAGAAGGAGCTCACTCCGCACCTATGGACGAGGCCACACTGGAACTGGCTTTGACAGGGTCGGCGGCTACAGCATACCCCGGTACATGTTCTTCAGTTATCGCATTCGGATTGCTTTCAACTGGAACTTCTTCATGGCCCAGATTACCCTGCACGCCACCATGGCGCGTATCCATAGTGTTCATTCGTCGTCTCATCCCCATTGCGAAGTTACGTGCCCCATTTGCCACGTCGCGCACCTGCCGCTTTAGAGTTGCCCGCTGGATATCCACTGTCTGGGTGGTGATTACTTCATGGATTTCCAGGGTCTGAAGCAAGGGCATCAATTGGTCAAGCTTGCCAAGCACTTCTAGGTAGCGTCGCCCGATTGACGAGAGAACCTGAACATCTACATCAAGCGGTAGTGTGTCGTAAGTTGCTGTGCTAGTGATGCCATGGGCTTTGAACAGTGCTTCGGCACCATCAATAGCTTGGTTAAGACTATTGGCAACGGCATCCACTTGGGCGCGAATGCTCGCCTCGACCTTTGCCACGTCTTCGTGATCCAATCTTGTCCGAGCTATCACAGAGATGAAATGGGCGTTGAGTTGCAAGGTGTTGAACAGCCTCGCGAAGAAACGCTTCCCTTCAGCGCTGGTAAAGCGCGTCGGTATCTTCAGGCTAGCCGCTTCGACGCGCCGGAAGTCGGCCTTGGCCTCCTTGGCGAGGATACGGGCATTGACGCCCCCCTGGTCTACCTTGATGATCTGGATTTCCGACATGCCTAGCTCCTCGAAATAGCGGATTCGGAGCGATCTTCCGCAACTGCTTGAGCATTCGCCACCGAAAATGGCCGCCACATACAGGGGCTTTCGGCATCGGGACTGATTTGCGCAGTTTTTTGATATTGACGAAGTCATCCACTGCCACTATCTTTTGCCTCATGCAGCAGCTGGCCCTGCATCCAAATAAGGCAAGCCTTGGAGTTTCCATCTCCGACGCGGTCGGCCATCGTCGGTACCTCAGATCAGTCTTGCAGGTGCCGAACTCTGCGCTCACCATACATACACGCCATTGAGACAAGTTTTCGAGGTAGGGGCGAAGCATTTCCTTGCGTCCATAGGCGCCCTTTCCCCGAAAGCCTTCCTCAATCGGTAGCTGGCACACCGATCACGGCGATGCTCATCGCCCACTCAAGCCAGCCCTGGAGTCACTTCTTCATAGCGCTGTTCAGTCCTTAGCTGGCCAGCCATTCTCACCCCACGGGGGCATTTGCCCCCAGCCGTGGTGGTCGTTGCCTCCAATTTTCCTGGAGCCAACGATGCTGAATCAGAGTTTATCCCCCCGAGTCACCCATCCCACGCCCGTGGAATTTGATTTCCCACCACTGACAGCCATCTTTTCCTGCTGGCCGGTGGCGATTCCCGATCCCGCCACCGTGGACTACTTGCTCGCTGACAAAGATGCTCCCGTCGACTGGAGCGAAGAGGACATCGTCTTCCTCCATTGGCGCTTGTTGCAAGAGATCAGCCGTTTGGCCGACCCCGCGACACCGCTGGAAGAGAAGTTCGACACCCTGCGCTGGGTATTCAGCGAACGGGAGAAGAACGGCATGCCGTTCTCTTTCGTGAACTGCCTGCGTGTGGTCGGATGCAGCCCGCTATCGCCAATCGCGTACTGCGGTCTGGTCGATGTAGAGGAAGTGCGGAACCGCATCCGCCATTCCCTGAAGGCTTGGTTCAACGCCACGCTCGAGCATTATCCCGATTGGGTGCGCGACGCCGTAGTCCGCAAGCCAGAATGGATCGAAGCTCGGCTTACCAAGAATCCCCAGTGGATCAACGAGCAGATTAAACGAATGTCCATGGAGGGCGATTTGTTCGCCTGACCCCGTTTCACTTTTCGGGCTTCTCGCCACCGAGAAAGCCCCCCCATTTCAAGGAGTCATCATGACCACTTACAAGGATGTCCTCTGCCTGCTGGCGATCTTCGTCGTCTACGGCATCGTTGGACGCTTGGACTATGAAGATGCGGTGCGACTGGAACAAACCCGACAGGAACGACAGCATGTCACTTGCCTGACGGCTGCACCAAGCGACCGCGAAACCCTGGCACGGATCAACACTCTATCCCTCGATTCGACTATCCGTGTCACGAATGAGGCCTTGCCCGATGCAGGCCAACCCTGCCTATCACGCACATTGTAGAGAGGCTGGCATGCAAATCCATCCGTGCACAGACCATGACCGCCCTTCCCTGTTGATCGTTCGGGCGCAGGAGGACATCGAATTCCTGGTGAAGGAAAGCGAGGTCCTCACCGGCCGAGCCGGCCGCATCTTCGTCATCGCCAGCGCTGACAGGCTGGTCTACCGGGTGCATTGGCATCCGATAGGCATGAAGGTCGACCGACTCGATGCCAAAGGCCTGGGAAAAATCCTGAGTACCCAGTATCTGCTGCCCCATGAGTTCCTCGGGCACAGCTTGATGGCCGCCCTTGCCACCGGCCAGTTGTTCACTCCACCGGTCTGCATTGGCTGACTAATACCTCATTCCCCTAGGCGAATCGGCCCCACCGGTTCCCACTCGTATTCACGGAGAATTACATGCAAATACAAGTTCGCATCAATGAAGAAGGTGCCCTCCGCAACCAACGCTACGCGTTCTCTAACCGCTTCACGCTCCTTACCGAGTTGCTGCAAAATGCCCGCCGCGCCGGCGCGACGAACATCGAGATCACCTACGATGCCACCACGCAGATACTGGTGGTACAAGACGATGGTTGCGGCCTAGACGACTTCCAGAAACTCCTGAGCTTTCACGAGTCCGGCTGGAATCTAGCCACCAGTGCCGAGGAACATCCTTTCGGGGTGGGCTTCTCGAAGTGCCTGTATGCCGCTTCCCGCTGCATCGTCACCTCGGGCCGTCAGCAAGTCGATATCGACACTGCGGCAGCGTTGGTTAAGGCATCCTTCGAAGTGGAGTCCAGTCCAGAAACCGTCGCCGGTACCCGGATCGAGTTGCGCAGTGTTGATCTACCCGACCTGGGCAATCGCATGGAGACTTTGTGCCTCGGCTTTCCGGTCCCAGTGGTATTCAATGGCAAGCCTCTCGCACGCCCTTTGGCCGCCGAAAACTTGGCGACCATGAGCAGCCCGATGGGCTCGGTATACCTGGTCGGTGTCCCCGACGGGCGCCATAGCCACGCGACAATGGTTTTCCTGCAGGGCTTATGCGTCAAGAGATCGGCCGGCCCCATCGACCGTGTCAATGTCGTACACCTCGACTCGCGCCAATTCATGGCCCGGCTGCCGGATCGCGACAAACTGATTGATGAAGACGTCCAAAGCAAACGCATCGAGGCCGAGTTGAAGGTATGCTGGCGCCGAATGCTGGGGATTGCCAAAACTCAGCTCACAGCCGAGCGCTTTGTCGAGGTCTACTACCCCGTAATGCGGGCCTGGGGCCACCTGGACCTGCTGAACGACATCGACGCACTACCGACCGTGTTGTTCGAGAACATTGTCGGCTATCCTATCCAAGAGGGAAACGATAGCCGTGACTATGTGCGGCAAGCCACAAAGGCTCCGTCACGAGGGGCCATCGAGAGCGGCGCTGTGAAGTTGGTGTCCCTTGACTGGGTCAACGACGACAACGCAGCCCGTTGGATGTTGGCTCAAGCCAGGGGTTACCTGATCTTCGACTGGACCGGCCTGCAGGCAAACCATTGGGTGCAAGGCCATGTCCGCCTCCTGGAAGAGGAGCCGACACACGTTGAAGCCATCTCCGAGCAGGTCCGTGTCCAACTTGAAGGGCGCTGGATATGGCCCACCGTGATCCTGTGCGAGGCTGTGCTCGTTCGTGCGGGTAACGACGTGGTCGAGATTACCGATCTGGGTGTCTGCCACAAGGACGTTCTTTACATTCCCGCTGGCGAAACCTCAGGCGAACCGGTACGGCAGGCCTCGTCCTTCATTGATGAGTACGATCAGTTCCTCGAATCGGATCTGCATGCAGATCGCGAAGCATTGGTAGAGTTGATCCGCCGGTTACGGTCAGTCGATCCAGTGCAGACGCTGGATTCCCTGCTCCGGGAGCTGGGACTGGGCAAGTATCCTCTGCTCCGCGGCAAGGCCTTCCAGGTCACCGTGGATGCGGGCTCGACGCTCGGCCATTCGGTGGCCTTGATTGAAGAAGTGGTTCCCGCAAGCATGGGAGATCACCATGCAGGATCGTGAATACGCGGCCCGCATTGAAGCAGTCAAACAGCGTGCCCATGGCCGATGGACGGAAATCCTGGCAAGCCTGGGGGTAGATGAACGCATCCTCAAGCGACGCAACCTGCCTTGCCCGCTATGCGGCGGCACGGATCGTTTCCAGTACACCGACAAATTCGGCGAAGGAAACTACCACTGTCGCCAATGTGGTCCGGGAGGTGGCTTCAAGCTGGTACAGGCAGTCATGGGCATGGATTTCAACACCGCACTGCGGGACGTCGAGCGCTGCCTGGGGATGATGCCACTCACGCCCCCCCTCCGGGCAAGCGAACCCTCGGCCGAGCGCATGAAAAAACTGGCCCAGCGCATCTGGAACGAAGCCCGGCCAGTAACGCCAGGCGATGAAGTCGATCGCTACCTGAGCGGGCGGTGTCTGGCGCTGCCGGAGTATCCAAAGGTGTTGCGCTTTCATCCGGCCCTCGGTTATTACCAGAAGGATGCTGCCGGCAAGTCACGCAAGATAGCCGAATACCCGGCCATGCTGGCATGCATCCAGGGGGCCGACGGTCATGCGGTGACGCTGCACCGGACCTATCTCCAGGATGGTGGAAAATTGATGGCGCGGGACGCAAAGAAGGTACTCTCAGCCGGTATCAACGGCGCTGCGGTGCGTCTCTTCGAGGCAACAGAGGAACTGGCCATCAGTGAAGGGATCGAGACCGGCATCGCGTTGCATCTGGCAACCGGCAAGCCGGTTTGGGCCGGTCTCAGTGCCGGCAATTTGGAAAAACTCTGGCTGCCGGATTCGGTGCGTACCGTCTGCATCTATGCAGATAACGACGCCGATAGTGATTTCTCCGGCCAAGCCTTTGCTTACGGGCTGGCGCGTCGCTTGAAACGTGAGGAGAAAACGACCGGTCAGCGACAGGTGCGAGTCTTCCTGCCCAAACATGCCGGCACCGACTGGGCCGATGTCTGGCACCAACGTCTGGAGATCCAGACACCACGCACAGCATGAGTATTTGATGAGGGGTGCGGCCAAGCGGCCGCACCCGCTTTTTCAGCGCCATTGCATCAAGCGGTGGCGACGAAAAGGTTTCGTTCCCCTGGTAGCTGTCACACCAGGCGGTGCCCTGCGGCATCGCGAAGGCAGCCCTGGAGCTCCGGCGCGGTTCCTCGCGCCTCATCTGGACCGGTTCCACCGGTTCGTCATCGACCCTGGCGGGGATGCACATCCCCGCGAACGGGCGATGCCGTCCCTGCTTTTCTTTTCCGATTGGAGATAGTTATGAAAAGCGGACGTTCTCTTGTAAGCCTGGCCCAAGAACTGGAGCGCCAACTGCATTCGAAGAAGGACCTGATCGTACCCTCAACCCTAGTGCGCCATGCCACGGACGACCGAGGTGTCACGCGGCTCGTCATCGAGGAAGGCGACGGCCCGGCTCGTTACGGTATTACACCCCTGGCACGCCGGCAGTTAGCCGACAAGCTGAAGATTCCTTATGCCTACTTCGAGCGTATGCGTGAAGGCCAGCCGGCCCTGCTCGACCGCAACGTGAACACCTGGCTACAGAACGAGGAGGACCGGCGCATGCTGCGCACCCTGGATGGACAGGTACGCGCCGTGCTGTCGGACCGCTACCGCCGCCTGGACAACTTCGACCTGGCCGAAAGTGTGCTGCCCATCCTGCAGCAGTTGCCTGAGGTACGCTTCGAGTCGGTCGAACTGACCGAGACACGCATGTACTTGAAGTGTGTCACGCCTCGCCTGAAATACGAGATGGCACCTGGTGACGTGGTCCAGGCCGGCATCGTGATTTCGAACTCGGAGGTTGGCCAAGGCACGCTGTCGGTACAGCCGTTATTGTTCCGGCTGGTGTGCAGTAACGGCCTGATAGCCGCCGATCGATCGCTACGCAAAACCCACGTCGGCCGAGCCGTTGGCGGCGAGGATGAAGCCGTCAGGGTATATCAGGACGACACCCTGCGTGCCGACGACAAGGCCTTCTTCCTGAAGGTACGCGACGTGGTGCAGGCAGCGGTGTCGGAAGCGACCTTCCGCCAGACAGCCCAGAAGATGCAGAAAACCCTCAATATCCCCTTGGTTGGGGATCCAGTAAAAACAGTCGAGTTGCTGGCGCAACGCTACACCCTAAACGACACCGAGCGCGCCGGTGTGCTGCGCAATCTGATATCAGAGGGTCAGTTGTCGGGCTACGGTCTGATCAATGCAGTGACGCATTTCAGCCAGGAGATTGAGGACTATGACCGCGCGACCGAATTCGAAGCTCTGGGCGGTCGGTTGATCGACTTACCGGCCCAGGAGTGGAAAGGATTGGCAGAAGCGGCCTGATCCAGAAGAGTGTTGGAATCCGGCCGGGGCATGCGCCCCGGCCAGGTTTCAGGAAATTCGTGAACATTGCTCTACTGCCGGCGGCAAAAGATTTTCAGGCGACGTACGGCTTCATGCTTCACCTATTCGAATCTTCTATCGTATTCGTCATAGGTCATGCCCAAACAACGCTGCCCCAAACGATGGAATTAAATGGACCTTGCGTGTGGCAAGAATGGCGGTTTTCATCATTCTTTATAAATGCCATTGCGATTTAATGACATCAACAAATATCCTCATGGCTTTTCTTGAAAAATCGTCGCGCCCGAGCACCTACAAAGCCACCCATCAATGGCGATGACGTCAACCGCGTCGGGGCTAACCAGAGGATAGGACCATGAGTCATGTGACGCTTACCGATATTGAATGGATCAACCTGAATATGCTGGCAGTCATTCGTGCCGGCCTACAACATGACCCCGCGTCGACCTGCTGCAGATACGGGCTCGACAAGACCCAAGCCATTTACCTGCAGGATCTGAGTCTCGATGAATTGTGGTCCTTGGTCATCCACATTGGCGACACAACCTTGTTCCCGCCGCGTACCGATCTGGTGGCTCTTCTGAGCGCTCCCCGGGCCTTGGCAGGCCCCATGGCACTCGTCCATCCGGCCACCCGGATGGACGGCCGGAAATAGGAGCCTTCGCTCATGCCGACTCGCGGCGATCGACACCTTCGCGCGGTGCAATTGGCAAAGCAATTGGCAACCCTTGGGGCACGCCTGAAGACGATACATTTCGTCACCGGCATCCCCCCGCGCCAAGTACAGAACCTTTTCTTCCCCGATGCCCGCAGTATCCCGCGTGGCCGGGCTCCCGATTCGGCCGAGTGGTACCACAACGCCAACCTCATCATGCGCACCGATGCCTGCCTCATTGGCGCCAAGTACCGCCAGTTGCGCGACCAGGGGTTCACGGCCGGCGAAGCCCTGGTCTTCGCCTATCGTGCCTACCAGGCGGTGACAATGTCCCCTTCTCGCATCAGTCTGGATCGCGCCTTCAACCTCGTTTCCTATATCGATGGAATCTGGCTGGCCAGCGCGCCGACGCTATCCGTGCTGACCTGCCCGGTGTGTGGCTGCGAGTTCATTGCCGCGGTCGGTACTGTCGCAAGCCCCAGTGAAGCATGCCCCTTCTGCAAGCTGCTGGAGCGCTTTCCCGTAGACCATCGCATTCAGGCATCCTATCCGTCTCGCCCCACCGCCGACATGACTGACCGTCAACTGGGCATGCTCGCACTTTTCCACAAACTGAGTCCTGACACTGGAGGCGATATCTCCGCGAAATAGGCCCCGTTTCGACGCGACATACGGAGCGACGAACCGCAGAATTGGGTACTTCGCTTTTTCCTCAGCATTGACTTGCATTCATCGCTGTGACACCAAGGCCTACCACTTCCTACCGTGCCTCCGACCCTGGTTTCGCCGCCCTTTCGGTTGACGAGCTGTTGGCTGGCGAAGCGGACCTGATCGCTCGCATCAAGCTGTGCTATGGCACCGACCGGGACAGCTTCGAACGTGAGGTGCTGACACTGGTGCGCCATTACGCCGCCTGCGTGCATCTATTGCCGGCCACCGCCGACAACTACTTCAGCACACCCGGCGGATTGCTGCGACTCGGCCTGGAAACCGCATTCTTCAGCCTGCAAGGGACCGACGCACACATTTTCTCGGGACGTATGAGCATTTCGGCCCGCCGCCAACTGGAACCACGCTGGCGACACGCCACTTTCATCGCCGGACTTTGCTGCGAATTGCACCGGCTGATGAGCCACGTCATCATCACCGATGTCGCCGGCGCGGTCTGGCCGGCTTTCCTGCAGCCCTTGGCGGACTGGCTGGCGGCCCGAGGCAGCGAGCGCTACTTTCTGCGCTGGCTACCCCAGGGGGTCGAAACCCGGGGCCTCGGTCTGTTCGCGCTGCCGCACGTAGTGCCACCGGCAGTGCTAGCCGACCTTGCCGAGGGAAACACAGTCATCGTCCCCCACCTTCTAGCCAGTGTCGGCGGTATCCCGCTCTACCGCGACCATAACATTCTTGACGAACTCGTCCGCCGTTCGCTGGCGTTGGTAATCGACCGCAACCTGGCCGCCAGTGCCGACCGCTATGGTTCGCCACAATACGGCTCCCACCTGGAGCGCTATCTGGTCGATGCCTTGCGGCGACTCGCTGCCGACAACTCGGCCTGGATCCCCAACGGTGACAAGTCCCGCCTGTGGTACGGGCAGGACGGTCTGTTCCTGGTCTGGCCCGGCAGCGCCGAAGATATCCGCCTGCTGCTCGAAGCTGACCAACTGGCCGGAATTCCCAAGGCACCCGAGACCATGCTGGAGCTACTGCTGGCCGCCGGCGTATTCGAGGCGGCAGCGCCGAATCGCCCAACCTGGTCCCTCCAGCCACCGGGGACCAAGGCGCCGCTGGAAGCCGTCAAGCTCTCGACACCGGCTATCCTCCTCACGGGCATCGACCCACCGCCCGTCGCACTACCCCAGACGCTTGAGTTCAAATCGTGGCCTGCACCGGTCCAGGCCACGACCGCGGCGCCTGACTCTCTGCCACTTCCGGCATCGGAAGCCCAGTTGCCCCTCATCCCGCCGTCCGCCGACATACCACCCCCCGCATCGACGCCAACAGAGCCCGCATCGGCATGCCCTTCGGTCAGAGTTTCCCTGCTTGCCCCGATGCGGCTGAATCCAATGGTACGGGATGCTCTGGCGGCGGCCGTTCTCACGCTGAATGAGGATGGGGAGTCCTCTGTCTATATCCTCGACGAAGGCGTGTTCGTACCGCTGGAAGCATTCGTGCACCATGGCGTCCAGCCCTCCCTTGCCATTCGAGCCCTTGCCGAAACGAATCTATTGGCCAAATCAGGTCACGGCCTACCGACCCGGTCACATGAACTCAATGGCGTCGTCACAGTCGGCATCGTGCTCGACCCGTGTTGCGTGAGTGGCCTCGACCTAGCGCGCTTCGCTCCACCGTCGGCTGAAGAAAACTGACATGCTGATCCGCCGTTACGAAATGCCCTGGCGCCGAGCCTACGAGGTCTATGCCGGCATCGCTTGGTGGCTGGCGCTGCTCTATTTCGTGGGCGTCGGCTTGGTCGGCGCACTTCCCCGACAATTGGCCCTGCCGCTGGCCCTCGTCTGCTTCGCCCAGGGTCTTCTGCGGATCGCTCAGGCCTTGCGCATTCTGATCTTGCGCGCCTCCCTCAGCGGGCGTGGCATCGAAGTCATTAGCACCAGCGAATTGGCTCCATGGTGTGACGATCCGGCGTCCATCTTCCTTGGCTTCGGCTTCGAATGGCGTCCTGTTCATTCGCAACGGCTCTACGAACTCGCCAAGATCGACTATCGAGAATACGCTGTATCGCCACACCTGCTGAGCCTTCTCGGCTACGACAGCCAGCCCCAGCCGGACGCCGAGATCGGTCTGCCCTACATCCACGGTGTCGAGCCGGCGGAAGTCCCGCTACACCGGCCGTTGCAAAATTTCGAGGGCGGCACCTTGCTGGTAGGTACGACCCAGTCCGGCAAGGGCGTAGCGCTCGCCAACCTGATTACCCAGGCGATCCGACGCGGCGACGTGGTCATCGTGATCGATCCGAAGAACAGCCGGCGTCTCAAGCGCGTGGTCGAACGCGCCTGCGCCGACTATCGCGAGCCCGACACCTTCCTGGAATTCCACCCGGCTTTCCCGGAACGGGGCGTACGGCTGGACTTCACCTTCAACTGGCAAAAACCCACCGAACTCGCCTCGCGCATCCAGTCCATCATGCCGTCGGATACGGCCGGGGCCTTTTCGGCCTTCGGCTGGGACGCGGTCAATGTCGTGGTGCAAGGTCTGATAGAGATTGAGGAACGGCCGAACCTGATGAAACTCACCCAGTACATCGAGGGCGGCATCGAGCCGGTGCTGGAGGGGACACTGCGTCGCTACTATGACCAAGCTCTGGGCATCGGCTGGCGCGAACTGCCCGAGATGAAAAAACTGCTACACGATGCCCAGCGCGGCAACCTGAAACGGCCGTCGGAGGCGGCCAGCGCCGAGTTGATGGCCTTCGTCATCTACTACGAGCGCCACATTGCCCAAAGCCAGCGCAATAAGGTGATAGACGCCCAGGTGCGGACATTCCGCCACAATCGGGAGCATTACCAAAAGATCACCGCCAACCTGCTGCCCATCCTGTCGATGCTGACCTCGGGCGACTTGGGGCGCAGCCTGTCGCCGGACCCTTTCGATGCCGACGACACGCGCCCAATCATGAATTTCGAGAAAATCGAGCGTGCCGGCCATGTGCTCTACATGTGCCTCGACGCCCTGCCCGATCCGTCCGTAGCCTCGGCCATCGGCGCCCTAGCGCTGGCCGACCAGGCTGCACGGGCCGGCATGCGCTACAACCTAGGGAGATACCAGCGTATTTCGCTGTTCGTGGATGAGGTGTCAAACGTCATCAACCAGCCGCTGATCGAGATTCTCAACAAGGGTGCCGAAAGCGGCATCTTTACCACCTGCGCCATGCAGACCCTCGCGGACCTTGCCAAGCGACTCGGTAGCGAGGACGCGGCACGTATGGCCTTGGGCAACCTCAACAACTTAATCGCGCTACGTACCAAGGATCGGCCGACCCAGGATTTCGTGGTCGAGACCTTCGGTAAGACTGCGATCCATACGGTGCGGGTGGGTCTGAGCCACAGTTCTGACGCCCACTTGGGCGACTTCTCGTCGAGCTATTCGAGCCAGCTTTCCGAGAGTTTCGAGGAAATGGTGCCAGCTGAGGTGCTAGGTAAGTTACCCAATCTCCAGTATTTCGCCTCAGTGTCGGGGGGACGCATCATTAAAGGGCGATTTCCGATCATCGATCCCGACGCGGACGTACGCCCTGCCCCGATGAAGGCGGCGGCATGATCCGCGCCGTCGCCGTGCTGTCGCTGGTGGGCCTACTGATTCTGGTGCTATACGTGCCGTCAGCGCGGCCGCCGGAACGGTTTTTGGCGCAATTGCGCATCGAACATCGGCGAGCGGCTGAGTACTGGGGAGAGGAATCAGCCCTGCGCATGATAGAGCGGGCAGTTCAGATGCAGGAAGTGACAACCAGCATTACCCCAATCCCGGCCATGAAGGACGCACCTTCGACCGCCGGCATCAATGACGCCGTGTCTCAGGAGATGTCGGCGGTAAACCAGCGACTCTTCAACAATCCCTACTTTCGCTCCGTCGACGCACTGCTTCTACTCGCCAGCTATCGCTTCTCCACCCTGCTCGAATGGCTACCCTGGCTCATCCTCTTCGTCCTCGCAGCGTTGGTCGATGGAGGTCTTTCCCGGCTCATCAAGGCCAAGGAATTCCGGCAGCACGATCCCGAGATGTTCGCTTTGTATGCCAGCCTGGGGATCATGGTCCTCTGCGCGACTGTCGTCGGCTTCGTGCTGCCGATGACGCTACCGCCACTGATGCTGCCGTACGCACCTCTGGTGGTCGGGGTGTTGGCAGGGCGGGCGGTGGGATGTTTTCATCGGCGCGGGTAGCCTCCAATATTCATCAGCACATTCCCGACGAATCCACTGCTGTTTATCATCCGCTGTGCCTCGATGGCCTCCAAGCGCTCTTTGGCAAGCTCCGGATGACTCATCCAGGCATCATCCTGTTGCTGATTCCATACTTGGTATAGCCAAGGAAACGCGATCAAGAGCACGCAAGCCAAGACCCCAACGTGGATGACACTTTTCATCCATCCTTCGTCTCCGCCTAGTCCTGCCAAAATTTCGCCCGCGATCGAATACTCGCGCATTCCCCAATCCATCAGCATCAACCCCAGCACCGAAAACGACAGGCGAGCTAGTGCCGCCATTTCGCCTCGATTCTCACGCTCGTTGGCTTCCACCTTCTCGACCTGCTCTATCCAGAACATGTCCTTGTCTTTGAACGCACGAAGCTTGGCATCGGTCACTTGCACTCTGCCCCAGACATATCTTTGCTCAGCCGTTGCGTGCTCAGACTCGAAGATGCTGCGCAATGCGCTGGCAAACCGGTTATCGGTGAGCAGCGACAATAGGAACTTCACCAAGCTGTCTGTCATCGGGGAAAGCGCTGCCATCCAAAAGACGTAAGCCACCAGGGCCAAGCCTAGCTTGGCCATCATGCCGCCCCCGAAAGCCGCCCAATCCAAGGTCAGAATATTGCGATGGGCGATCCATGCCAAGGTGACATCCAGGGCAACCGCCACCGACAACAACGCCAAGGAAAATTTGAACTCGGTCACCTTGTCGAGCAACCGGAAGGCTTCCTTCGTGGCCTCTTTCATAGCACCTTCTGCATCCATCTTCATCTTCCTCATACTGATCGCCAATACCCATGCACCGGCTGACGGGTCATATCTTATCGTCATCCCCACGCAGCCATCTCTACCTTGATGGCGAAATCCCCCTGTTAAGGCATCCATTCCCAGGAGACACCAAAAACGTCACCGCCTACTCTTGGGTCATGCACTCGCAAGCGCCATACGTCATCACCAAATCGAGGTCAGCTCCATGTTCCCCGTCGCACCGACGCCGCATCAGTACAACACTGCCCCCCGCTCGAAGGAAAGTGAGCATCAGGAGATCATCGAGACTCGCTTATGGATTGAGAAACACAACTGGCTCTATGACCTGCGGCACAGCAACGTCAATGTCGCGCCGACCTTCCGTTTTCCCGACTTCAGCAGCACCAGCGTCCCGCTGATCTTTCAGTTTTTTGGAATCCAGTTGGTACTCCGCTCGCCCGATATCCCACGGCGCCGAGTGTCGATATGGCGCAGCCTTAATCAGCTACTGCTGAACCTGCAACGGTCGCCAGCCAACCGGTGGGCTGTTCCGATTCTGCTGGAGAGGTGATCCATGCATCTGCCGTCCTTTTTCCACTTGGCAGCCCTGTCCGTCATGGCCATGGTTTCCACTCAGGCGCCAGCCTGCTGGGAGTCAGCCGCCCAACGCTACGGCGTCTCGGCAGATCTCCTTTACGCCATCGCCCGGGTCGAATCAAACCTGGATCCCCGCGCCGTCAATCGCACTCATCAACGACAAACAGGGTCCTACGACATCGGACTTATGCAAATCAACAGCCGCCATCTGGAGACGCTGGCCCAGCACGGAATCAAGGAAGCGGATCTCTTTGATCCCTGCACCAACATCCAGATCGGCGCATGGTTGCTGGCTGATCTTTTCGCGCACAAAGGGACTACCTGGGATGCCGTCGGCGCCTACAACGCGGCCTGTACTCAACGCACAGAAGCCTCTTGCACCCAGGCCCGCGCTGAGTATGCGTGGCGGGTGTATCAGCGACTGCCGCGCCCCTTGCCCATACCGCAAGGCCCTGCTGCTTCCTTGGCGGCGAGGGTTCAGCCATGAAAACCAGTTGCATCCCTGCCGCTCTACTGTTTGCTGTGGCCAGCAGCGCGACACTTTTATCGTCTTGCGCACTGTTCCGAGCACCGGAAATTCCTCACGGCGCCGTCACCGCGCAATTAGCCCAGCTCGATTTCGGCCCTCAGGCCCATTTCGCCCGCTGCCTGCCTCCGGCCTGCCCTGCTCGAACGCCAAAGACACTCGCGGTGAAAATGGTTCCACAGCCTATCCCTGCTCCCCTCATCAATGCTGAGCCGCCGCCATCTGTGCCAGCCCCTGCATCTCGACCTGAAACAAGACTTACCGTCACCGTCAACTTTACTTTCAACAGCGCCCGATTATCCCGAACCGAGCAATCCGTTCTGAACAGCGTTGCTACCGACATCAGCCAAGCCTCCTCTATCACCATCACCGGCCATACCGACGCTACCGGTCCCCAGGGGACCAATGACACCCTGGCGCTAAGCCGCGCCCAGGCAGTCGCGGACTACCTCCGTCAAGGAAATCCGGACCTGTCCACCCGCATGACTGTTGAAGGTCACGGTGTGTGCTGCTTCATCGCAAAAAACGATACCCCTGCCGGCCGCGCCCGGAACCGGCGGGCCGAGATCGTCATCCGCATCGCCCCAGGGAGTACCCCATGAGCCAATCCCGCGAGCAGTCCCTGGCATCCGCTTTTCCGTCAACCATCTGGAGACTTCCCATGAGCAGCAACACCTTGGCTTCCCCTTCCCGTCCCGCTCCGTATAAGGCAGTCGCTTACGCTCTGCTGCTGGTGGCAGCCATCCTCGGCTTCGCCTCCTCCAGCTACGCCCTCGACTTGGTGGCCTTCACCGGCATCACAGGCCCCCTCACCTCGGCCCTGACCCAGATCGCCCAGCTTGGACCGGGCATCAAGGCCCTCGTGGGTTTCGTCGGCTTCGTGGTCGCATTGATCTCCCTCTCCGCCCTGCGCAACTTCGGGCCGGTACTGTTCTATGTCGGCCTGGCGATCTTCGCTGCGGTGGGCCTGGTGATCGCCGGCGCCATCATGGGCGCCGTGATCTGAGCCGTCGGGAGATCCCCATGCAAGCGGACACCTACATCCCGCGACGCCTCGACGACCAATGGAAGATCGGCTTCTGGGACGTGGACGTCGCCACGCCGGTGCTGTTCATGTTCTTCGTCGGCTACCTGTCCGGCAGCAAGCTTTCCTTCTCGGTCTGCCTCGCCACCGGTATTGCCGTGTCGCGCTGGATCTCCCGCCTCAAGGCCGACCGCCATCCCGCCTTCGCCATCCACTGGCTGTACTGGCACCTGCCCACCAATCCCCTCACCGCCCTGCGCGCCACCCCACCGTCGCACCTGCGCCGCATGGTGGGCTGACCCAGAACCCCTGTCATGGATTTCGAACGCCTCAATCTCGACATCAAGGACATACGCCGGCGCAATCGCTGGCTCGGTCTGGCCCTGGCCGTACAGGCGCTCGCCCAGGTCCTCACCCTCGCGATCATGTTTAGCCTGCTGGGCTCGGTGCGCACCGTGGTGGTCCCGCCTTCCCTGGACAAGACCTTCTGGGTCACCCACGACAAGGCCAGCCACGAGTATCTGGAGCAGATGGGCGCCTTCATCGCATGGCTGGTCCTGGACGTGACGCCCGCCTCCATCGACTGGAAGAAGGAGGTCCTGCTCGGCTACGTGGAGCCCGACCAGTACGGCCCCCTCAAAACGCGGCAGGAGGTGGAAGCCGAACGGCTCAAGCGCATCAATGCCGCCACCGTCTTCGCCCCTCAACAACTGGTGCCCAACGAAGACACCCAGAGCGTCGTCATCCATGGCCGCCTGCGCACCCTGGTCAATGGCTTCGAGACCGCCAATGAGCTCAAGTCCTATCGGGTCGAGTTCAGCTACGCCGACGCGCGCATGCACCTTAAAACCTTCAAGGAGGTGCCCTATGGGGGCAAATAGAACCGCCTGGATTTTGACAATCACGGCAATGATGGCCTCGCCCGGTGCACGGGCTCTGCAGATGATCGATGCCCGCGACGGCGTCTCGGTGGAGGCGATCCTATCGATCAAGGAACCCACCCGCATTCGCATCGAAGGTGGCCCGATCACCGATGTGTTCGGCAACGTCCAGTCGAACCACTGCGGCACGACAGCCGCGTTGCCCGCCACCCCAGGCATCTCGGCCCCTGCATCCCAGGTGCCCGCCACCAATTCTGCCGGCGAGCTCATCATCGAGTGCGACCGTGACAAGGGTGAAATCTATGTCCGACCGGTGGGTGAATCGGCAAAGCCCGTCAACCTCTTCGTCTCATCGGCCAATGCCACCTACACGCTGCTGCTGCGCCGAGCCGACGTGCCGGCAGACACCATCGTCATCCGCGACCATACCCCCAAGGCATTGAAGTCGCCTACGGCCCAAGCTCCAGTGGGTCCCGCACCCAATCCGGTACGGGCCATGAAGGCCATGCTGGTGGCCATGGCCTCGGATCTGGTGCCGCCCGATATTCAGGTCGAGGAGACCCATGCCGCGGTACCGCTATGGGCGGAAGCCCGCTTCACCCAGGTTCGCCGCTTCGAGGGCCGGGGGCTGATCGGCGAGGCCTTCCTCCTGCAGAACATCAGCCTCGATCCCATGGTCCTGGCCGAACCGGAATTCGACCGGGAAGGCGGCAACGTCGCCGGCATCGCCATCGAGCATCACAACCTGCGGCCAGGGGACACCACCCGCGTTTATGTGATCCGGCGGGAGGACACGCCATGACCAGCGTCCGCCCCTCCGGCCAATCCCTGCGCGAATTCGTCGAGCGCCTGTCGCCTCGGCAACGCCAATACGCCCTGCTGGCAGCCCTCATGGCCGGAGGTGTGGGCCTTCTCTGGCTGGTTTTTGCGGTCAGCGAAGCACCAACCAAGGTGGGCGAGGCCAAGAATGCCGCGACCGCGAACACCGCCACCAACATCGGCGTCATGCCGCCCGGCGGCCAGATCAATCCGGTGGACCAGTGGGTCGGTACCGCCGGCCGCAAGCTCGCCCAATACGAAAACGAGCGCGAGGAACAAGGGCGCGTCAACAAGGACCGGCAGGCCTTCGAGGCCAAGACCCTGCAGCGCTTCGCCGACCTAGAACAGCGCCTGACCTCAGTCCAGCAGGGCGCAGCTTCAACCCAGCCTGCTCCCGGCCATCCGACGGCGGACCCCAGCACCTTCCCACCTGCCGCAGCCCTGCCTCCGCCACCGCCGCCATCCAAGGCCGGCTCCACGGGTGCCATGCCGGCAGGCACGCCCACCAACCTTACCGCGCAGACGCCGGTAGTGACCACGGAACCTGGCATCACCCGCATTACCGTCACGGACCGCGCCCGTCCCCTCCAGCCAACAGGTCAAGCTGCCGCCACGCCGCACCCGGAGCAGGATGCCAAGACCGTCGCTACCTTCCTGCCGGTGAGCTTTACCCGCGGCACCTTGCTGGGCGGCCTCGACGCACCCACCGGCGGCCAGGCCCAAGCCAATCCCCAGCCGATCTTGATCCGCCTTTCGGACAACTCGATCCTGCCCAACCGCTTCCGCGCCGAGTACCGGGACTGCTTCGTGATCGCTGCCGGCTACGGCGACATCAGTTCGGAGCGGGCGTATCTGCGCACCGAGAGCCTCTCCTGCGTACGCGCCGACGGAGCCACCCTCGAGGTCAAGATCCAGGGCTCCATCTACGGCGAAGACGGCAAGGTAGGCATGCGCGGCCGACTGGTCACCAAGCAGGGCCAGATGCTGGCCAACGCCCTGTTGGCTGGCGTGGTCAGCGGCATCGGCCAAGGGGTAGCCACGTCCTCGACCCAATACAGCACTTCGGCCCTGGGCACTGTGGCCAACACGCCCAGCAGCGAAGCCTACCGAGCAGGCTTGGGCAGCGGCGTGGGCAAGGCCCTGGACCGGCTGGCCCAGTACTACATCAAGCTCGCCGAGAACACCTTCCCGGTCATCGAAGTGGACGCTGGCCGCGAAATCGACGTGGTGATCACCAAAGGGGTTCGCATCGACGTGCCCATGACCGCAGCGGCCGACAGCTCCCGCCTCACTGCTTCCCCCGAAACCCGCTATCTGGAGATCTCCGACGATGGCACCTACTGAATCCCGTCCCATCTTCGTTCACCCAGGGCGAACCGCTATGCTGCTGGCCACCACGCTCCTGACTTCGGCTGTCACCATTGCCTCCGAGCCGGCCTCCGCCATACAGAACGAACAGCGCTTGCTCGCTGCCCTGCAGAAAGCCCATCCCGGCACCCATTTCAGCGCCATACACCGCTCTCCGGTCGAGGGCCTCTACGAAGTCTGGATGGAAGGCAACGTGGCCTATGTGTCCGCCCGTCACCCCCGCTATTTCCTGTTCGGCCACGTCTTTGACACCCATACTCTGCGCGACCTGACGGCGCCCAAGCTGGCGCGGACCGACTCGGCACCCGTAAATGCCGCCGCCACAGGCAAGACAACCGGCACTGCCTCCACGCCAATACGGTTCGACCAGTTACCCCTGGCCGATGCCATCAAGACCGTTCACGGCAACGGTCAGCGCAAGGTGGCCGTCTTCAGCGATCCCAACTGCCCCTATTGCCGCCAATTGGAGCCCGAGCTGGCCGCGCTTGATGACGTCACCGTCTACACCTTCCTGGTGCCCTTCCAGGGAGAGGCCAAGCCCCGGGCCGTGTGGTGTGCGACGGACCGAGCTCAGGCCTGGCAGCGGCTGATGCTGCAAGGAGACGCCAGCCTGTTGGATGAATCCGCCCATTGCGAGCATCCCCTGGAGCGCAACCTTGCCCTGGCCCATCGTCTCGGCGTCCAGGGCACGCCCACCCTGATCTGGACCGACGGCAGCCGTACCGATGGCTACGCTGCGCGTCCACTACTGGAAGCCCATCTGCTCCAGGCCTCGGCGGACAGCACCCAGGGGAAGCGGCCATGAGGCGCGCTCTACCTTTCTGTGCCCTCGGCCTACTGCCCTTGCTCACTGCCTGCATGAATCTGTCCGGCCTCAGCGGCAGCTCCGGTTATGCCTGCCAGGCACCGGAAGGCGTTGCCTGCGACTCGGTCTCCGGCACCTATGCCAATGCCCTGCGTAACAACCTGCCCAGCCAGCGTTCCCGCCGGACCGCTGCCGAGGACAAAGGCTTTGTCGCGGAACGGCCCCGGCCCTCTGCCGATGACACGCCCCTGGTGCCCAGCCCCCTTCGCTCCTCACCCCGGGTCCTGCGCCTCTGGATCAAACCGTGGGAGGATGCCGACGGCGACCTCTTCGACCAGGGCTACGTCTATGTGCAAGTGGACAACGGCCAATGGCTGATCGATCACGTCCAGCGCAAGATTCGCGATGCCTACGGTCCATTGAAGGCGCCGCCCAAGCCGGCGGCGGAGCCTGTCGACACCAATGCCAACACAACCATGCCCGGCACCTCGCTGCCGCGGCTGCCGGCCCGTCCCTCGGGAGGCCCGCAATGAACGCGCCCCACGCAGAGCCGATGCGCCCGCCCCTGTTCGGCTTCGGCCCCACGGACACACCGGCGGAACAGTTCGCCAACTGGCTGCCCTATTCCGCTTACCTGGCCGCCGAGAAGATTTTCGTGAACCGGGACGGCATGGGCTTCCTCTTGGAACTCATGCCCCAGTCCGGCGCCGACGAGCGCATGGCGGAGGTGCTGGTCTCCCTCTATGCCAACTGCCCGCCCGGCACCGGCATCCAGTTCCATCTGTTCGCCTCGCCCCAGGTTCGCGAGCAGTTGCGCCGCTACGCCAATCTGCGCTTGGAAGATCCAGACCAGGCCGACAAGGCCAAGGCCTGGGGCCGTCCCGCCCGCAACGACAACCTGTTTCACCGCCTCGCCCGCCAGCGGGTGGGCCATCTGCTGCACGGCGCCCGCGCCTCCCTCACTGCCGGCTTCCACTACACCATCCGAGATTTCCGCCTGATGCTGAGTGTGTCCTTCCCGGGCGACCCGCGGGACCTCAACCAACGCGAAGCCTTGATTGCCCTGCGGGAAGCCATGGCCTCCACCCTACGCTCGGCCTCCCTGCCCAACCGGATCTGCGATGCCGCCGACCTGATCAACTGGTGCGCACTTTTCACCAACCCCGACCGCATGCATCGGCCCGACGCCCCGGACTTTCAGTACGACGACGGCCGGGAATTGCGCGATCAGATCGTGGATTTCGACACCATCCAGGATCCCCATCCCGGCGGCCTGACCCTGTGGAAGGAAGGCAGCCCCGACGTGCTGGAGGCCCGTTTCTATTCGATCAAGAGCTTCCCCGAGCGCTTCGCCCTGTGGCAGATGGGTTCCCTGATCGGCGACCTGATGCAGCCTGCCTTGCAGTACAGCGCCCCTTTCCTGCTCACCCTGGGCGTCCATGTGCTCGACCCCAATGCCACCAAGTCGGCGGTCACCGCCAACCATGTGCGTGCCACCCAGAATGCCAAATCGAAAATGGCCGATGTGATGCCGGACGTGGGCAAGAAGCTCCAGGACTGGTCGGCGGCGGCCAACGCCATCGATACAGGCGGCAATCTGGTCAGCCTCTATCACCAGTTGGCCCTGTTCACCGCCCCGGGTAAGTCGGCAGCAGCCCACGAAGCGGCCAACGCCATCTGGCGCGGCCGTGGCTTCCAGCTTAACGCGGATGCCTACATGCACCGCCAGGCCCTGCTGGCCAGCCTGCCCATGACGCTGAGCGAGAAGTTCCATCGGGACTTGGCCAAGATGCGGCGGGTCACGCGCAAGACCATGGCCAACGCCATCCACTTGGCGCCGCTGATCGCCGAATGGCGCGGCACCCGCACCCCCGCCCTGGTCTTCGGTGGCCGGCGTGGGCAGTTGATGACCCTGGACATCTTCGACAACGATCTGGGCAATTACAACTTCGCCATCATCGGCGCTCCGGGCTCGGGCAAGTCGGTGCTGATGAACGAAATGGCGTGGTCCTACCGGGCCATCGGCGCCAAGGTATGGATGCTGGACCTGGGCCGCAGCTTCGAGAAGCTGTGCCGCAAGGCGGATGGCACCTATATCGAGTTCCGCCCCGACGTAGACATCTGCGTTGATCCCTTCACCCACATCGTAGACATCAACGAGGACATGGACATGCTGGTGCCGGGCATCGCCAAGATGTGCTCCATGCAGCACGTCCTGGAAGAGGTCCAATACAAGGCCATCTCCGCCATGGTGCTCAAACTGTGGCACAAATACGGCAACGAGATGCGCATCACGACGCTACGCGATGCCTTCCGCGAAGGCACCTTGCGCGAGCTGGGTCTGGTGAACGACCAGCGCATCAAGGACCTGGCCGTCATGCTCAACCCCTACGCCCAGGGCGGTCAGTACGAACGCTTCTTCGAAGGGCGCAACAACGTGGATTTCTCCAACGACTTCATCGTCATCGAGAACGAGGAGCTGAAGCGTCGGCCGGATCTGCATGCGGTGGTGAACATCCTGCTGCTGCACAGGATCACCGGCGAGATGTACCTGACCCGTAACCGGCGCAAGGTACTGTTCGTAGACGAACTCAAGCAGCAATTGGGTGACGTAGGTGCCGACGATCCGGTCAAGGCGGCGGTGATCGAGGAGGCCGCCCGCCGTGCCCGCAAGTACGGCGGTGCCCTGGGCACCGCCACCCAAAGCGCCGACGACTACTACGGCTCGGCCCAGATGGAAGCCGCCCTCAACTGCTCGGACTGGGTGTTCCTGCTGCGGCAGAAGCCCGAATCCATCGAGATGCTGGACCGCAAGGGGCGGCTCTCCATGGACGAGCCGAAGAAGCGGCTGCTCAACTCCTTGCGTACCGAAGCGGGTGCCTTCTCGGAGGTCTATATCTCCTCGCCGGTAGGCGAAGGGGTGGCCCGCAACATTCTCGATCCCGCCACCCACCTGCTGTTCTCCAACAAGCTCGAAGACAACGCGCCCCTCGACGTACTGCGGGCCCAGGGCATGTCCATCGACGAAGCCATCGCCGAACTGCTGCGGCAGCGGGGGCATGGTCTATGAATCTCGATATTTCCCGTGTTGTACGGCTCTTGGCGCAGGGCTTGGCCGTGGCTTTGATCGCCGCTCTGATGTTGAGCGTTTACGACCGGCAAATACTGCGTCCGGCGCTGGCCTCCGCCCAGCGTGTCGGGGTGGTGGACGTGGCCGAGGTGTACCGGGCCAAGGAAGCCCAGTTCACTCTGATCCTTACCACCGCCCATTCCAATGAGGAGCGGCAGCAGGCTATGACCATGGCCAAAGCCTTCGCCCAGCGCCTGCCGGTGGCCCTGGAGGAACTGCCCAAGGAATGCGGCTGCCTGGTCCTGGTCAAGACTGCCGTGGCCGGTGCGATGCCTACCACCGCCCTGGATCTGACGGTTGCCCTGCGACGGAAGGTGGATACGCCATGAAAGCGTTCCTTGCCATGGCAACCTCGCCGAGCAGGGGCTGGCGACCCAAACTTCCCTACCTGACCGTCACCCTGATCTGGGGCCTGGCCTATGTGCGCCTGTTCATCGATCCGACGCCGCACTCGCCACTCCTCTTCAACTGGACGCCCAGTCTGCCCTACCGAGTGGCCTTGCTGAGCCACGACGTCAGGCCACCCCATCGCGGCGAGTTGATCATCTTTGCCTTCGACGGCCCGGTGCAGGAGGCCTATCCGGGACTGCGCGGACAACCGTTCTTCAAGATCGTGCGCGGACTGCCCGGAGACCGCATCACCGTAGCCGACCATCAGGTGGCGGTCAATGGCGAGTCCATGGGTGCCGCCAAGCCCCATGCATGGGATGGCCGCCCCCTGACGCCCATCACGCCGGGCGTCATTCCTGCCGGGCATTACTACGTGCAAGGCACCAGCCCCGACTCCTTCGATTCCCGCTACCGGGAAAGCGGTCTGGTGGCCGCCGATCAGGTGATCGGCCACGTGATGCCTCTGTTCTGAGATCGCCATGGCCCGCCGACTCATCATCCTTCCGTTGCTGTATCTCCTTGCAAGGCCCGCTCTAGGACTGCCAGCGGAACAGCCTCCCATACCCATGGCCGACTACCTGACCTTCCTGGGCCGCATCGCCCCGGCTGCCGAGCAAGGCGCCAGGGACTACCTGGCCGCCTTTGCCCGGCGTTGCGGCCGTGAGCTCGGCAGCGACGAGCTGCGCCGCGCCTTGGCACAAGGGGACGGCGATCCGGTCCTGATGGGCCTGATCCGCGCCAGTTACCAGGAAGACACCGTGGCGCGGATGCACTGGGTGGCACAGATCGGCTGCCCGACCAGTGGTCGGCAATGAAACGCCCATTCCCGCCCCTCATGGCAATGACCCTTGCCCTGCTGAGCAGCACATCCCATGCCATTGACCTGGGTGCCCTCGGTCCCACCTATGAGGTCAGCGAGCCCCACCTGCTCGCCTTCATCGAACAGCGTCTGCGCGAAAAAGAAAAAAGCGGCGAGTTGCGGCACCTGGAAGAGGAAGCCCGGACCCGGGGCGCAGCGGCGATCACCCGGCCCTCACCGATAACCGGCCTGCACGCGACCCAAACACCGCGAACCTTCTACTACGACCCCACCTTCACCCTGGATCGCAACGTCCTCGGCCCCAAAGGCGAACTGCTGTTCGCCGCCGGCACTCGCAAGAATCCCTTGGAGGTGGTGTCCCTGTCCCGACACCTGCTGTTCTTCGATGCCCGCGACCCACGGCAAGTGACGCGGGTCCGGGAACTCCTGAATATGTACCGGGGACGAGTCAAGCCGATCCTGGTCGGGGGCTCCTACATGGCACTGATGAAGGCCTGGCGTCTGCCCGTTTATTACGACCAGCAGGGCCTGCTGACCCACCGCCTGGGCATCACCCAGGTGCCGGCCCTGGTGTCTCAGGAAGGCCTGCGGCTGCGCGTCGACGAACTGGAGCTGCCCCAATGAAAAGCTTGCGTCGATGCCTCAGCCAGCTCCTATTGAGCGTTCTGCTGGCCGCCGGTCCCGCCCTCGCCGCTTCACCGGCCACCTGCACCGGCAAGTTCCCCAATCCCATCACCGACATCTGCTGGTCTTGCATCCTGCCCATCTCCCTCGGCGGTATCACTTTGGGGGATCTGGACGGCCAGGAAGACACGCCAAATCCCTCTAGTCCCCTGTGCACCTGCGGGCTACATCCCCTGGTCGGCTTGTCCATCGGCTTCTGGGAACCGGCGCGACAGGTGGAAGTGGTGCGCAAGCCCTTCTGCCTCACCTCCCTGGGCGGCATCGACCTAGATCCGGGCATTCCGGCGCCGGAAGCCGCCCGCTTCACCCGCCCGGAAGGCGACGGGGATGGCGGCAGCTTCTACCAGGCCCACTTCTACATCAACCCGGTCCTCTACTGGCTCGACGTGGTCACCGACTTCCCCTGCCTGGAGAAAGGCACCCTGGACCTGGCCTACCTGACCGAGGTGGATCCTCTCTGGAACGACGACGAGCTGAGCCTGATCCTCAATCCCGATGCGGTGCTGTTCGCCAATCCGATCGCCGTGGCCGCCTGTGCTGCCGACTGTGTGGCGGCCACGGTCGGCTTCGGCCTCAAGGAGCTGTTCTGGTGCGCTGGCTGTCAGGGCGGCGTCTATCCCTTGGACGGTCATGTGCCCTACCACCTGGGCGGCGTACGTACGGCTTCCCTGTTAGCCCAGCGCCTCACCGCCAAGATGCACCGGGAGCTCATCGCCTGGGCCTGGCATGGGACGCCAGGCCTCTGCGGCCCCTACTTCGAGCCGGTGATGGACAAGACCGCCTACAAGACTCAGCTCCTCTACCCCATCGCCAACACCGACAAGGATGACGGCCATTGCTGCCAGCCCTTCGGCCGCAGCACGGTGATCTGGGGTGCCGGCAAGGAGTACCCGGTACAGGGCGAGGACTTCGCGTTTCTGCTTTTCCGGAAAAGGAACTGCTGTGTCGGCAACTGATCTCGGACAGCCATTTCTGCGTCCCGTAGTCCTCCTCACCTTCATCCTCGGCATGGGCCGTACCCTGGCCCAGTCGGCACCGGACATCACCGAGGCGGATCTGGCCCGCGTACGCCGAGAAACCCCGACGGTCACCGACCAGGACATCGACGCCGCCCGGCGCAAGTACGGGGACCTGAGGGGGATGGAGGGCGACCCTGCTCCGGCACCGCGCCTCGATGCCCTGCCCCGTCCCCAGGCTGCGGCAACCATCGACCTCAATGCCCTCGCCAAAGGCTACGCCGCCCAGACGGAAGGCATGCAGCCGCCGGCCAGCCTTGCGCCTGGAACCGGGCCAGGCCTGCTGGTCTTCGTCAGCCTCACCATGCCCGAAGCAACGTTGCAGCGGCTTCTCGACCAAGCTGCCCGAGTCCGGGCACCGGTGCTGATCCGCGGCCTCGCCAGGAATTCCCTACGTGAGACTGCGGTCCAGGTCCAGGCGCTGATCGGAAGCCGGTCAGCGGCGGTACGCATCGATCCCCAGGCCTTCGATCGGTTCGCCATCAGCCGTGTACCGAGTTTCGTACTGCTCAAGGACGGCAAACGCCCCGCGGCCTGCGCCGGCAACCGTTGTGCCGCCGAAGAGGTCTTCGTCAAAGCCGCCGGGGATGTGAGTCTCGACTATGCCCTCGAAACCATGCAACGCTCGGCACCGCGCTTCGGCCCGGCCGCCGAGGTGTTCCTCAAGCGGATCAAGGAATAAGGGGTCGCCATGCGCACGATGGTCGTCTGGATCACCCTGGTCTGTTTCGTCGCCACACAAAACACGTCCCTCGCCTCCTCCCATGACGAAGGATTGGTGGCGGGCCAGGCGGCCAATCCGGTGATTCGGGACTCCGTAACCGCCCCCAGCGCCTTGTCTGTGGTGCCCGGCTACACCACCGCGCCGCCAGAAACCGCTTACTTCGGTCAACCGGGTTTGACCGGCGCAGCCAATGCCCGCCTCGCCGCCTGTGCCGGCAGCAGCGATCCGGCCTGCCAAGCCCAAACCACGGCGCTCACTTCGGCCAACACGCCGCGCCCCGGGGTATCCGCCTATGGCCCGGCCGTCAGCGCTGCCCGGGACATCGCACGCAACCCTTCCACAGTCTTGGAGAGCTTGTCCTCCTACTATTCGGGCTGCACTACCGCCGGTATAACTGCACCGGCCGGCACGGTAAACAAGGTCTGCAACCGCTATAGCGGGGTCGGCAACTACACCACGCGACGCGACCTGACGGTGCAGGTGGCCCTGGCACCCAGTTGCGTGGACAGCGTTTGGTTTGCCCATGCCCAGGCCAATCGCAACGGCGCCGACTATATGGTTGTGGAAGCCCAGTGCCATATCCGGACCGACGGCTTGCAGCGCTTCCGCTTCTATGCGGCTGGCGGCCGGGGCGCTTGCATCGGTTGGCAGACCCTCGACCTGCCCACGACACCGGCCACCCAAGCCACGTATGTGACCGACCTCTCGCCTCACTGGGAGGGCTATTGCTGGAGTCCCTTCAAGGTGATGCTGCTGCCGGGTTCCGGCTGCGCCAACGGCCAATGCCGCTACACCTTCCAGTTCGGCACGCCGGTCTATGCGTGTCCGGCCGGCACGGTGCTGGGCGATACACTGAGCCTCTATAGCGACTTTTTCAACGCAGGGCCGGGCGACCAGTGCTACGCCATCACGGAGTCCAGTCCCGATGGGAATTGCCTGGAGGGCATCGCGACCTATGACGACATCGGCACACACTGCGCCGTGTCGACCGGGGATGCCACCCTGATGGGCGCATCCGGATGGTCCCTGACCCTCGCATTCACCCAACCCGCCATGGTGGCCCAGACCACCGACGTCTGGGTAGACAAGAGCGCGGCCTTGGCCGACGGCGGACGCTGCATGGTCACCACAGCCGACCGCTGCGTGGACGGTCCCGCCACCAAACTGGTGGACGGCCAACCCGTCACCCGCACCTGCTGGTCCTATGAGCGCACGCTGACGTGCAGCTCGGGCACGCCGCTGGATGAATGCGTGCCCCTGCTCCAGACCGGCTGCAGCCCAAGCACCAGCGTCTGCAAGCAGCGCAATGCCGCTACCGGCCAGTGTGAGATCACCCAGGCCACCTACGCCTGCCCCTCCGCAGCCCAGACCGTCACCACGGCAGCCAACTGCCCCACCGACGTCTATTGTCTGGGAAACAACTGCTTCAACACACGTTCCCCCAACGATGCGGACTTCGCCCGCTCCATGACCCTGCTGGAAGCGGCTAGGGAAGCCGGCGTCTATCTCGACACCAGCACCATGCAGGTGTTCAAGGGCGAGGCCAACAGTTGCCGCGACCAATTGCTCCAGAACTGCTGTTACAGCGACAACGCGGGGGCCGCCATGAGCAACCAGAGTCTGTTCGGCATGGGTTCCCGCTTGGTCTTCGACATCCTGATGAATTCGGAGAATCAGGACTTCCTGATCCAGGGTATGCAGGCCTTGTTGATGGATGGCGGCTTCGCCGGCACCTTCACCAGCTACGGCGTCACCGTGGCGGTCAATGGCGCCGCCCTGCCCGCCGGATCGGTGGCACTCTATTCCGGGGAGAACGTGCTGATTGCCGTCGATCCCTGGTCCCTGGCCATCACGGCCACTTTCTACGTCGTCATGTCCATGA
Organism: Rhodocyclaceae bacterium; assembly: GCA_003963315.1. GTDB lineage: Bacteria > Pseudomonadota > Gammaproteobacteria > Burkholderiales > Rhodocyclaceae > AWTP1-18. The sequence continues at coordinate 86,020 of RXJP01000028.1, read as the reverse complement.
TGTCCTGCAGCGACAACGAAGGAAAGCTCGCCATGAAGGAAGGGGCCCATCTTTGCCACACGGTGGGCACCTATTGTTCGTCCTGCCTGCGCATCCTCGGCGTCTGCGTCGCCTGCATTGAGCACACCACGGGCAAGTGCTGCTTCAACAGCAAGCTCGCCCGCATCATCAACGAACAAGGTCGCACCCAGGTAGGCAAGGGCTGGGGCAGCGCGGAGAACCCTGATTGCTCGGGCTTCACCGTCGCCCAGTTGCAACAGCTCAACTTCGCAGCCATGGATTTGAGCGAGTTCTACGCCTCCCTCGTGCCTACGCTGCCCAATGCCTCAACCCTCCAGGGCAACAATGCGGCGCGCTTGAACACCTGCTACTACGGCCAGGGGAGATGCCAATGAAGTTGCGTTCCTTTGCCTTCCTACTGGCGGTTTTCACCCGCACCGTCTTGGCCGATGATCTATTGCGTACCCCGGTATCCGATGCCCGGCCCCTGCTGCTGGCCGCCCTCTTGGCCAGCGACGGCCAGGCCCATGGCGTCTTGACCGGTGACACTGCCGACGCCATCTCACGGCGTTTCGGCGCCACTTCGCCGATCAACATCGACGTTGCCACCGAGCGCCGTTACCGGCAAACCGGCTGCGCCCGGCTCAAGGTCAGCTTCTGGCAGGACGGCGTACAGCTTCCCCGCAGCCCGGCCCCACGTCGGCAGACATTGGACATCGGTATCAATTACTGCCTCGACGGCCGCCCGCCCCATTCCCTGCTGTGAAGATCACCATGACGCCGTCCATCCCTCTTGCAGCCGTCATCCGCCTGCTGCCCGTGTTGTGGCTGTTGGTCGCATCGTTGGCCCTTGCCCAGGAGTCGCCGCCCCGCTACTGGTTCGACAGTTGGCGCGGCTGGCACTTCTACGAGGATCCCACGCCGGAAACGGGCGAGCACCCAGCAGCGGATACACTTCCACCTCCCTCATCGCCCCAGGCAGGACCGCCCGCCAAAGCGCCGGAACTGGTGGAGTTCGCGCAACTGCAAAAGCGCCTGGAAGAAACCCGCAACATCGCCATCATGCGGCCCACCGAGGCCAACGTGCGGCGCTACATGGAATTGGAAGCCCAGGTGGTGGCCCGGGCCTCCTACTTCGCCGACGTGGCCCAACGGGTGGCCTGGGCAACGCCGGAGCTGGACCCCAGCCTGCAAGGCCGGCCGGTCAATGCCAAGGCCCTGGAAGTTTTTGAGCAGACCCAGACGAAGGAACGAGCCCGCACGGTGGCCGAGTTGGGCAAGGACCACGTGCTGTTCTTCTTCTACCGCTCGGATTGCCCCTACTGCCATGCCTTGGCACCCACCCTGGCAGCCTTCGAGGCCCGCTACGGCCTCCAGGTCTTGGCCATCAGCCTGGACGGCGGCCCCATGCCGGGCTTCCCCCAGGCCCGCACCGACAATGGCATCGCCACAGCCCTCAAGGTAAACCAAGTGCCCGCCGTGTTCTTGGCCCAGCCCTTCACCGGAAAGATCGTCCCAATCGGCTTCGGCGTGCTGTCCGAATCCCAGTTGCTTGAGCGCATCACCACCGTCTCCAGTCCTCAGGGGGAAACCATGGTGCCCAGCATCTCTCAGCGACTGGCCCAGGAGGCTCCATGACCCGACCTTTCTCCCGCCTCGGCGCCGGCCTGCTGTCGGCCTGCCTGCTTCTCGTCGCCCTGCCGACCCGCGCCGGCGACCTCAACACCGAGGTCACCACCATGTTCAACAACTTGGGAGCAATCGGCAATTACACGGCTCCCGGAGCCTTCCGCGGTCAGACATTCAATACTTACACTGGCGGCAGCCTGATGATGCGTTCTCCCAACAAGGTCTATCAGTTGGCCGCTATCCAATTCCCCAGCGCCAAGGCCGGCTGCGGCGGTATCGACGTGTTCGGCGGCTCCTTCTCCCATATTTCCGCCGATGAGTTCAAGAACATGCTGCGCAATATCACGGCGGCCTTGCCCGGCATTGCCTTCCAACTGGCCCTGGAATCGGTGTCGCCCCTGCTCGGTGGCCTGACCAAATGGGCCAAGGGGCTGGAAACCTGGATCAACAATGCCCGCATCAACTCCTGCGAAACGGCCAAGGCCATCGTCAGCACCGCCGCCGAATCGGCCGGTTACAGCGCCCAAGAAACCTGCGCCGACCTGGCCATCGAGCTGGGTATGGAGAGCGACCGAGATTCCGCTCGGCGCCGCTGCGCCACGGACCGGCCCGGCATCCTGGCTTCGGCGCGTTCCTCGGGAGATGCCAACGTCCGCAACAAGGCGCCCTTCGTCGGCAATCTGACCTGGAAGGCCTTGCAGAACACGGGCACCTATCTGGACGACCCAGAGCGGGAGCTAATCATGAGCCTGGTGGGCACAGTGATCTACTACCCGGAGGAATCCGGCCGGGATCCGGACCCCATCGCCCCCACCCTGACCTCCATCAGTCAGTTGCTCTACGGCCAGGGTGCCAGTTCCGGCACGGACGTAGTGCAGCATCTGCTCAGGTGCAACGACTACGTCAATTGCGACGCGGTGAGCCTGAACACGAACTACAACCACACCCCCTTCACCGCCAAGGTCGAGGCCATGATGCGTTCCATCGCGGACAAGATCGCCTCGCGCACCGCCATCGCCAACAATTCGCCGGAAGTCGGTTTCGTGAACCAGACCACCGAGCCGGTCTACAAAATGTTGTCCCTGGGCACCAGCATTCCCGGCTCGGGCTTGGCCGACAGCCTGATCGCCCAGTACCGGGACGTGATCGCCGCCGACTACGCCTATGTCTTCCTGGAACGCAATCTGCGCGTGGGACTGGCCGCCTTGGACAAGGACTACACCCTGCAACAGGCCCAACGGGAGCGAGCCCGGGAAATCCGTCAGCGCGCCCAGGGCCTACTGGCCCAACTCTCCCGAGAGAAAAATCTGCTCTACCAGAAGGTAGGCTCCTTCCAGGCCGTGTCCAATCATCTGGAGCAACTGGAACGGCAACTGCGTTCCAGCATGCCCCAGCACGTGATGGACATGCTCGGGCAGCAGGCGGCCTATCAGGCTCGCTAGGAACGAGAGCGCGGACCCGTGTGGGAGATTTACGCCTATCAGAATGCCGACAGCCTGTTCGGCATATTCAATGCAGCAGCGGCGATCAACGGCTCCAACGATTATCTTTCGGCTCTGGCCGCCGTAGCCTTTTGCGGTTTCGTCGCGGCCCTGGTGGCCTACGCCTTCGCCCCGGAGAAGCTTCAGGGCTGGAAATGGCTGGGAACGGTGGTGCTAGTCTTCTCGGTGTTGATCGTGCCGAAAGTGACCGTAGGCGTGGTGGACAAGACTGGCGGCTCTCCGGTCAAGGTCATAGACAATGTGCCTTTCGGCATGGCGGTGCTGGGCAGTCTCACCAGTACCATCGGCAATACGTTGACAGGGCTCTTCGAGACGGCGTTTCAAGTGATTCCTGGTATCGGCGCCCTACCTGCCGAGTTGAGCTATCAGCAGCACGGGCTGATGTTCGGCAATCGGCTGGTCCGGGAAACCGGCGGCGTGGTGTTCCAGGATCCGGGCTTTCGCACCGATCTCATCAATTTCATCCACAACTGCACCAGCTACGATCTGATTGACGGCACCCTGGACCCAACGACCTTCTCCACCGCGGCGGACGTCTGGTCGCTGATGGCCACACCCAACCCGGCGCGGTTCAGCACCCTAACGGGCAGCGGGGGCAGCGTCAGCGTCGATACCTGTCCCAATGTCTATACGAATCTCAACGGCCGCCTGCCGGCCCAGATCAGCCGCATCCAAGGACGATTGGCGTTCCAGTTGAACCCGACGCTGCCCGGGCCTTCTGCCGCGGCGGTCATCGCGGGACAGATTCAGCAGGCATATTTGAAGAACAACATCGCCAACGCCTCGGCCACGGCGGCCGACCTCATCCGACAGAACGCGATGCTCAATGCCATTGAGGATACGAGCCGGATCGTCGGCCAAAAGGTCAACGATCCGGCCGCCATGGTGTTGGCAATGGGGCAAGCCCAGGCCTCGGCCCAACAGAACGCCACCTGGCTGGCCTACGGCAAGGTGGCGGAGCAGGCGCTGCCGGTGTTCCGCAATGTGGTGGAAGCCGTCACCTACGCCCTGTTCCCGCTACTGGTGTTGCTGCTGCTACTGACCAGCGGCCGGGAGACGATGCTGGCTTTCAAGGGCTACGCGGCAGTCTTGATCTGGATTCAGCTCTGGCCACCCCTCTACGCGATTCTCAACTACATGGCCTCGGTCTATGCCGCCTACGACCTGGCGGCAGCTGCGGATCTGGGTACGGGGACCAAGACGCTGGCGTTGCAGACGGCGTCGACCATCTATTCCCGGGCGATCTCGGGGGAAGCGGTGGTGGGGTATCTGGCGATCAGCGTGCCCTTCATCGCCTGGGCCGCCTTGAAGCGCATGGAAAGTTTCGGGACAGCGCTGGTGGGTGGGCTGTCGGGATTGCAGGGGACGGTTTCGGGAAGTATTTCCCCCTCCGCTGCCGGCAATGTGTCCATGGGTAACGTGGGCATGGATCAGATGCAACTTGCGCCAAACCGGACGTCGGCCTTCATGAGCAGTTGGCAGGATGACCTCTCCGGCAACACGTTCTCCACCAATGCCCTGACCGGGCGCACGGCGGTGAGTCTGCTGCGCAACCAGGGGTTCGCGTCGCGGGTGGTATCCATGCGCGTGTCGGAACAGGATGTGACCCAGGCCAGCCACCAGGCGGATGCGGCGCACGGCGAGGCGGTATCCGCCAATACAGAACGGGCCTCGGCGCTGACGGATACCTTTGCCCATGGCCTGACCAAGCTGCGCTCATCGCGCAGCAGCAGCGGCACCACGTCCAGCCGCTTCGAACAGATGGGTCAGACCCTCAACCACCTTGACCAGATCACGAAGAACGTCGCAAACAGCACCGGCCTGACCCAGAACCAGGTGGCGCAGATCGCCTTTGGCGCCTCGGGCCATCTGGGCATCAACTCGCCCGGCGCCGGGGCCGATCTTCAAGCACGGGCGGGGAAGAACTATTCGTCGGGGTTGTCGGCGACGCAGCAGAAGGTGCTCAATAGCTTGACGCAAGAGCAGATCGCGGAATTCAAGCAATTCGGTGACCGGGTATCGCGGGATTCAAGTCTGGTAAGCAGTTTCGCCAAGGATGACAGGGAGGCCCAGGAGATGTCGTCACGGCTGACCACGGCCGTCTCTCGATCGGAGCGGGCGGATGCGACGTTTGCCGAAAGAACGGCCTATGCTGAACGACTCTCGTCTGCGCGGGAGCACGGAGAGTCCATCTCCGTCGACATCGCCCAGGATCCGCACAATCTGGCAATGTTTCTGCGCTATGCCGAGGAGTATGGCGGCAACAGTACATCGGCGCTGACCATGTTCGATGCGGAACTGGCCCGCCAGGGACTGCGACCGACGCGGGTGTTCTCCGATGGGTCAGCCTTGCCCAGTTCCTTTGGCGACGTGCGGGGACTACACAATGGTCAGGTGGTTGATCCTGCGCTTTCTCCAAATATCTCGGAAGCAAATCAGCAGTATCGGGCTAAGGTGGGGCAGTCCAGTCGCGTTGTATCGAACCACTCAACAGCCGCTGGCTCTTCGCCATTGCGGCAGGAGGTCCAGGCACAGGGAGAAACCATCAGACAGGAAACCCGGTCAGCCGGCACGGGTTTTGATCGGGAAGCGGAGGTTATCGATCGCGGCGACGGCACGCTGACCACCCGGAAATCTCTGCTCAAACAGACCGGAAAGCAGGTTGTGGGGGACACTGAAGCAACTATTGATAACACCAAGGACGCCGTGCGGCATTTGCTGAAGCGGGACGAGTAACGACCGCAGCATGACCTATTCCGTCTCGCTGTCCGCGCCACCGAACTGCTTGCCATCCGGGGAAGGCGGCCTCATGAACGGAGGATGTCCGTTATCGCACCAGTAGTTGTCCAATAGGTCGTCATCCGTGGTGCCAAGCCCACGCAACGTTTCGTCAGTGAGGCGGGATGGGACATCCGAGTGGCGATGACCTGACAAAGACACCCCGGCAACTGCACCGACGAAGGCGCCAAGGCCTGCCATCAAAAGCTTAAGCCCCCAGCCGTCACCTAGTGTTGAGAGTAGGCCAACTGCCGCCCCGGTGACGACTAGTCCGATAGAGATGAGCTGTTTCATGTTTAGCCTCCGGATTCAGCCTATCTCCGAAAGCACCGCCTGCAACCCCAAGGAAAACCACCACTACGCTTTCTACCCCAAAGGCTTCACCAATATTGGTAGCTTTCGTAACGGCTCTGTTCGGGCTTTAAAAATCTGTTCGAGTAGGAAGCGTAGCAGGTCGCATCCGGGTGTTTGAGAAAAAAAGAGCCACCATAGCGCCTCGGCCATTTTTTTATGGCAGGGAAATCAGGCAGATCGCTAATCATCCGTAAGCCCTATCGTTTTGTATCAAGCACTCGTTTAGGTCTGCTTTACTCCGTGGTACTACAACGAAGGATGAGCTATATATACGCGTTTGCTCAATAAGTTAACTGAGCAACCATTTCCGATACTGAAAGTACCCAATCCGATCGAGATTATCAGTTCAAATTGAGCTACAGTGATTGTCACTTTCGAGTGGCCAGACCGACCGCATTGGGCAGACTGTAACTATTGACATAGTAATTTATGTGCATAATTCATTAAAATCGGCTTTTATGCTCACCGGTTTAATTTTAGCCTGACAAACTCTCTTGCCGTCACAGTCAAAAGTGTAGCAATCTGGCGTTGTAGCTATACCCCACTTCATTTTTCCTCCTCAATAACGGTTGTTGAACAAGTAAAGCCGTTCCCACATCAATAAATCGCCAAGGCCATTAGTCACTGTTACTTCACTGTGGAGAGCTATCGTGAAGAGTAATGTGATCGATGTGAACTGTGAGATCGGTGTGAACTATGGGAGCGGTGATACGCCATAAGTAGCCCAGTATCGTCTGCCCGCTTCAAAACAAACGAGAACTCATCACCACCGTTGTTCTGCACCAGAACTTCACGAAAATCGTTGTTCATCCTTGAAACATTGTCTTCGGAGGTTGTTTGAGCCATTGGTGCAAAATTCGCCTGAGGAAGTGCGGTCGCATGCTCTGAGGCAAAAAGGGCCGCCAAGCTTCCGAACAGGCCAAGGTATTTTCGGGACATCGTCATCTCCTTTACTGCTATTGGAACGGTGAAATGGATTGGCTATAGCCGTGCTGAATTCCTGACGAGAAGAAACCTCCGCACTCAGATTTTCTGGTGCAGGGGGCGCACTCTTGGGCGAATTCGTTTTTCCAGTCAGAAATGGATTTAACGTAATTTGGTTCAACATCTCGATTCACGAGGCACAAAGGATGGTTGTAAACCGATGTCTTCAACCCGTAGGCACGGAGAATTCGGACAGATCGGCTCAGTTCCTGACGGTACTCTGCGGGATCAATCCAAAGGGCGTCGAGGTTTGCTCGAGTAAAACCGGTCATCTCCAGTCCCATCAGAGCAACATGATCCACAAACAAAAGATTTCGTGCGATGAATTCTGCCAACTCTGGCAGCGCACTCACGGTTTGTTTATGGAGAACGACGCGAATCTCTACCTTTTGCCCCAACCGCTTCAGATTCAAGATGCCCCGGATCGTTTCGTCAAAAGCGCCGTGGGCTTGCACCACGTAATCATGGCGAGCCGGATCCGCTGAATAGACCGGGATACCGACCATGAGATCAGGATGCTGTACCGATGCATATTTCTCTGCAAACTCTGCATCGGCAAAACGTCGTCCATTGGATAGGACATGCAATGAAATCCTGGGTAGCCAATTTTTGATATGCCTGAGTAAGGCAATGAAGTTATCGCCAAATAAGGTAGGTTCCCCCCCGGTAATACCTAGCGATTCCGTTTCACGGGGAATGCGCCGTATGGTCTCCATGGCTTCATTCAACAACCAATGATCATCAACTCTTTTGGGCGGCTGTGAACACATCAAACAGTAGTTATTGCACTGCTCAGTCAACAAAATGCTGTTGTGGGGAGAGTTTGCTCGGAACAGAGAGCGAACATGTCCATCTTGGCCTAAGCTAATAACATCTTGGTCATCCAAGTAGAGAAATTCAGCGTCCAGAACGGTACAAGCTGCGCCTTCTGGAAGGTCTTTTAGCCGGGTTTCAAAAACGATGTAATGATCGAAGCCAGGTGGGATGGTGCCGTCCTTTACCAGATAGGCTTTTCCTTGGCGTAGTGGCACTGGGAGATTGGATTGCGTCGTTAAGCTCACCTGCATTCGGTGTGCTTGGATACCTTCCACAGAAATTGCTTTTCCGAAGAGCTTTAGCATCGGTTCACCCACTGCATAAAGATTTCTTCGGCCTCCTGATCGGTTCGCATGATGTTGAGCAAGTACTTACTGGCCCCCATCATCCGCTTGCAGAACTCTGATTCTGGCTTACGGCCCACCGCGTCTCCATGCATGGCATGGTGAAACACAGGATCAGCTCCACACCAAGGCTCAAAAGCACAATCACTACACATAGGTACCGACGAGGTAAATGAATCCTCAAGGGCCGTCAAAAGATTGTCTGCGGTGAATATCTCTTCGTAGGTATTCTTAGCCAGATTCCCCAACCGGAAGGTGGAGTCTCCCATTTCGTGGAGCATCCGGCTCTCATCTGAGGCATACACATCGCCATCGTAGTTAAAAACAACGGCGGCAATCCCCGCACCCGAAGGGTTCATCAGATCGACAAAACCCGGATCATTGGCTGTCAGCATCTTGGTCAAAAGCAGGGATGAGTAATATTCCGTGAAGCGGATACCCTGCTTATTCAGCTCCAAGATGTAATCCAGCCCTTCCTTATAGAACTCCAACCAGCGCTCTACGTTGTAAGCCTGGTAACTCTTTGTCTTCAGCGCAAAGCCATAGGGAGATAGATGCCTAAGGAAAATGCCATCAAATCCATGCTTGACGTATTCGTCAATGATGTCCTTTACTCGACCAAGGCTTGACGGTGAGGTCGTCATAAGAGCGGAGACACCGTCGTAACCCACGATATCCCGAGCCCGCTGGAGGCCTGCTACAAATCGAGCATGGCTGTCTCGTCCGGGACGAGGCCGATTCTTGTTATGTAGATCTTCAGGGCCATCCAGGGACGATGAGAGGAAGATGCCATGGTCCCGGCAGAACTCCAACATTTCATCCGTCGCTAGCGCCAGGGTTGTGGTGATAACGAACTGAAGATTGCGACTTTCTGTTTGGTTGCGTTTCTCCGCCTTCTCCACGATATAGCGAATAAGGTCGAAGTTCAGTAAGGGTTCGCCGCCTTGGAATTCTATTTTTATGGCCTGATTCGGAGACCGAAAGACAATATCTAGCCCTTTTTCAGCAGTCTCCCGAGTCATGTCGAAGGCCGCTTTGTCCTCAGATTGGCGGGACACCTGGCAATACTGGCAGCTGTGGTCACACCTCAACGTGACTACGAAGAGATGCAAATTGGTGAAATTGCGAAGATTGGCGTATTTGGTTCTTGTTTTGAGGGCCAATAACTCCAACGCGGCCTGATCCCCAGACTCTCTAAGAAAGTGTTTAGCTCGCAAGCGGCTGTAATAGGGGTCTGATGGAGGCAGCCGATGCGCAACCAAGTCCTCTAGCTTTGGCCGAGGTAAGAAGCTGAACTCTCCAACAGCATTTGTCACCACCACGTCGTCGTCTCCCAGCGCTTCAAAGCGAAAGGGCAGTAGTTCGTACTGCGACGTCTGGTTGGTATAACACGTGATCGGCTGAAACTTACTCATCCTTGTAAGCCTGTCCTTGAAAAGGCGTAGGCCAGAATCAAATTCCGGGCAGGTTCTGTTTCAGTTTTTATTTTGAGGCGAAGTTGTTGATCGAGGAGTTCACGCTTGAAGTCATCAATCACATGCTCCACGGCAATGACGCGACCGGCAATCGGATCGATACCGCAAACAACTTTGCCTGGTTCTTGATGAATCAGGACTGTTAAACGATCAATGAAACGATAGGCCGCCTTCTGAACAGCCTCTAAAGAATATACGGCCGCATCTAACTCGAGTTTTTGGGTCATGGATGAATCCAATAAAAAAGCCGGCCACATGGGGGCCGGCTTGATGAAGTTACTTTTATTCAGTAGCGGCTCGAATAATGAGACGCGTGAGATGCATGCGAAGCATGGGATGCGTGAGATTCGTGCCAAGCCATCATCTGGCCTGCTCCATTTCGCTTCAGTACGAAGTCAAAGACATCGCCTTGATCGTTCTTTATCGATACCTTTTCAGTAGCTCGGGGCAAGGCAGAGGCTACGGACTCCTTGGAAAGGGTAGTCTCTTGAGCCGGAGAGGGAGACGCAATAACAGACTGAGCCGAAAAGCCAGCAGCAATGGCTGCGAAGGTGTTTAGGAATTTCTTCATTTTTTTGCCTCCCGGCGTAATGGCACACAGGAGTATGCTATTCCCGTATTAATGCCAAGTCAATTAGACGAAAGTCATAGGTAGCGTCGGAATTTAGTTTAAATTTATCCCTGATCGGACAATAGCCTCATGTCAGTGACAATAGGCAGAAAATCGGCCTTAGCCGACCTTGAGCATTCCGCCAGAATCAGGCGGCAATGCGCCGCATAGCTGTCACTGGCTTCCAAATCATACTGAAGGGCAGCTTCTGACTTCGACAAACTCGCCCTCCCTATCAGGAGTAGCCCAAGTCATTTGGCCGAGCGGTTGACCAACCAGCAAATTAATTATCCCAAGTTTAAGAAATATTGGAGCTATTATGCCGACAGCAATAATTCCGGTGGCTCAAATATATGCGATTAACCACAAATTTACTGCGTCATCAATATCACCTGTTATATGGACCCCAGTGTCCGTGTAAACACTGTTAGACTACTATGCCTACGCTCTCTTCGCCGAATAGGATTGTTTGGGATTACTTTTTCTCCTTGCGGCTTCTTGTGCAAAACGCGAAGGAAGCGCAAGGCCCTGAGTTGGCGCGTCAAGCCACCGCCCTTGCGGTCGTTATGGCGGTCACTGTTGGTGAGGTATTTCTAAACCTCTGGTTTCGCGTCCGAGTTGAGGAAAAGGCCGTCCCGGGACACCGCGACTCTTTGCTCAAAGATCTTAACGTCCGCATTCCTTTGCACCACAAATTGAAACATTGGCCTTCCCGGTATCTTTCCGCGCCGCTCGATTTGAACTCTGGCGCGGGTGGTGAATTCGTAAAGTTGAAATCCCTCCGCAATTCCATTGTTCATTTCACCAGTTCGCACGAAAGCATTGAGCTTGCGGGGGTCACTATTCATGGGTTGGCGGACACAAGCGCCTACGACTCGCTTTCGTCCAAGCAGGCTGTTTGGGCGCTTCAAACGGCCGAAAATTTCGTAGCTGAAATATTTCGTCTGGCTGATATCGCAGAAAAGGAAATCCCTAATGCATTGCACGCATGGGCCGGTAAACCACCGGCGGTCTAACTCAAACGTTGGGCAGGGGCGTAGCTCTGAGCAGTTAGAACGGAGGAAGCATGGCTACGGAAACGAACAGAATTAATCTGTACAAGCTTCGGTCTGCAGCGAGTTTCAACGGGATAGACCCGGCTGACGAAGGGTATCGGCTTGAGTATGCAGACGAGCAGACAAAGTTATTCGTCCATCCAGGTCGGGAAAATTCCCCGCAATGGATTGCCTACCTATCCCCACTAATTACGAATCCAGTAGATGACATTAAAAATAGAAGTTGTGCATTCCTGCTACTACGCCTCCAGGGCACGAGCTGCTATGCGATAAGCGGCGGCGGCGGATATATGGAGTTGCGAGATGAGGTTGAGGATGACTTTGGTCTGAAACTAGCACTTCGAATGATTGAGGAGCCGGCAACGATCAATCAACGTTCAATGAAAGGAACGACTCGACAGATTATGCGCGCTGTGGCTGGGTATGACCCGCTATTTGATAGGGAAAACTACAATCGAATTCTCAATGCCCTCGAAGGTAAGGCAGAGTTTGAAGGCAGAAAGTTTAGGATTAAAGGGAAGACGTCGATTGTCTTAAGAACAGTTCGTTCTGTTGAAGAGTTGGCCGAGGTTATTGCAGAGGTTGAAGCCATTCTTGCAAGGGAAGAAAAGATCCATTTCCCGCGCTCATATGAAGATGTTTCTGATGAGGCAACCATAGCCGCTCTTGAGGCCCAACTCGCGGAAGAATTCTTGTCGTTCTGGCGAGGGGATGGAACACGAGAGAAGCTCTACGTTGAATTTCACGATCCACTGTCTCAGGTTAGATGCGAAAGATTTATCGTTAAGTACGGTCGTAAAAGAATAGAGCTAGAAGAGTTTGATCTCACCCTTGTCAGAGACGCCTTGCTGAGTGCGGGAGCTACGAGTCCGACTACAAGAAGAGATATTGATAGGCTTAAGGTTATTGGCATTGACGAGGCAGGGAACCATGAAGTTCCAGAAGAGTCCTTTTCAAATCTTCTTGTATTCGAGGCTTCCATAGATAATTCCAACTACATTAAGTTCGGAAAAAAGTGGTTCAAGATTCTCGACGAGATTCAAACGTTCTTGAACGAGGAGTTGACCAGCCTAACAACATATCGAAATCTATTACCGCAATGGAATCTGTCGACGCATCCCACGGAACTAAGTTATAACGAGTTTGCTGCCAACGAGTTGGCTGCGCATTGCCTAGACCAGCAGCTCATTCAAATGGATGCTCGATCAAAAATTGAGCTCTGCGATATATATGAGCCAATAACCCCTAGGTTCTTTCACGTAAAGCGAACTTGGGGATCCAAGGCGGCATACCTGTTCTCGCAGGGTGTCACGTCGGCAGAGTTTTATAGAAATTCCGATCTATTTCGAGCTAAGTGCCAAGAGAAGTGGCCTGAACTGTTCGGAACGCGCATAAATCCACAAATACTATTCTGCATAGCAGATGAGAAATCTCAGAATGAGAGCTTCCCTAGAAATCTTTCATACTTTGCCAAGCTAAGTCTTCACAACGCCGCGAGTAGCTTGCGGTCTCAAGGGTATGAGGTAGGAATTGTGGCAATTGATCTTATTGAACAAGCGGGCAATGTATGAGCTATTGCGCGCCGCGCACATCCATTCGCTGCAGGCGCGATGGCCCTGACGGGCCGCAGCCTGAGCTCAAACGTTGAACGTCCGCTTCTCTGAGGCAGAAGTTTCCGCCTAGGGTCGGGAGTTAGCATTCGCCGGCTGGCAAAGATGCCGTTCGTCGCTTTCCAAGGCCGAGCGGCAGGTAATTGTAGGATTGCTGCCCGATGCCGGCGCCTAGGCCAACGACTTCAAAGGCCGAGCACTTGTCGGTCTCATGCTCAGGTAGTCCGCCAACGCCTATCCAGTTGCCATCGACAGCGGAGCCAAGCGACTTCCCAAAATGGCGGCCAGGTCCAGACGGCATCAGCGTGCTGGAGCTGGCTTTAAAAATCAGGTTGGCGCGGTTCGTATCAAACAGGGGCGCAGCGCATGGAGGAGCTGATGCCCAGAATAGCGTGGGTCACAAGGGTTACGACGCAGGCGAGAAGGTATCGGGAATCAAGCGGCACATTGCAGTCGATACACAGGGCTTGCCCCATGCGGTATCCGCATTTACTTCCCGAGTGCATCACTCTGTTCACGGCACTTATTGAATTATTTTGCTCAATAACACCAGACCTATCTCTTCTCCTATAATTGTCGAACGATTTGATTCAATAAACTTGATCAAAGGAAAATACCAGCTACAATCGAAATAAATCTTTCGATAAAGAGTTGATATGATTCCAATCAAGAACCCTGTCACCCTTGGCACCGTATTGCGAGGGACTCGCACGGCCTTGAACATTCCCGCTGCCGACATGGCCGCCTTTGCCAAGACCAATGTGGTTTCTCTGCGCAAGATGGAACAAGGCAAACCGACCGCAGCGATTCAGACCCTATTTTCTCTACTCGATCAGTTAGGAGTAGAACTGTATGCCTCCCTTCCACCCCAGGCTGGGGACTTGCGGATACCGGAGGCTAAGACGCCACCACGGCGTACCCGGGTGAAGCTATGAGCCGTGAACTGCAAGTCTGGTTAGACCAGATACGCATCGGCACCCTTCTGGAAAACATGGGAATTTGGTCCCTCCAATACGACCCAACCTGGGTCTCGGAAGGTTTCCCCTTATCGCCGAGGCTTCCCTTACAGGCCGCCGAAATTCAAGACACCGGAACACTTCGACCAGTCCAGTGGTTCTTCGATAATTTATTGCCGGAAGAAATGGCCAGGACCCGGCTGATTGCCGAATTGCCCAAGGGTGACTGGGATTCCTGGAACTTGTTGGCTCGCTTCGGTGGCGAATCCGCTGGCGCATTGACTTTACTCATTCCAGGTGTCGAACTGGCTGCACCTGGTCTTTCCCCGCTGTCCGATGAGGAACTCAATCACCGCATCGTCAACATGAGTCGGATTCCGCTCGGGGCCACAGCACCAAAGAAGATGTCCCTGGCAGGTGCCCAGGAAAAGCTACCGGTGGTGATGGGACCGAATGGGGCTTTGTTCGACCCCCTTGGTGCTCAGGTGTCTACCCATATCCTGAAGCCTAATGCGTTGAGCAATTTCTATCCCGCCAGCGCTGTCAATGAATGGTTCTGTGCTCGAGTTGCACAGGAACTCCAGTTATCGGTACCACCGGTACAACTTCGTCATGTACCAGAAGCGGTGTATTTAATTGAACGTTTCGACCGGGAAACCCGCGAAGGGCAATTACAGCGCAGACACACCCTGGATGCTACCCAGCTCCTCAACTTGGCAGCCGGCGCCAAATACGCCAGATCTGGCGCCGAAGCCCTGTCGGCTATTGCGGATCTGAGCCGGACCCCAGCCCCCGCCCGAATCGCCCTATTCCGCTGGGCCCTATTCAATGTCCTGATCGGTAATGGCGATGCCCACCTGAAAAATCTTTCCTTCCTCGCCGATCGAGACGGGTGCCGGTTAGCGCCGCACTACGATCTGGTGAGTACCGCCGCCTGGGCTACCCTGGACCTGGGTGCCACAGTACGTACTTGGCCGGATGTTGAACTCTCCTTCCCGATTGGAGAGGCCACCACCTTCCTCCAGGTACGAACCGAACACTTTCTGCAGTTTGCCGAAACCTTGGGGCTTCCCGCTCAAGTGGCAGAGCACAACATCACGCGGCTGGTCAAGGGGATTTCTGAAGCAGCCGATCGCGTAATAGTTGAGCACACTCAATTAACGATTCCTGACGCGCATCGGGCCGCAGAAATCCGAATGTTGCGAGCCATTCGCTACCTGCCCATCGCCGACATGGCTCGACAGCTCATTCCTTCGAAGTAGCCCAGAGTGCTTAGCGTCTCATTCAAGCCGGGGTACAGACAGGGGTAGAAAGAAAAAACGGGCCGCGAAGGCTCGTTTTGACTGAAATGCCGGCGGAGTGGACGTATGACCGTCATCCGCACCCAAAGGTAACCAATGTCCCACACAGGAATCAGGCATTGATTACGTAGAATCACCTTTTAACCGCTATCGCCGCATCAATTTCATCCGCATACCATTGCATCAACTTTACCCGCTCCTTGTAGTGTGTAGCGCGGTCATATGCTCCTTCAACGCCACTCTTATAGTGCGCAAGGGCCGCCTCCTTGACAGGGTCTGGCCACTTTAAAGAGTCGGCCACATGGGTTGAAAACACCGCACGCAAGCCATGTGCATGGACGTCGCGTCTAGCCGCCCGCTTGACAGCTTTCAACAAGGTCATATCGGTGATAGTTCTGGCCTTTGCCCCTCTCCGCGCAGGAAACAGATATTCACTATCACCTCTCGTTTCTTTCATTGCACGTAATAGAACTAGAGTCTGCCGTGAGAGTGGTACCGCATGCATCCTCCGTAACTTCATTCGCTCGGCGGGTATCTCCCATCGACCGCTGTTAAGATCAAACTCTGACCACTTAGCCCCTCTAACCTCGCCCGGGCGACAGGCTGTAAGCAGCAGCAGCCGAATGGCCGAAACAGTCCCATCTTCCGCCTGTATTTCGGTTAGAGCATTGATGAATGTGGGCATTTCCTCCCAATCCAATGCCCGCATATGCTCACCGCGATGCTTCTGAAATACATTGCGCAGTAAGGCATTGGCGGGGTTATCCCCCTCAAAATTTCCGTGTGCTTTGGCATAATCGAAGATTTCACCAGCCCATCTCCGCACATTCCCAAGCATTTCGAGTGCCCCTCGGGCTTCGACTTTTCGCAAAGCCTCCCGGAGGATCGGGGCATCAATAGATTGAATTGGTAACGGCCCAAGCATCGGTAACAAATTGGCCTTAATACCACCGCTTATTTTTTTGTAGTAGGCATCACTGATATTCTTTTTCTTACCCTCGAGTAGTTCGTTAGCCACCACCTCAAAGGTAGTTGCCGCCTTTGTGCGGTTACGCAGCTTACGGATTCGATTTTCAGCTACAGGGCTAAATCCCTCACGGACCAAATCCCGCATACGCTGCGCTTCCTTGCGAGCCCCATCCAAACTCATTGCCGGATAAATACCCAACTGAGTAGTGGATTCCGTGCCTCCCGCTTTGGTTTTGAACTGCCAATACTTTCGCCCACTGGGCGACATCACTAAACGTAGACCGTAGCCATCAGCAAAAATCCGGCTTTTACTCCCCCCGGGAACAGGCTTGGCCTGCCGGATAACAAGATCACTCAATCGGTTAGCTTCACGGGCCATCTTTCCAGTCCCTGCAAGGGTTTGTGGGCAGAAGTGGGTAAATAAAACACTCACTCCTTACAGTTACCCACATTATTACCCCCTTTACACAGCTATCGCAAGAGACGATTTGGGACGGAGCGAAACAAAAGAAAAACCCCGGATCCCTTTAAATACAAGGGATCCGGGGTTTCTTTGAGTCTCACACCGTGTCATAAAGAACCGGGAGAAACAGGGACTGGTGCTGCTGACCGGAATCGAACTGGTGACCTACTGATTACGAATCAGTTGCTCTACCGACTGAGCTACAGCAGCGCAGGGCAGTTATTATAGCTGTACCAAACGATCTTGATGCCGCCTCGGATATCAATTGCCTTGCCAAGCGAGTAGCTTGGCGGGGCCGTGTAGGCGTTGGCAGAGTAAATCGACGCAAAACGACCGCTTAGCCTGCATGGCCTACCGTTCATCCGAGCACGATACAAAGATCGCTTACCCGATGTTAGTTTCAGCTTACCTAGGAGGGTTCACACCATGCGCCTACTTAAGAGAATGACTGGTTTCACCATACTCGAACTGATGATCACCATCGCAATCATCGCGGTGCTTGTGGGGATTGCTTTGCCGTATTACAACGACTACATCATGCGCGGGAAACTGAGTGAAGCCTTTTCAAATCTTTCCGACGCACAGAACCGGATGGAACAGTACTACCAAGATAACCGCAGCTATGGCCCTGATGCCGCCACCTGCGGCATCCCTCCCTCCAGATTGCAAGCTGCCAAGTTTTTCACTTTTACCTGTACGCCCACGTGCACCGGTTCGTCTTGCCAAGGGTATACCTACACGGCAAACGGTATCAATGGAATGGACAATTTCCAGTTCACCGTCAACGAAGCGGGAACCAAGGCCACACTTCACGTAGCGCCCGGATGGACAGGACAAGGGGCAAATTGCTGGGTTACAACTAAAGGGGGCTGTTGAGCCATGACACTACGTGATGGCGAATATGGCTTCAATTTGATTGAATTGATGGTAGCTATTGCCATCGCAGGAGTTTTGCTGGGACTCGGCCTTTCATCCGCCCGGACGATGTTGGTATCCAACAAAACCCGGTCCGCGGCTGAATCCATGCAAGCCGGACTGATGATGGCACGCGCCGAAGCCATCCGGCGTAATGCGCCCATGCGATTTCAACTGGTGTCAAATCTAGCTGCCGGCTGTACCCTCTCAAGTAGCGGCCAACTCTGGATCGTATCGCAGACCGACCAAGTAGCCCGTGGAGATGTTTCAGGCGTATGTAATTCCCAGCCTTATACGCCACCGGACCAACCCGACCCATGCAGCCCTGACCCTGGCGTGTGTCCCACCACGGGCACACCGCCCGCCAACTGCCGGCCAACCGGCAATCCCGCCGCCTGCGCATCGGACCCCTGGATCGCCTACAAAAGCCCCCCCATCGGCAGCACCGACTACAGCACCACTGGCACGGGTGCCGGTGGTGCTGGTGCTGCTAGCACAGTAACTTTCGGCCCCATCGGCCAAGTCCTGCCTAACCTTGGCAGCACAACCACGCTGGGCATGATTACGGTCACCCCGGTTAGCGTGACGGACGCCAAAACCTGGGCTGTTCGTATTACGCCCAGCAGCGGCGCCATCAAACTCTGCGACCCGTCAAAAGCCTCCACAGACCCACTAGGCTGCTAATGTCATGACAGACCATAGACCCATTACCAGACGCCAGAAGGGTTCGTTTCTGATTGAAGCCCTGGTGAGCCTTGTGATCTTCTCCATCGGCCTTATCGCCCTCGTCGGTCTTGCTGGCAAGTCCATGAGCCAGGCCTCCCAGAGCCGCGCCCGCAATGACGCCAGCTATCTTGCGGGGGAATTGATCGGAGAAATGTGGGTGAGCGCCTCGGCCCCGAATAGTTTCGATTTAACGCCCTGGCAGACCCGTGTCGCCAGCACTATCCCCGGCGGGAATGGGACTGCCACGGTCACAGTGGTATCCGCTACCGCCCCAACGTCCTACCAGGTTGATATCGCCATCACCTGGCCGGACCAGAAGGAACGTGATGTGAGCAACGCCACCATCACACACCGTTATTCCACTTCAACCCAGATTTCCAAAAATTGATGAAGCCGGCAACCAACACCCAGCAGGGGTTCAGCCTCATTGAGTTGCTGATCGGATTAGCGATAGGACTGGTCGGTTTGTTCGCCGTCAGTCAGATCATGCTGTCCTTCAACAAACAGCGGACCACCATCAATCAGACCATGACCACCCAGAACAATGGCGTCATGGCACTCTATTTGTTGGAACGCGATTTGAGCCAGGCTGGCTATGGCATGGCAGGACTCGCCTGTGACCGTATCAATTACTCTTACAACGGTACCGGCTATTACAACAATCCCTACAACTCCACCACATTGCCGGGTGCCGGCAATGTCGCGCTTACTGCCCTCCCCGTTCGTATCCACAACAGCAACAACGGATTGGGCTCCGATGTCATTGAAGTCCAGTACGGGCGCAATAATTCCGGCATCCCTGGTGCACAGATCATCGCGGCGCAGGCATCCTACGCCGCTGCTTACTCGGTCGCCGCCGCGACAGGGTTTTCCAACGGGGACATGTTTATCGCCTACACCAATGGCATCTGCACGCTGGCCAAGGTCAGTGCAGCCCCGACGGTGCCGGATCCGAGCAATGCGCCAACGGCCTCTACCCCTGTCACCTCGGCCGTTCCGCATTCCTCATCCGTATGGCCGGATTACAACGTGAATTCAGCGCCCGGAGGCAATGGCTGGAATTCAGTTGCTGCCGCGGACCTCTCTGCCTCACCTGGCCCGTTCCTGGCCAACATGGGCACGTTCGTCAGCCGGCGTTTTGCTGTCAATAACAACGCGTTGACGCTTTCAGAACTACCAGCGCTCGACCCCTCCGTGTCAGCAGCTCCCGTGCTGGTGGATGACATCATGTTCATCAAAGCCCAATATGGACTGTCCAGCAGCGCCGGCAGCACTGCCGTAGCCACCTGGGCCAGCGCGGATGATCTTGCCACCACAGGTTACGACAGCACCAAGGCATCTCGAATTGTCGCCGTCCGCGTCGGCGTGGTTGCCCGCAGCCCCCTGCTCGAGAAAGACACGATTACAGACGCCCCCGCCACACTGTCCGTGCTGCCCCCGATTACGGGGACTTCTTCGGTGGCCTCTCCCAGCGCAGGCAATTGTGTAACCGATACCGCCACCTGGGAAGTTCTGTGTACCGTTCCCGACACCCATTACCGCTACCGCAGCTATTCCACCATCATTCCGCTGAAGAACGTCATATGGACACGATAGCGAATACTTCATTTCACCGAATGAAGGGGACACATCGGGCCTCCCAGTCGGGCTTCACCCTCGTCATGACCCTGGTCATTCTGGTTGTGATCACCCTATCGTCCATGGCCATGATGCTGGCCACCAAGGCCGGCATTTTCGCTTCCGGGAATATCGCCTTCCGACAAGCGGCCACACGGGCGGCCGACGTCGTGGTCGAAACGGGGTTCCGTTGGGTCAACACGCAAATCGCCGCCAATGCCAATGCACTGGACAACACGAACGCCGCCGTTGGCTACTACTCCAGCTTCAATGAAGTCCTAGCAAGCTGCACCAACAGCAGCACAACACAATTCAATCCAGCCACCTATGACTTCGCCAACACCAGTTGCGCACCAGCGCCTACCCAGGTGGGGGATTACGCCGTCTACTACGTCGTTCACCGAATGGCCACTACAGCCAATACCGCTTGCCCCGCGGCAGGCTGCATGGCGCCGACGGTAATCCAAGCCAACAACAACACGCAGACCCCTGGCGGGTCGAGTGAATCCGGCGCCAGCCAATTCGGCTCGGGTTCCAGTTCCGTCAGCAACCAGATCGTCTACTACCGGATCACCGTCAAAGTGGTCGGTCCTAAACGCAATACCCGCTATATCCAGGCTTTTGTTTACTGAACAAGCCGGACTCATTTCACGAGGCGCATCATGAAACTCCAACTGTCCGCTCGCCGTGCCATCGCCTGGTCCGTCATCGTTGCCTTGAATGTGACCCAGGTGAGCCAAGTGGCCGCCATGACCCTGGCCACCACACCTCTAGCCGCCACCACCACATCCGTCGTGCGCCCCAACCTGATGTATGTGCTGGATGACTCGGGTTCGATGGCATGGGACTATTCCCCAGACTACATCAACGATGTCACCACCTCCGCCGATCCAGGCAGTTTGGGCGGATCGGCCGGGGACGGTGCGATCGCGACCGTTTCTGCCGGGAAAGTCACTTCAATCGGACCGGATGGCTCTCCCGCCACCTTCAGCCACAAATACAACAGCCAGCCCAGTGCAGTAATTGAGGGGGTTGGCAGCGGCGCCTCGGCCACAGTCAACTGGAATTCGTCCACCAAACTGATCACTGGCATTACCGTCAACAATCAGGGCAGCGGATATACCACTGCCCCTCACGTGGCACTGGTCGGGCCGGTACCTAACGCAACCTGGGGTATGTGCTGGGGAACAACGGGCACAAACAATGCGGGCGGCACCCCCAAAGACACCAATGCATCCCCCACCTGCACCAGCACATCGCAAATCCCCTACTCCACGGCCGCCATCAATTATCAGTCCTACGATCCGGCCGTATCCTATAGCCTGCCATTGAAGGCCGATGGCACCAAATACGCAGCCCCCAGCCCCACTTCCGCCAGTAGTAACGGCTACTCGGGTGGCGGATCAACCAACCTGACTACCGGCTGGCTCCATGAAGTCTGGTGCAATGCCTCAACGGCCACGCCAAGCGCCGCCGATCCCACGGCGGGGGGCAAGTGCGCGGAGAACCTCGACACAAGCAACAACAACCTGTATCCCAACGCCACATTCACCTTCCGCAAGACCTATAGCGGCCCGGCCTCCTATAACACGATGAGCCCGTCGGAATACTGTACCGACGATAGCCTGTCCAACTGCACCCGTTCCACCGCACCCACGACATCCGGTGGCAGCGTATTTAACGTTCCTGCATATTTCCGCTGGTGTGCCTACTACAACCCCGTGACCCATTCTTTTGGTGGATGCCAGGGACATCGGGATCTCAGTCACTACATCCCCAACTATCTCGGGGGCTGGGTGAGCACCGGCTCACCAGGTACCCAAGCAACCGCCGGCTTACAGATCGTTTCGGAAACCACTGGCCAATCCCTGACCTCAGTTACCGTAGGGGGGGTGGAAGTGATGGGTACAACGATCACGGCCACCGCCTCTGACACTCCGACGACCATCGCTACCCAGGTATGCAGCGCGATCCAGAGCAATGTCAGCAGCACCGGATTCGGCTGTGGCATGTCCGGCAGCACTGCCATCGTCCAGGCGGCCATCGCCGGCACCGCCTATAACGGGCTGGAAGTCATCGCATCCGGCCCCCCCGATGTGGCTGCCACACAAGCCACGGCTTCTTTCCAGGTAACGTCCGCTCCATCGGGCGCTCAAATTGACAGCATCCGGGTGGTTCGCTCCTCCGACTACACCGAACTGCTCAGCGCCAGCGCCCTGGCGCTCGGCACCGTGTCACTGACCGCCGCCGAAATCTGTAATCAGCTGAAAGCCGGCCCCGCCACCGCTACCTATGATTTCCGTTCCCGGGACAGCACGGACAACACCATCCCCTGGGGTACCTGTAGTGCCCCAGTCGGTGGCAACGGTCTCGTGGAAATACGGCGCAAGGACAACGCCACGTCGGACAATGGAGCGACACTCACCATTTCAGGCCCTACCGGCAACGTCGGCACGATCACCATCCTGTCTACGCCGGGCACCACCCGTATCGACGATATCAAAGCGACGGTGGGCGGCGTGGCCAACACCTCCATCGTGCCCAACAGCGGTTCTTATACGAAACCGTGGACCTATACCGATGGCACCGCCACCAACGCCATTGCCCTGGACATTGCCAACCGGATCAATGCCTACACCGGCACCAGCGGATGCTCTGCCTCGGTGTCCCCTGCCGGCTCCGCAACCGTCCGCGTAACGGGTACCTGTAGTGGCGCCATTACCGTCAGCGGAACTTCCGTTGCCCCCACGGGAACCTTCAGGGTCTCGTCCAGCGGTCACAATTACCTTGGTGACTTGGGAGGCATCTCAGTGGGGACCACCGGCCTGGTAGGCCATGTCACCAATACGCAGATCACGAACACGTCGGCTGTGCAAACCAACGCCACTACGCTGCGTACCTTGTTGAATAACGCTACCAATGCCGCCAGTGGAGGCGTTGGTCCCCACGGGTTCACCGCTGCCGCTCCGGTGGCCAACGGTAGTGCCTACGATGTGGTCGTTACCGCGCCCGTGGGTAGCACTTATAACGGCCTGTCCTTCAGCTTTGCTGCCGGTCAAGCAGCGGCAGCCGGTGCGGCATCCCAACCCCAATGGACCTTCTCCATCACGGGTGCCTCTGCCGACAACGCCCACCTCACCTCCATGACCTGCGGCGGTACACAAACTGTTCCTGACCGGAATACCGGCACGACCAGTTCAAACGTCAGTTATGTCCAGAATCTCGCCAATGGAATGAATGGCCAGACCATCTCGGGCT
>RXJP01000028.1:22779-62608 GCA_003963315.1 Rhodocyclaceae bacterium | reverse complement strand
CCTGCAGCAATGGGGGGATGAGCTCTCCCCAGTACCGCTGTACGGTGACCGGCCCCACCGGCGCACCCGCTTGTACAAACCTGTCCATCACCAAGGACTCGACGATCACCTTGTCCACCACCACGCCAGCCGCTTCCGGTGGCAGTGCGGCGACCCCGAATCAATGGACTTTCAACGTCACCAATGCCACGACAGACAGTCAATCCATCAGCCAGGTACGCTGCGGCCCAACCGCCGGTGTAGCGAGCACCTCCAGCGGAACCCGGACATTGAATTCTGCGTCCAGCACGGGGACGTCCTACAGCAATTATCTGGCGCAGACCTTGGCTACGAATTTGACGAATAACTCGTACGACGGCACCGTCGGCCCCAACTCCTTCCGCGGCACCAACAATACCTTCACCGCCTCAGGCAACACCGTAAACGCGACGATCTCCCGCTGGTCCGACGGTAGTGGTGGCGCAGCCTGCCCGGGAGGCAGCCTGACCATTACAAAGACAGGCTCCACGATGACCGTTGGCGCGGTGACGCAACACCATGACAATCTGTACGATGGCACGACCCGTTACTACTACACCTTCACGATCTCGAACATCACCGCGGCCAATGAAAGCATTAACCAAATCGAGTGCAGCGGCGCCACCTCGCAGACAACATTGACGGGCCCTGCCAGCACCGGCACTTCCAATCCCTCGCAACTGATCCAGCGGCTGGAAAGCTTGAGAACCGGACTGGACGGTCAAAGTCGTAACTCATTTACCTATAGCTGCCCAACCGCTGCAACCGCTTCTGGTTTCGCATGCACCATCACGGGACCAAGCACCTGTACAAGCCCGACGCTTTATTTCCAGGGCGGCTCCTCAAGCACCGGGATTTATATCGGTGGAACGCAGCTCACCAGCAGCGGCAATTTCGGTAGCTTCACTGCGGGCACCAGCGCCACTTCACCCACCTTCACCTTTGATATTCAGAATGCCACGACCGCCAGCAAAACCATCAGCGCGATCAGTTGTGGCGGCACGTCCATTCTGCCTTCGCCCGCGCCCTCGACGGGAACGGATAGCACCTCCACGATCCAGCAGCGGATCAACAACCTGACTGGCGCCACCGCGCCCTCCACAGCCGGCAACATTGGCCCAACCAATGGCTACACCTTGAGCTGCCAGCCGGCCACCGCGAGTGGTGGTGCCTGTACCCTGACGGGCCCTGCAGGGGTCGCCGCCTGTACTGACACTGGAACCGGGGATTTCGTCATCAACAAAGACTCCTCCATCAGTGTCGGCACGGTCACCCGCACCAGCGCCGGCAGCGCCGGCGGCGTCCAGACCGAAAACTTTGCCCCGTACCTCTCCACGGTTTCACCCTTCAGCGGTGGTTATACCGTGCAGGGGACCAGCACGACCTCCATCGTCACCTTGACTACGACGCCCACGGCCCCTTCGCCCATTACGTTTAGCTCCGGGTCTTCTGCCTCGACGCTGGCGATCAACACCAATACGGCAGGCGGTTCAGGCGGTCTCCGCTTGAACCTGTCGGGTGGCGCCGATCCTGATGTCAGTGCCAACCATTGGACGAGTGTTGGGGTGTTCAAGCGCACGGACATCGTCCCTGGCAACAATGCCTACAGCCGCGGTTCCGGCCGTACCGACTGCGCAGGTGCCACGTGCACCTATACAGAGGAACTCCAGAACTTTGCCAACTGGTACACCTACTACCGTACCCGGATGCAAATGATGAAATCGGCCAGCACCCTCGCCTTCAGTGGCCTGGATTCCAACTATCGCATTGGCTTCGACAATATCTGCCAAGCCACCGGAACCTCGGTCAAACTCGGTGCCGCACAATTCGGCAACAGCGGCGTCGAAGTCGCCAATCAACGCACCAACTGGTGGAGTCAATTGACCTCCGCCTCGCCCAGTTGCGCAACGCCCCTCCGGGCCGAAACAGCCAAGATTGGCCGTTACTACGCAGGGAAGCTAAGTGGAACGGATCCCTTGCAGTATTCCTGCCAACAGAATTTCATGATCCTGGTGACGGACGGTTATTGGAATGAAAGTGAACCTAGCGCCACCAGCGTGCTGGGCACGGATATCGGCAACGTTGACAATAATTCAACCACGGCTCCGGCTCCCTACTACGACGGCCAACAAGCCTCGACCACCTGTCCCGGTACGGGCAGCACACGCAGTACGGCCAGTTCATGCCGAACCCTGGCGGATATTGCCTGGTACTACTACAGCACGGACCTGCGAGATTCCTCCTTCACCAATAAGTGTAACGGTGGCTTGGGCAATGGATGCACCACGGGTAGCGCCAACGACGTATCCACCAACAATGTTTTGACATCCGCCGATGACAAGAACCAGACGCAACACATGGTGTTCTACGCCATGGGACTTGGTATTGATGGAACGCTCAACTATCGGTCCGACTACCAAACGGCCGGGATTGGAGACTTTGCGAATATCCGTGCAGGTACCTTGAACTGGCCATCAGTACTGAACCTGGATCAAACGGGGGTAGATGATCTCTGGCATGCCACCGCGAATGGTCATGGCAAGTACTTCAGTGCGAGGAATCTGCCGTCTGTGGTGACAGGCCTTCGGGAAGCATTGACCAAGATCGGCTCTCGAGTAGGCTCCGCTGCCGCCGCGGCCACGTCGAACCTGGAACCGGTGGCAGGGGACAACTTTGCCTACGTGGCCAGTTACGCTACGGTGGACTGGACCGGCGACGTGCAGTCACGCTCCATCAATGTGACGACGGGCGACGTGTCTCCCGACACCAACTGCTCGACGTCAGGCTCCGGTTGCCAATGGTCGGCCCAGACCAAGTTGGACAACATGACCTGGTCGGCCCGCCGGATTTACATGGCGCCGTCTTCCAATGCCAGCGGAGATCCCTTGCTGGCCTTCACCTGGAACAATCTGTCGGGCACCCAGCAGGGCTATTTCAATCCCAGCTCCCTCAGCCAATACAGCACCCTGAGCGTGAGCAACCCAGGGGATATCACAGCCCAGAACCTGGTGGACTTCCTGCGCGGCAATCGACATCTGGAACAGGACGGCGACCTGACTCATCCCCAAATCTGGCGCCTGCGGGCCCATGTACTGGGCGACATCGTGGATACGCAGCCGGTCTACAGCCGTTCGCCCAACAGGACTTACCTGGATGCCGGGTACAAGACCTTTACCCAGGTGGGTACTGGCGCGGCACGCCGGCCGGTGGTGTTTATCGCCTCGCAGGACGGCATGCTGCATGCGATCAGTGCGGATACCGCCAATGTCAGCTTGGGTGGTGCCATCGTCGCCCCGGGTGAGGAGCTATGGTCCTACATTCCCAAGCAGGCCATGGCAAACATGAAAGTATTGGCCGACGTTAACTACACCTTGAACCACCGTTACTTCATTGACGGTCCCATCATGGTGGCGGATGTGGATTTCGGCGCACCCTCCCTTTCCCCCGACTGGCACACGATCCTGGTGGCAGGCCAAGGCGGTGGTGGAACGTCCTACTTCGCTCTGGATGTGACCGATCCCTTGAACCCGGCCTTCCTCTGGGAAATCTCACCGGGCAGCACGGGCTTCGCCAACCTGGGCTATACATTCTCCAATCCCACCGCGGCGAAACTGCCCAACGGGGAATGGGCCGTCTTCTTCACCTCGGGCTATAACAACGCGAATGGCCAAGGGTATTTGTATGCGGTCAACCCGCAGACAGGGGCGATGAAGAACGGGTTCCCCATGGGGACTGGTTCGGGCAATCCTTCAGCCCCCAGCAACCTGGGCAAGATTGGGGTATTCGTGACCAATCCCGCTACGGACAACACCGCCCAATACGTTTATGCCGGCGGCACCGATGGCGACCTGTGGCGTTTTGATCTGGCGCCTACGGCTTCCGGACACAGCGGTACCGATGTATTCAAACTGGCCCACTTGGCTAACGGCAGCGGCGTCGCGCAGCCCATTACGACCAAACCGGAAATGACTATTGATGCAGGTGGTCACCAGTTGATTTTCGTAGGCACCGGGAAATATCTGGAAATTGCTGACTTGTCCGACAATACGGTGCAGAGCTTCTACGCCATCAAGGACACCCTCGGGACTGCCAACCTAGGCGGTACTGGCCAACAAACCTGGGACCCCAGGACGGATGTGTCGCCCAGCAATTCGTCCGTCAAGATGTTCCTGCCACGGAAGCTCATCGAAACCAAAGAGGATGGTACCGCCATCACACAAACAGCGAATGGCGTCACCAATACCTATCGCATGATCTGCCGAGGGACATCGTCCACGGTCACGGCGCTGGGTGCATGTAACAACGAAGACACCACCGCCCTTGATCTGGATACCTACGGAGGGTGGTATGTGGACTTCCCGGACACCGGTGAGCGGATGAACGTCAACATGAACCTGACCCAAGGCACCTTGACGTTTGCCACCAACATTCCCGGCGCCAGCAGTTGTACGGTGGGGGGCAGTTCCTGGTTGAACTTCCTGGATTATTCGACGGGTCTTGCTGTCACTGGGCAGACTTACGTATCGATCAAGATCACCGACTCACTGGTGGTGGGTATCACGGTGATCAAGGTGGGAACTCAGGTTGTTTCGGATCCAAGCGGCTCCGGCTCTTCGACAACCACCGCCCCGACGTTCAAGGTGATTGCCACCAAGAGTAACTATCAGACCCAGACGGCAACGGTGCCCACAACCGCAGCACCTGGAACGCCAGTCACCAGCCCGTTCCAGAATAAACGGGGCCTGTGGCGGGAGTTCGAGCCTTACTGATGGCGTAGCTTCGTACGACCCAAGCGGCAACGGTCACCCCGTTGCCGCTTGTGTTTTAATCAGGCCAAAAATCAACGCTCCTTCCTTTTCCATACGTCTCATTCAATGGCATTGATCGTCGACATCCCCGCCCAACGTATGCTGAGTACCGAGGGAACACGATTGGCGAAGGCGATCCTTTTTTCAGCCTTGGCGCATTTCGTTGTCATCGTTGCGTGGAAACAGGGCATCCAGGATTGGCAATTGGGGGGTAACCGAACGTTGACCGTCAGCTTTCGGTCTGCGGCCACGGTCAAGGAACAACAACAGGAAGCGCAGCCCAGTGCGCCGGCAAACGCACAGAATGGGACGCCAATCCTGACCCAGAAACAATCTTCCGTCGCTTTGGCGGCGCCTCAAGCCGCAGTTTCTCCGCCGACGCCCAAAACGATGGAAACCCGGACTCAGGCAAAACCTCAAGTCACGCAAGAAAGCAAAGTGGTCGCCCCAGGTCCCGAAGCCCAATCCATTTCCAATAGAGGGCTCTTCAACGCGCTGTTGACCATTGGCGATGACGGGGATGTAGGACAGATCATCTGGAAGGACCTGCCAGCCCTCACAAACGCCCAGTTGCAACGCCTGGAATCATTCCTAAGAGCGAAAAAATACGGCCCCGGCATGGCGGGGCGCACGATCAGCGAAACGGTGGACCTTCGTCCGTTCCTGACTGAAGATGCCAATGGGCAGGGAGCGGTTGTCCGTCAGGACAACAACTCCCGCGGCAACGGGAATTGAACGCCTTCTTCGCGGCCATCCAGCTGCATTACCCTAGGTGCGCCATAAGCCTGCAGACGGGAAATCACGTCCGTCACTAGCACTTCCGGTGCGGACGCACCGGCAGTCAGACCAATCCTGGCCTTTCCAGCCAGCCATGCGGGATCAATGGCTTCTGAGTCATCCACCAAATAGGCCGGCACGCCCAGATTAGCCGCCACTTCCCGCAAACGATTGGAGTTCGAACTATTCCGTGACCCCACCACAATGACCACATCCACCTGGGGTGACAGCACCTTCACGGCATCCTGCCGGTTTTGCGTGGCGTAGCAGATGTCGTCCTTCTTCGGCCCCACGATAGACGGGAACCTGGCTTTGAGGGCATCGACAATCACGGCGGCGTCATCCACCGAAAGCGTTGTCTGCGTGACATAGGCAAGCTGCTCAGCATCCTTCACCTGTAACCCGACCACATCCTCCACCGTTTCAACCAGGTACATGCCGCCTTCGGATTGGCCCATGGTGCCTTCCACTTCCGGGTGTCCCTTGTGGCCGATCATGATGATCTCGCGGCCTTGCTCGCGCATACGGGATACTTCGATGTGCACCTTGGTCACCAGCGGGCAGGTGGCATCGAACAGACGGAAGCCCCTGCGTTCTGCTTCATCCCGTACCGACTTTGGTACGCCGTGGGCGCTGAAAATCAGGGTGGCGCCAGCGGGCACGTCGTTTAGATTCTCAATGAAAACGGCCCCCTTCTCCTTGAGCCGGTCCACCACATAGCGGTTGTGCACAACCTCGTGGCGCACATAGATAGGTGCGCCGAATTTTTCCAGGGCACGCTCGACGATGGCGATGGCCCGTTCCACACCGGCGCAAAAACCACGGGGATTGGCGAGAAGGATTTCCATCACAGGACTCCGATCACTTGGACTTCGAACTCAAGATGCTTGCCGGCCAAGGGATGATTGAAATCCATCAGCACGGTGGCCTCGTCGAAACTGCGGACGAAGCCCGAGAACTTTTCCCCCGTCTCCGACATGAAGTCGATCTGGGCATTGGCTTCCACCACGAAGTTGTCGGAAATCTGGCTACGGGCAATACGTTGCAGCAGGTCGTCGCTACGGGCGCCGAAGGCGGCACTGGGTTCCAGCTTGAAGGTCTTGCGCTCCCCCTCGGCCAATCCCAGAACACATTGCTCCAAGGTCGGCGCCAATTGGCCGCTGCCCATTTTCAAGGTGGCGGGGCGTTCCTTGAAGGTGTTCATCAGTTCCAGGCCATCGTCGGCAGCGAGCCGGTAGTGGAGCGTCACGAGGCTGTCGGGTTTGACGGTTTCTGACATTATTTGGATTCTCTGAGTTGGAGCCACAACAACAAAACCACGCCGATGCAGATGGCAGAGTCGGCCACATTGAACGCGGGCCAATGCCAATCGGCCACATGCACATCGAGAAAATCGACCACCGCGCCATGGACAAAACGGTCGACCACGTTACCGATCGCGCCGCCCATCACCATGGCCAGCGCCGTGCACATCAGCTTCTGACCGGCATGCTTGCGCAGCAGGGTGACGATATAAGCCGATACCGCCAAGGCCAATACCGCGAAAAACCAGCGTTGCCACCCTCCGGCACCGGCCAAGAAACTGAAGGCTGCGCCTCGGTTGAAAACGAAGACCAGATTGAAAAATCCGGTCAGGGCCACGCCCTCACCCAACTTGAAAGCCGCCATGATGGCCGCCTTGCTGGCTTGGTCCGCCGCCACCACAAAGGCGGCAACGCCGTACCAGACCCATGCTTTACGCAGATCAGGCATGGTCGCGGACTTCGCCGACGCCATGGAGGTTCGACACGCAGCGCCCGCAGAGTTCCGGGTGGGCGGCATCCTGCCCCACATCACTGCGCCAATGCCAGCAACGGCCGCATTTGGCATGTTCACTGGCCTGGGCGACGATGGCTTCGGCAGCGGTATCAGCGGCCTTGACCAACACTACCTTGGAGCAGATAAGCACGAAGCGCAGATCGTCATCCAGGGAGGCCAGGGCTTCGTAGCGTGCGCCACTGGCGCGGATTTCCACTTCCGCTTGCAGGGACGATCCGATCTTGCCTTCGGTACGCAAGGCTTCCAGTACCTTGCTCACTTCGCCGCGCACTTCGCGGATGTGCTGCCAGCGATGGGCCAGCGCTTCCTCGTCCTGCTGGGCGGGCACTTGATGCCAGAGGTGCAGCATCACGCTGTCTTCGGCGCCGCTTCCAATACCTTGCCAAATTTCTTCGGCAGTGAAAGAGAGGATGGGGGCCATCAGTTTCACCACGGTCTGGGTGATGTGCCACAGGGCGGTTTGGGCCGAACGGCGGGCGCGGGAATTTTCTGCGCTGGTGTAGAGGCGGTCCTTGAGAATGTCCAGGTAGAAGCCGCCCAGATCCTCGGAACAGAACAGTTGCAGGCCCTGCACCACGCGGTGGAATTCGTACTTGGCGTAGTCGGCATCGCATTGGGTTGCCAGATTGCGCGTCAGGGCCAGGGCGTAGCGGTCGATGTCCAACAACTGATCGACGGACACAGCGTCCTTGGCGATGTCGAAATCCACGGTGTTTGCCAGCAGGAAGCGCAGGGTATTGCGCAGGCGGCGATAGACCTCCACCACGCGGTCGAGAATTTGCTTGGACAGGGCCAGCTCGCCCGAATAGTCGGTGTTGGCCACCCACAGGCGCAGGATTTCGGCGCCCTGCTTTTCGCTGATTTCCTCGGGCAGGATGGTATTGCCCAGGGATTTGCTCATCTTGCGGCCGGTTTCATCCACCGTGAAGCCGTGGGTCAGCAGGGCCTTGTAGGGCGCGTGGCCATCGATGGCCGCGCCGGTCAGCAGGGAGGAATGGAACCAGCCGCGATGCTGGTCGGAACCTTCCAGGTACATATCGGCGCGGGGCCCGGTGGCATGGCCGTCATTGTGGGAGCCGCGCAGCACGTGCCAATGGGTGGTGCCGGAATCGAACCACACGTCGAGGGTGTCGCTGATCTTGTCGTACTGGCTGGCCTCGTCACCCAGCAGCTCGACAGCGTCGAGCTTGAACCAGGCTTCGATGCCGGCCTTCTCCACGCGCTGAGCGACTTGCTCCATCAGCTCCACGGTGCGCGGATGCAGCTCGCCGGTTTCCTTGTGCAGGAAGAAGGGAATCGGCACGCCCCAGTTGCGCTGACGGGAGATACACCAGTCGGGACGACCGGCGATCATGGCGTGCAGGCGCGGCTTGCCCCAGGCGGGATAGAAGGCGGTTTCTTCGATGGCTTGCAATGCGTGTTCGCGCAGCGTGCCGCCGTCCTTCGCCTTCACGTCCATGCCGACGAACCACTGGGCCGTGGCGCGATAGATCACCGGCGTCTTATGCCGCCAACAGTGCATATAGCTGTGGCTGATGGTTTCGTGCTTGAGCAGCGCGCCCACTTCCTGCAACTTGGCGACAATGTTCGGGTTAGCCTTCCAGATGAACTGGCCGCCGAAGAATTCCAGGCTGGGCACATAGACGCCATTGCCCTGCACGGGATTGAGGATGTCATCGAAGCTGCGACCGTTGGCGCGCCAGATCATGAAGTCGTCGACACCGTAGGCGGGGGCGCAGTGCACGATGCCCGTGCCCGCATCCACGCCCACGTACTCGGCCATGTACACCGGCGAGAGGCGATCATAGAAGGGATGCTTGAACTCAATGCCGGCCAGAGCCTCGCCTTTGGTTTTGGCAACAATGCTGCCTTCCAGACCGTAACGCTTGAGACAGGCTTCCACCAATTCGGCGGCCAACACCAGCAGCTTATCCCCCGCATCCACCAGGGCGTAGTCGAATTCGGGATGGATGTTCAGGGCCTGGTTGGCGGGAATGGTCCAGGGGGTGGTAGTCCAGATCACCCCATACGCAGACTTGCCGAGCGCAGCCACACCAAAGGCCGCGGCCAGTTTGGCTTCGTCCTTTTCGCTGACGCGGAAGGCCACATCAATGGCGTCGGACTTCTTGTCCTCGTATTCCACCTCGGCTTCAGCCAGGGCGGAACCGCAATCGAAACACCAATTCACCGGCTTCAGGCCCTTGAACACATAGCCGCCCTTGACCAGCTCGGCCAGGGCGCGGATTTCGCCAGCCTCGTTGGCGAAGTTCATGGTCAAGTAGGGATTGTCCCAATCGCCCAGCACGCCGAGGCGGATGAAACCGGCCTTCTGGATTTCCACCTGCTCGGCGGCATAGGCGCGGCACAGCTCGCGCACTTTGTCGGCGGGCAGGTTCTTGCCGTGGGTCACTTCCACTTTGTGCTCGATGGGCAGGCCGTGGCAGTCCCAGCCCGGCACATAGGGCGCGTCGAAGCCTGCCAAAGTTTTGGAGCGAACGATGATGTCCTTGAGAACCTTATTCAGGGCATGCCCCAGGTGCAGGCTGCCGTTGGCATAGGGCGGGCCGTCGTGGAGGATGAACTTGGGCCGCCCCGCCGACACTTTGCGGATATTCTGATAGAGCTTCCGTTCCTGCCACTGCTTGATCCAGGCCGGTTCCCGCTTGGCGAGATCGCCGCGCATGGGGAACGGGGTGTCGGGCATGTTGAGGGTGGAACGGTAATCAGCTTTATTGTCAGCCATGGTGCTTGCCTGCAAAGTAGTCCTGGGTTGCCTGCACATCCAGCGCGATCTGGCGCTTCAATGCATCGAAAGAATCAAATTTCACTTCGTCCCGCAGCCGGTGTTGGAAATGCACCGTCACGTGGGCGCCATACACGTCCTGGTCGAAATCAAGCAGATACACCTCGAGCACCGGCCTCAGGCCCTGGCCCACGGTGGGGCGCACGCCGATACTGGCAGCCCCGGGCAGTTGCCGCTTGTCCAAGCCCGATACCGTCACCGCATAAACGCCCTTCATTGGCACCCGCTTGCGCTTGAGCTGCACGTTGGCGGTGGGATAGCCCAGGGTACGACCGATCTTGTCGCCATGGACCACCCGGCCCGCGATGGCATAGGGCCGGCCCAGCAGCACCGCCGCCTGTTCCAGATCGCTGCGATCCAGGGCCTCCCTCACGGCCGAGCTGGACACGCGCAATCCCTGCTGCTCCACGGTATTCAACGCCTCGGCGGCAAAGCCGTACTTACCCCCGTAAGCCTGCAATAGCGCCAGGTCACCCTTGCGCCCTTGGCCGAAACGGAAATCGTCGCCGACAATCACATGCTTGACGCCCAGCCCGGCCACCAGTACCCGTTCCACGAAATGCTCCGCGCTCATGGAGGCCTGTTTGCGATCGAAGCGGAACAGATAGGTCTGATCCACGCCGCAAGCCTCCAACAGCGCCAGCTTCTCCCGCAGGCTGGTGAGCCGCGCCGGCGCTTGGTCCGGCGCGAACACTTCGCGCGGATGGGGCTCGAAGGTCAGCACGGCCGCCGGCACGCCCAAGGCATCAGCCCGAGCCCGCAATTGCCGCAGCATGGCCTGATGCCCCAGATGCACGCCATCGAAATTGCCGATGGTCAGCACCGTGGGTGACACCGCCTGCTCAGGAACGCCGAGAAAAACCCGCATGAAAGACACAACCTTGCCCGCCAGCGGGCAACAAGGGACAGCGAATGGAAAAGGGGCGGATTATAGGGCTTGCTCCCGGTCCTGCGGCGGATCGTCGCCTGACCAGGAGCAAGCCCTCAATCCAACCGCGCCAACTTGGACTTGGCGAGGGGAGGATTCTTGGCGAAGTAGCGTTTGATGCCGCGCAGGATGGCATCGGCCATGCGATCCTGGTAATCCTCGTCGGTCAAGCGGGCTTCCTCCTCGGGATTGGAGATGAAAGCCGTCTCCACCAGGATGGAGGGGATGTCGGGCGCCTTGAGCACGGCAAAACCGGCCTGCTCCACTTCACCCTTATGCAGGGTGTTGATGCGGCCCAGTTCCCCCAGCACCGACTTGCCCAGTTTGAGGCTGTCGTTAAGGGTGGCGGTCTGGGAAAGATCGAGCAGGGTCTTGGCCAGGAACGGGTCCTTGACGTCCAGGTTCACGCCGCCGATCAGGTCGGCTTCGTTTTCCTTCTTGGCCAGCCAGCGGGCAGCTGTGGAAGAAGCGCCATGTTCCGACAGCACAAAAACGCTGGAGCCTCGCGCCGAGGGTTTGAGGAAGGCATCGGCATGGACCGAGACGAACAGGTCGGCTTGCACCCGCCGCGCCTTCTGCACCCGTTGGTGGAGAGGAATGAAAAAATCCCCATCCCGGGTCAGGGTGGAGCGCATGTTCTGTTCGGCGTCGATCTTGGCCTTGAGACGACGGGCGATGGACAGCACCACATTCTTTTCGTAGTTGCCGCCCTGCCCCACAGCACCCGGGTCTTCGCCGCCGTGGCCCGGATCGAGCACCACCGTCACCAAGCGGGCGATGTCGGGTAGCTTTTCGCTTTTGTCCGCGCCCTTGCCATCGCTCCCCTTGTCCTTGGGTCTGTCTCGTGGAATCTCCTGCGCCTTGTCCCCGCCACCCAATTGGGACTCGGCCTTGAGGGGCGCTTCGGGAGACTTTTCCAGCAGCGCCATCAGGGGATCCACCGGCTGTGCCGGATAGAGGTCCAACACCAGACGATAACCGTATTCCCCCACGGGATTGAGGGTAAACACCTGGGGATTGATCTCGCCCTTGAGTTCGATCACCAGCCGCACCACACCGGGTTTGTTGCGGCCGGCGCGGATCAGTTTGATATAGGGATCGGTTTCGGAAATCTTGCCCGGCAGGCTTTGCAGCACGGAGTTGAATTCCACGCCCTCCAGGTCCACCACCAGCCGGTCCGGATCCTTGACCAGCAGATGGGTGAATTTGATCGGTTGCTGGTATTCCAGCGTCACCCGGGTGTAGTCCTTGGCAGGCCAAACCCGCACCCCCAGGGCGCTGCTGGCGGCGGCGCGGCCCACCGGGGAGACCAGCAAGGTCAAGCTGGCGGCGGCGAATTTGAGAATGGTGCGGCGCTGGAGGCCGCTCAGGCCGATTTCGTCGATGGAAGGGGTATCGCGCTCAAACATCTACGCCCCCTTTCCGTAAAGGCTGAAAGCCAGGCCTGACGCCCGTCCCCTGCCACAGCGAGCTCGACACGGAGGTCTGGCGCGGGCAGATAGGGCGCAGCCTTGTCTGGCCATTCGACCAAACAGACGCCCTGCCCCGCAAAATATTCGTCCAGACCGGCTTCAAGGTATTCCTCTGGCTGGTTCAGCCTATAAAAATCAAAGTGATACAAGTTTAATCCAGAAACCACGTGAGGTTCAACCAGGGAATAGGTGGGGCTTTTCACTTTTCCCTGATAACCCAATCCCTGCAACAGCCCGCGCACCAGGGTGGTCTTGCCCGCCCCCAGGTCGCCCTCCAGGGTGACTAAGTCGCCTATGGCCAAGACTTGAGCCAGGGCGGCGCCCAGGGCCAGAGTAGCCGCCTCGTCGGGCAGGGTAAGGCTCAGGCGGTTATCATCGGCGACATGCATGGGGATTGGATTTCACTGGCACAGCAGATCAAGGAGTGGGGGCTCGCCCTCGGCTTTGATGCCATCAGCATCTCCGAAAGAACCCTGAAGGATGCGGAACAGGGATTGGAACAGTGGCTGGCGCAAGGCTTCCACGGTGAAATGGATTATATGGCCAGCCACGGCAGCAAACGGGCGCGGCCCGAAGAACTGGTGCCAGGCACCCGCAGCGTGATTTGCGTTCGCCTCAACTACCGCCCCAGCGCGGCGAATGAAGCCGCCAATCTGGCCGATGGCGAACGGGCCTACATCAGCCGTTATGCCCTGGGACGGGATTATCACAAGGTGCTGCGCAACCGTTTGCAGAAGCTGGCCGACCGCATCGCGTCCACCGTAGGCCCCTTCGGCTATCGCGCCTTCACCGATTCGGCGCCTGTGATGGAGGTGGCCCTGGCCAGCCAGTCCGGCCTGGGCTGGCGAGGCAAACACACACTGCTGCTAACGCGGGAAGCCGGATCCTATTTCTTTCTCGGCGAAATCTATACCGACCTGCCCTTGCCCACGGACACCTTGGTAGCGGACCATTGCGGCACCTGCAATGCCTGCATCCAATCCTGCCCCACCGGCGCCATCGTGGCTCCCTATCAGGTGGACGCCCGGCGTTGCATCTCCTATCTGACCATCGAACTGAAAGGCAGCATCCCCGAAGCCTTGCGCCCCCAGATCGGTAATCGGGTCTACGGTTGCGACGACTGCCAATTGTGCTGCCCCTGGAACCGCTTTGCGCCCACCACGAAGGAGGAAGACTTCGCCGTGCGCAATGGCCTGGATTCGGCCACCCTGGTGGAACTATTCGCTTGGGATGAGCCGCAATTCAACGAGAGACTGGCGGGCTCGGCCATCCGCCGCATCGGCCATGAGCGTTGGTTACGCAATATCGCCGTGGGCCTGGGCAACGGCCCGCGCATCCCTGTGGCTATCGCCGCCCTCAAGGGGCGGCTGGACCATTCCTCAGCCCTGGTGCGGGAGCACGTCGCCTGGGCCCTGGCGAGACTAACCGGCTGATCAGCCTTCCAACCAAGCCTTCGCCTCGGCTTCATCTTCGAACACGCTGACATCAGCGGACACGAAAATCTGCGACAGCCATGCGCTCCATGTCACCCATTGGCTGTTGGTCAACACCGCAATACGCTTGAAGTCGCCGACATGCTGGCGGGAGAACTTGATTTCCTCCCAGGCCATGTCCACCGTGAAACCTGCCATTTCCCGCAGATCGAAAAAAAGATTCACCGGGCCTTCGAATTGAATTTTGAAGCAGGCCAGCTCCTCGAATTCCTTGAAATCCGCCAGGGTGAATTCCCCCAGCACACTGACGGTAACGAGCTCTTTTTTGTGGTCTATGGCGATCATTGCAAATCCTTTCAGTGGACGAGGCCAATATAGCTCAATCGGGCTCCACCGGGGCAGGCGGGCGTCGCGACAGTGCGGTGGTGACCATGCTGCTGAGCAGGATCAGCCCCATACCCAGCCAGGCTTGGGGTGGCAACACCTCCCCCCAGAAAAAAATGCCGAACAGGCTGGCGAATACCACGGTGGAATAGGAAAGATTGGCCATGGTCAGGGGCCGACCGCGGCCAAATGCCAAAGTCATGGTTATCTGGCCGATGAAACCGAAGCCGCCCATGCCCAAAGCCAACCAGGCCAGCCGACCGGTCAGGGGATGGAAGCCCCCTTGGGCCAGCGTCCACACCAAACCCAGGAGAGCCGAGCAGGCGGAGAAGTAATACACGGTGCGCCATTCGGGTTCGCCCAGTTGCCCCAACTTGCGTACATTCAGTACGGCCAGGGCGGCGAACACGCCGGCGCCCAAACCCACCCCAGCCCCCAGCCATTGGTTATGTGCCAGGGTTGGATGCAGCAGCAGGACGATGCCGCCAAAACCCAGCACCAAGGCAGCGGCGGTCATGGGCCGCACCGGTTCCCGGTACCAGAGCCAGAGGATCAGGGCCATGAACAGCGGGGAGGTATAGGCCAGGGTCACCGCCGTGGCCAGGGGGATCATGGTGATAGCGGAGAAGTAGGTGCCCATGCCGCAGCAGCCGACCCCGGCCCGCAGCAAGTGGGCACGCAGATGAGGGGTGCGCAGGGTATGCCCCTGCAAGACCACATAGGCCTGGGATAACAGCCAGGCGATGACTCCCCGGTAGAACACCGCCTCCGCCGCCATGATGTCGGCCGAAGCCAATTTGATGCAGACCCCCATGCAGGCGAAAGCCAGGCTGGCGAGGAGTATCCAGAAAATCGGCATGGGGATTTTCAGCTCAATAAAAAAGGGGCACCGCAGTGCCCCCGCAGACGACTAAATCCATTTTCACCGAGGCATCATTTCAGGTGTTCCGCCATGACGCGCCGGTAGAACTCGTGAAAGTGCTGCATGCCGTCTTCCATGGGCGACTGGTAGGGGCCAACTTCACTGCGCCCCTGTTTCATCAGGGCGTAACGACCGCGATCCATGCGCTCGCCGATGTCGTCGTCCTCGATGGCGGTTTCCATATAAGCGGCTTGTTCCGCCTCGATGAATTCGCGCTCGAAATCCACCACCTCTTCCGGATAGTAGAACTCGACGACGTTGAGGGTCTTGTTCACGTCCTGGGGAATCAGGGTGGACACCACCAGCACATGGGGATACCACTCCACCATGATGTTGGGGTAGTAGGTCAGCCACAGGGCGCCGTGTTCCGGCAGCTTGCCGTTATAGCGGTCCAACACCGCCTTGTGCCACTGGGCGTAGGTCTTGGAACCCGGTTTGGCCAGGGACGTCACCCCGACCCGTTGCACCGAGTACCAATCGGCGAACTGCCAGGTCAGATCATCGCACGTGACGAAACCGCCCAGGCCCGGGTGATAGGGCGCAACGTGGTAGTCCTCCAGGTAGACCTCGATGAAGGTCTTCCAGTTGTAGTTGCATTCGTGCAGTTCCACCTTATCCAGCTTGTAGCCGGAGAAGTCGAACTGGTCGGCCACCTTCATGCCGCCAAGGTCGGCGAGGACATCCCGCGGCCCCTTGAACAGCAGGCCGTTCCAGCTTTGCAGCTTCTGCTTGTTGAGGTGGAGACAGGGATTGGCCGGGAAATGGGGGGCGCCGATCAATTGTCCGCCATTGTCGTAGGTCCAGCGGTGGATGGGACAGACGATGTGCTGGGCGTTGCCGCTACCTTGCAGCATGATGGCCTGGCGATGGCGGCAGACGTTGGACATCTCGTAGCAGCCATCGGGCTGGCGCACGATCAGGTTGCCATGATCCTTCCATTCGGTGGAGCGGTAGTCGTGGACGTTGGGCACCATGAGCTCATGGCCAACGTACCCGGGTCCGGCATCGAAGATAAGCTTTTTCTCCAGTTCGAAAATTTTTTCGTCGAAATACCACTCGACAGGGAACTGAGAAGCAGGGCGCGTGAGCAGTCCCTTGCTGGCGATGTCGGACATATGGATTCCCAACCTCCAAGAAAATCGACCCGGGAACCGGAAAAGGGCCTTGAAAATACAAGGAAACCCCTGTGAAAGGGGCTGGCGAGTATAGCCAATTTGGTCGAATTCGGCTATTTTTACGCCCTTTCCAAGCACCGATCCCAGGCCATGGCAAAACAGGCCCCACCGGCAGCATCATCCGCCGCCACCGCACCGCCCCCCGACAATTTTGAAAGCGCCTTGGCGGAATTGGAGCGCATCGTCCAGACCATGGAAGCGGGGGAAATGCCACTGGAGGCTTCCCTGGCGGCCTATAAGCGCGGCATCACCCTGCTCCAGTTCTGTCAGGAACGGCTAGGCGCCGCGGAACAAACCATCAAGATTTTGGAAAACGGCCAACTCCAGGCCGCCCGGCTGGACACCCTGGACACCGGGGAAGACGAGGCATGACGCAAAACATGAGCTTCCCAACCTGGATGGGGCATATCCAGCAACGCACTGAAACCGCCCTCCAGAGCCACCTGCCGACCAAGGCCGTTTCCCCGGCCCGGCTACACGACGCCATGGCCTACGCCACGTTAGGCGGCGGCAAGCGGGTGCGCCCCCTGCTTTGCCAGGCGGCCGGCCTGGTATTCCAAACCAGCGAGGAAGCCCTGGACTTTCCCGCCTGCGCGGTGGAAATGATCCACGCCTATTCCCTGGTTCATGACGATCTGCCCTGCATGGACGACGACACCCTGCGCCGAGGCAAGCCCACCTGCCACGTGGAATTCGACGAGGCCACCGCCCTGCTGGTAGGTGACGCCTTGCAGTCCCAGGCCTTCCAAGTGCTGGCGGAAGCCCCGGTGGACGCCGTCCGCAAGGTGGAGATGATCCACCTGCTGGCCCAGGCTTCGGGCTCCCGGGGCATGGCCGGCGGCCAAGCCATCGATCTGGCCGCTACCGGGAAAAACATCTCCCTGGAAGAACTCGAGTTCATGCATCTGCACAAGACCGGCGCCTTGATCCGGGCATCGGTGCTGCTCGGCGCCCACTGCGGCGGTGCGGACGCCGAGGCCCTGAAAAACCTGTCCCATTTCGCCAACCGTATCGGCTTGCTGTTCCAAGTGGTGGATGACATCCTCGATGTGGAGGCCAGTACCGCCACCCTGGGCAAAACCGCCGGCAAGGATGCGGCCCAGAACAAATCCACCTACGTCAACCTGCTCGGCCTCGCCGCCGCCAAGGAAAAGGCGGCGGAGCTGCGTTCACAAGCCCAGGCCGCGCTGCTCCCCCTGGGCGCCGGTGGTCAGCGGCTGCGCGAATTGACCGACTACATCGTCGAGCGAAGCTACTAATGCCCCACACATCCTTTCCCTTGCTGGACGCCATCAAAACGCCGGCCGACCTGCGCGGTCTGGCGCCGGAACAGTTGAACCCCCTGGCAGCGGAATTGCGCGAGTTCCTCCTGCAATCCGTGTCGAAAACCGGCGGCCACCTTTCTTCAAACCTGGGTACGGTAGAACTGACCATCGCCCTGCACTACGTATTCGACACCCCCGAGGATCGCTTGGTATGGGACGTGGGCCATCAGACCTACGGCCACAAGGTGCTCACCGGACGCCGCGAGGGCATGGATCGGTTGCGCATGAAGGACGGCATTTCCGGCTTCCCCCGCCGCTGCGAAAGCCCCTACGACACCTTCGGCGTCGGCCATTCGTCCACCTCCATCTCCGCCGCCCTGGGCATGGCCGTGGCCGCCCGCAACAAGGGCGAGGAACGGCGCGTGGTGGCCATCATCGGCGATGGCGCCATGTCCGCCGGCCAGGCCTTCGAAGCCCTCAACAACGCCGGGGTGGAGGATGCCAACCTGCTGGTCATCCTCAACGACAACGACATGTCCATCTCTCCCCCGGTGGGCGCGCTCAACAAATACCTGGCCCGGCTGCTTTCAGGCCGTACCTATAACGCCGCCCATCGCGCGGCGGAGCGGGTGCTGAAGAACATGCCCTCCATGCTGGAATTCGCCAGCAGGGTGGAGGAGCACGTCAAGGGCCTGATCACGCCGGGCACGCTATTCGAGGAACTGGGCTTCAACTACATCGGCCCCATCGACGGCCACGACCTGGACTCCCTGCTGCCCACCCTGCAAAACCTCAAAGCCCTCAAGGGCCCCCAGTTCCTCCACGTCATCACCAAGAAGGGCCAGGGCTACAAGCTGGCGGAAGATGATCCGGTGCTCTACCACGGCGTGTCCAAGTTCGATGCCAGCAACGGCATCAGCGGCGGCACCAAAGGCGGCGGCAAACTCACCTACACCCAGGTGTTCGGCGACTGGCTGTGCGACATGGCCCGCGCCGATGACCGCCTGGTCGGCATCACCCCGGCCATGCGTGAAGGCTCGGGGCTGGTGCGCTTCGCCGAGGAATTCCCCAAGCGCTACCACGATGTCGGCATTGCCGAGCAGCACGCGGTCACCTTCGCCGCCGGCCTCGCCTGCGACGGCATGAAGCCAGTGGTCGCCATCTATTCCACCTTCCTGCAACGGGCCTACGACCAGTTGATCCACGATGTGGCCCTGCAAAACCTGCCCGTGATCTTCGCCATCGACCGCGGCGGCTTGGTGGGCGCCGACGGCGCCACCCATAACGGCGCTTTCGACCTCTCCTATCTGAGCTGCATTCCTAATATGGTGGTGATGACCCCCGCCGACGAGAACGAATGCCGACGCATGCTCACTACCGCCTTCCGCCACGATGGTCCCGCCGCCGTGCGCTATCCCCGCGGCAGCGGCCCCGCAGCGCCCCTGGATGCGGAATTGACAGCCCTGCCCCTGGGCAAGGGCGAAGTCCGTCGCCAAGGCCGCAAAATCGCCTTGCTGGCCTTCGGTTCCCTGCTTTCCCCCGCTCTGGCTGCTGGGGACGCCCTGGACGCCACCGTCGCCAACATGCGTTTCGTCAAACCTCTGGACCGGGAGCTGGTGCTGGAACTGGCCCGCAACCACGAAGTGCTGGTCACCCTGGAAGAGAACAGCATCATCGGCGGCGCCGGTGCCGAAGTGGCCCGCTGCCTGGCGGAAGCTGGTATCGCCAAACCCGTGCATCGCCTGGGCTTGCCCGACCACTTTATCGACCATGGCGACACCGCCCTGCTCTTGGCCGAGGTTGGTCTGGATGCAGCCGGCATCATCGCCTCATTGCAAAAACTATCGCCCCAATAAACCCACGCAATAGCTGAGTTCTTTTGTCGGGTATGTTAGTATTTCCGACAATTCGGGCCTAGACCCAAGCCCAGGACAGAGAGCGCAGCCATGAACAGCCGAGACCCCATGTTGATTCCCGACGTACAAAACAGCGAAGATTCCCGCCAGCTCCCCATCAATAAGGTGGGCATCAAAGGCATTCGCCACCCGATCAAGGTGCTGGACAAGAGCGAAGGCATCCAGCACACCATTGCCGACTTCCGCATGTATGTCGGCCTACCCCACAATTTCAAGGGCACCCACATGTCCCGCTTTGTGGAGATTCTGAACACCCAGGAACGGGAAATCTCCGTCGAGAATTTCGAGGCCATGCTGCGCCATATGGTCAAACGGCTGGAGGCCGTCACCGGCCACGTGGAAATGACTTTCCCCTATTTCATCAACAAGTCCGCACCGGTATCCGGCGTCAAGAGCCTGATGGACTACGAGGTCGCCTTCATCGGCGAAATCCTCGCCGATGGCAGCTATCGCCAGACCACCAAGATCGTGGTTCCCGTCACCAGTCTGTGCCCCTGCTCAAAGAAGATTTCCGACCGGGGCGCCCACAACCAGCGTTCCCATGTCACCGTCACCGCCCAGACTAACAGCCTGATCTGGATCGAGGAAATCGTGCAATTGGTAGAAGCCCAAGCCTCCTGCGAGCTCTACGGCCTGCTCAAGCGCCCGGACGAAAAGTTCATCACCGAGAAGGCCTACGACAATCCCAAATTCGTGGAAGACATGGTGCGGGACGTGGCCGCGGCCCTGAATGCCGAATCACGCATTGACGCCTATGTGGTGGAATCGGAGAACTTCGAATCCATCCACAACCACTCCGCCTATGCCTTGATCGAACGGGACAAGCGTTTGTCCGTCTGACCGACAAGCGCTGGCCAAAAACAAAACGGGGCATCTTTCGATGCCCCGTTTTTTTGGTCCGGCCCCTTGCGAAACCGATGCCTGCTTAGTCGCGGGCGACCAGCTTTTCCTTGATCCGGGCGGACTTGCCGGAACGGCTGCGCAGGTAGTACAGCTTGGCGCGACGCACATCGCCGCGACGCTTCACTTCGATACCGGCGATCAGCGGGGAATAGGTCTGGAAAGTACGCTCCACGCCTTCACCGGCAGAAATCTTGCGCACGATGAAGTTGGAGTTGAGGCCGCGGTTACGCTTGGCGATGACGACGCCTTCGTAAGCCTGCAAACGCTCGCGGGTACCTTCCTTCACCTTGACTTGGACGATCACGGTATCGCCGGGAGCGAACTCGGGCACGTTCTTGCCCAGGCGCTCGATTTCTTCTTTTTCGATTTGCTGAATCAGGTTCATTTGGAACTCCTGTTAACTTGGCCAGTGGCCTTCCGGCAGAGCAAGCGAACTTCAAAGCTTGATGCACGCGGTTTGGTTTGGGTACTGCCTACTGCACACAACTTGCTATTTTACTTCATGTTCCTGCCGAAATTCCTCCAGCAAGCGCATTTCTTCCCGGCTCAAGGCTCGTTCCTGCAACAGGTCGGGGCGTCTTTGC
Organism: Rhodocyclaceae bacterium; assembly: GCA_003963315.1. Taxonomy (GTDB): domain Bacteria; phylum Pseudomonadota; class Gammaproteobacteria; order Burkholderiales; family Rhodocyclaceae; genus AWTP1-18. Next base: position 41,402 of record RXJP01000028.1, on the reverse strand, counting down.
CAAGTACGGCCCAGCGCCTGCTTGAGGCGCCAGCGCCGAATTTGCTCATGGTTGCCGGACAAGAGCACCTCCGGCACCCGCATTCCCTGATACTCCTCTGGCCGCGTGTAATGCGGACAGTCCAGCAAGCCGTCGACGAAGGAATCCTCCACCGCGGACGTCCCATCATTCAGGGCGCCAGGTAACTGGCGGACGCAGGCATCCATCAGCGCCATGGCGGGCAATTCGCCTCCGGAGAGGACAAAATCGCCCAGGGAAATTTCTTCATCCACCCGGCGTTGGAGCAAACGTTCGTCCACACCTTCGTAACGGCCGCACAACAATATGGCACCCGGGCTCTCGGCCAGTTCCAGCACCCGGCGATGGGTCAGGGGAGCCCCCTGGGGCGAAAGGTAAATGACCTTCCTGCCGCAAAATTCATTGCCGCCCGCGGCCTTCGCTGCCTCTATCGCCTGTTCCAGGGGGCCGGGCAACATCACCATGCCAGGACCGCCACCGTAGGGTCGGTCATCCACCGTGCGGTGGTTGTCCGTTGTCCAGTCCCGGGGATTGTGGCATTGCATGGCCCACAAGCCGCGATCCAGCGCCCTGCGCGTGATGCCCGAGGCGCTAATGGCCGCGAACATTTCCGGGAATAGGGTGACCACGTCGAAACGAAGCATCACCAGTCGACACCCCATTCCACTTGGATATTGCCGGCCGCCACATCCACCTTGCGGATCACGGCATCAACGAAAGGCAGCAACCTTTCCTTGGCGGCCTTGCCCTCGCCCTCTCGCACCACCAGCACATCATTGGCGCCAGTTTCGATCAGGGAAGCCACATGGCCCAGCACAGCGCCGGACTCGTTAACCACCTGCAAGCCGATCAGATCCGCCCAGTAATACTCGCCTTCGGCGGTCTTGGGCAAATCCTCCTTGGGAGAGGCCACAAAGCGCCCGACCAGGGATTCCGCACCGCTACGATCATCAATGCCCATGAACTTGACGACCCAGCCGTCACCGTGGAGCTTGATGCTGTCGAGGCCGTACTCAGACCACTCGGCGCCTTCGGCCGTCTTTCCCAGCCACCAGCGCGACATGCCGCGCCAGGATTCGGGATCGTCACCAAAGGGATGCAGATGCAACCATCCCTTGACGCCGTATGGGGCGACAAGACGCCCCAGCACAACCATTTGATTCAGATAAAACGCTTAGGCTGCTTTTTGGCCGGACTGCTTGACCAGACGGGCAGCAGTGGGGGACAGTTGGGCACCCACGCCTTGCCAGTAGGCCAAACGGTCGGCGTTAACAACCAGACCCTGTTCATTTTCAGCAGCCTTCGGGTTGTAAAACCCGATACGCTCCACAAAGCGACCGTCGCGACGGTTGCGGGAGTCGGTGACCACCATGTTGAAGAAGGGGCGCTTCTTGGAGCCGCTGCGGGCCAGACGAATGACGACCATATCGTTCCCTTGAATTCGGAAAAAGCTGGCGATTATAGGGATAAAGACTGCAAGAAACAAGCACCTATTCCATTCTCCCGCCAGCCTTCACCTTTGACAGCGCAGCCAGGAACGTCACAATAGCGGTTGATCCATGATGCCGACGCCCGTGCCCCCCACTCCCCCCCCCTCTCCGGACGATCCCCTGCGCCTGCTGGCCCCGCTACGCCGCCAGCTACGCAGGCCGCAGGGGAAAGAAAACGAATTGGAAAGCCTGCGGCCCCGACTCGAAGCCACCGCCACCGCAGTCACGGCCCTGCTGATCACCGCCACTGCCCCGCTACCGGCCCCGCTACGGATACTGGCCCAGGCCCTGAGCGAGACCTACGGCCTTTGGATCACCCGCCTGGAAGAGGGTGGTCAGGCAGCGGAAAGCGAAGCCCGCCTCGCCCTGCTCAATCAACTGCTGCTGTCGCTGATGACCCACAATGCCCCGCCCCGCGACCTGTGGCGGCGGGCATTGAAACTGACCCCCGTCGCCAGTGAGCATCACGGCACCCTGGGCGCCATGCTGGCCATGACGATCATCCATCCTGAAGGGTACAGCCCCCGCGCACTCTGGTTCCTGCGCAGCCTGCTGTTACGGGAAGGCTACCAGGTTGCCCTCCGTCAGCTACCGCCTGACCAGCCCGAAGGCTGGCACTGGTTGGACAGCCAGGGCAATTTTTCCAACACCAGCTTGCGCATCAGCCGCCCCACCGCCAACCGTCAATTATTGTTCTTCGACTGCACTGCGCTTGCTGCACGCACGGAAGCCGTATTGGAAGCAGTGCAGGAGAACCCCGGGCATCCCCTGTTGCAGGAAGCCCTGATGCCCTTGGCCGAAGTGCAATCCACCCTTCGCCGGGCGGCAGAACAATGGCACAGTCCTGCACAACGCCGCTTCAGCCGCCGCCGCCAGGATAGCCGCATCAGCCTCTGTACCCGCCTGGACCAATTATGGTCCTCCCTGGGTGAGGGAACGCCTGAGCCCACGGAGATTTCGGATTGGATGGTGCTTAATGAAAGCGCGGGAGGCTATGCGCTGATGCATGCGAAGGGGCCCATTTCAGGCTTGCAGGCAGGCAGTGCCTTAGGGTTGCGCCTGGAAGGAAAACCCTGGTCCCTCTGCTTGGTGCGTTGGGTGCGCAGCGAGAATTCGGCCCATGTAGAGGTGGGAGTGGAATTGCTTTCACCCCAGGGTCAGCCCGTACGGTTGACCCTGCCCGGGAGAGAGCCACAGCCGGCATTTCTGATGCCGGCTGTGGCGGGGCAGGAGACCCGGGAAACGCTACTCGCCCCCCGGGAGGACTGGGGCGACGTGAATACCTTCACCCTACTCACTGAGAAATCCGGGCAATTGCGCATCACCTCCTGCCTGCGCGGCGCACCGCGCCATCAGACCAGCGGCATCGAGGTCTTCGAATTCCAGCGTATCGGCCGCAGCTAGCCCGGTCTGCGCCCGCCGCCTTTCCCCGCCAAGTCGGCGCAGATCAGCGCCCCCACCAGGATCACCCCCCAGGAAAAATAGAGCCATGCCAAAAAAATGGGGATGGCGGCAAAGGCGCCATACATCACGCGATAGCTGGACACGCCAGAGACATAGCCCGCAAACAGCCATTGCATCAGGCCGAATCCCAGGGAGGCCACTACCGCGCCAACCAGGGCATGATGCTTTTCCACCGTGCGGTTCGGCACCTTCCAGTAGAGGAGCGTGAACATGGCGCTGGAAAACAGGAAGGAAAGGATACGGAAGACCCACACGGTGGCCGCCTTCCATTCCGGCACCAGCCCCAGGGACATGGTGGCCACATAGGTGACCAGGCCGATACTGACGCCGAACACCACCGGCCCCAGCAGTAAAGCCAATATATGCATCGCCACCCGGCGCAGGAAGGGGCGGTTCTCCTTCACCTTCCAGATCTGGTTGAAGGCGTGCTCGATGGTGAGCATTTGCATCAGGGCCGTGGCAGCCAGGGCCAGGGCGCCAATCCAGGTCAGCCGCTCCGCTTTCTGGGCGAACAGGCCAATATAACGGGCGATGATCGTGCCCGCTTTTTCCGGCAAGAAGTTGGCCAGGATGAACTTCTGGACCGCGGCGCCCAGGCTATCCGCCAGGGGAAGGCGGGTCATGATGGCGGCGGCCACGGCGATCATGGGCACCAGGCCGAGCAAGGTGGCAAAGGACAACGCCGCCGCCGTCTGACTACAGCGTTCGTCGAGAAAGCGCTTGAACACGCGCCATGGCAACAGGAGGAGATGCATATAATCCGGCCTCGATTGATCTTGGGGCGCATTGCCCGCCCACCCACACCATGATTCGTAAGCTGAACCTTGTCAGCAGCCTGAGCCTGATCGCCTTGATCGCCCTCTGCCTCGCCTGGGAGCTATGGCTGGCCCCCTTGCGCCCGGGAGGATCAATGCTGGTGCTCAAGACCCTGCCCCTGCTGCTGCCCCTGATGGGCATCCTCAAGGGCCGACGTTACACCTACCAGTGGGCCTCGCTGTTGATCCTGCTGTATGTCGGCGAAGGCCTGCTACGGGCGACCAGCGATGCCGCCGTCCTGTCCCGCCAACTCGGAGTCGCGGAAACCGTGCTGACGCTGGTTTTCTTCGCCAGCACGGCCTGGTACGCCAAGCTCACCGGGAGCAAGGCGAACCTGCACCCGGTCAAACATCCCCCTGGGGATTGATCCGCTCCTGCCCCGACAATAGCTTATTGAGGGCGTTGATGTAGGCCCGGGCTGAGGCCACCACGATGTCAGTGTCGGCCCCCAGGCCGTTTACCACCCGGCCGCCCTTGGAGAGGCGCACCGTCACTTCGCCCTGGGCATCGGTGCCGGTGGTGATCGCATTGACGGAATACAACAGCAGCTCCGCCCCACTGTTCACGACGCTTTCAATCGCCTTCAGGGCGGCATCCACGGGACCGCTGCCTGAGGATTCAGCATGATGTTCTTGGCCGTTGTCGGACATGGTGATGGCCGCCAAGGGCAGTTCGCCGGTTTCTGAATGGAACCGGGAAGACAGCAGACGGAAGCGCTCCTGCTCTGGGGTCGTAACCTCTTCGGACATGAGCGCATGGAGGTCTTCATCGAAGATTTCATGCTTCTTGTCGGCCAGTTCCTTGAACCGGGTGAAGGCGGCGTTGAGCACCTGTTCGGAATCCACTTCAATGCCCAGCTCCTGCAAACGGGCCTTGAAGGCAGTGCGGCCGGAATGCTTGCCCAACACCAGTTTGTTGGTATTCCAGCCCACATCCTCGGCACGCATAATCTCGTAGGTTTCGCGATGCTTGAGCACGCCGTCCTGATGGATGCCGGACTCATGGGCAAAAGCGTTGGCGCCGACGATGGCCTTGTTGGGCTGAACGGGGAAGCCGGTGATGCCGGAGACCAATTTGGAGGCAGCGACGATCTGCGTGGTGTCGATACGGGTATCGCAGTTGAAGATATCCTGGCGGGTGCGCACCGCCATCACGATTTCCTCCAGGGCGGCATTCCCTGCGCGCTCACCCAGGCCATTGATGGTGCATTCCACCTGACGGGCGCCGGCCCGCACCGCGGCCAAGGAGTTAGCCACCGCCAGGCCCAGGTCATTGTGGCAATGGACGGACCAGACCACCTTGTCCGAATTGGGGATGCGCTCGCGCAACTGGTGGATGCGCTCGGCGAACTGCTCGGGCACGTTGTAACCGACGGTGTCGGGAATGTTGATAGTGCCGGCGCCTTCCTTGATCACCGCCTCGATGATGCGGCAGAGGAAATCCAGCTCGGAACGGCCGGCATCCTCGCAGGAGAATTCCACATTGTCGATGCCATTACGGGCGAAGCGCACGGCGTTGCACGCGGCGACGATCACCTCGTCCGGCGTCATGCGCAGCTTCTTTTCCATGTGGATGGGGCTGGTGGCGATGAAGGTGTGGATGCGCCCCGACTTGGCGGGTTTGATCGCTTCCAATGCCCGGGAAATATCCTTGTCGGAAGCCCGGCAGAGACCTGCCACGGTGGCATCCTTGATGATTTCAGCCACGGCCCGCACCGACTCGAAGTCGCCGTTGGAAGCGGCTGGGAAGCCGGCTTCGATCACATCCACCCGCATTTTTTCCAGTTGCCGGGCGATGCGCAGCTTCTCCTCGCGTGTCATGGAGGCGCCTGGACTTTGTTCGCCGTCGCGCAGGGTGGTGTCGAAAATGATGAGTTGGTCTTGGGCCATGAGGCGCTCCGAATCAAAACAGTGTAATCAGACTTTGGGGCTATTCCTGGCGCTGGACCTGCGGCCCAGCCACCCTGTCACCAGCAATACGTAGCCGGACAGGGCGTAACAGAGGAACAAGCCGAACAGATAGCCGGGCGGATAGCTGGACACCAGGGCGAAAACCAGGGCGGTGCCGGCGACGAAAATAAAAGGCACGCTCTTGCGCAGGTTGATGTCCTTGCCCGAGTAGTAGCGCACATTGCTGACCATGGTGATGCCGGCGAAGATGGTCAGTGCGAAGGCATACCAGCGGGCTTCGGCGCCGCTCCAACCATTGTCCAGCATGACCCAGACCAGGCCGGCGACCAGGGCGGCAGCGGCGGGGCTGGGCATGCCCTGGAAGTAACGCTTGTCCACCACGTCGATGTTGGTGTTGAAGCGGGCTAGACGCAGGGCCGCGCCGACGCAATAGATGAAAGCGGCGATCCAACCCCACTTGCCTAGCCCTTTGAGCGCCCATTCGTAGGCCACCAGGGCCGGGGCCACACCGAAGGAGACCATATCGGAAAGGGAGTCGTATTCGGCGCCAAAAGCGCTCTGGGTGCGGGTCATGCGCGCCACCCGGCCATCGAGGCCATCCAGCACCATGGCGATAAAAATCGCCACCGACGCTGCCTCGAAATTCTGGTTCATGGCCTGGACGATGGCATAGAAGCCGGCGAACAGTGCCGCAGTGGTGAACAGGTTGGGCAGGATATAGATGCCGCGCCGGCGCAGCTCGGGATTGACCAGCGATCGGCGGTGACGGATTTCAGGCATGGGGATCAACGTCGGCTAAGGGGCGTTCATTGTATCCGCAGCCACAGAGCGCGGGCAGCCACACTCAAGGCAGCTCGGCCAGGATGGTGCTGGTGGCGCTGACTTTTTCGCCGATAGCCACCTTCACCCGCACATCGGTGGGTAGGTACAGATCCACCCGGGAGCCGAAACGGATGAAGCCATAGCGTTGGCCGCGGGTCAGTTTGGCGCCGGCCTCCACATAGCAGAGGATGCGCCGGGCGATCAAACCGGCCACCTGCACGCAGGTAATGTCCTGGCCGCCGGCAGTACGGACGTGCAAGGCGTTGCGCTCATTTTCGAGGGAGGCCTTATCCAGATCGGCATTCACGAACTTGCCCGGATGGTACCAACGCTGCACCACGTCCCCGTCCATGGGACTGCGGTTGGAATGCACATTGAAGACGTTCATGAAGACGCTGATCTTGAGGGCATCCCGATCAAGCCAGGGGTCGCGCACCGGCTCAATAGCGACGATGCGCCCATCGGCAGGAGACAGCACACTCTTGTCGCCGCCGGGAATCTGCCGGGGCGGATCGCGGAAAAACTGGACGCAAAAAACGAAGATCAGCCAGAGGGGGGCCGACCAGGCGCCGCACAGCCAAGAGGCCAGCAGGGCGAGAACGAAGGAACCGCCGATGAAGGGCCAGCCTTCGCGGGCCAGCAGGGGATGGGGATAGTTGGGCTGCATCTCGGGGCGTTTTCCTGAAGTATGGTCGAGTACGCGTCACGTACTCAGGATGGAAAAGGGCACAGCCCAGCTGTGCCCTTCCCTTTCAAGCGACTGGCCGAAGCTTAGTTCTTGCTTTGGTCCACCAGCTTGTTCTTCTTGATCCAGGGCATCATGTCGCGCAACTGCTCGCCCACTTGCTCGATGGGATGAGCGGCAGTGAGACGACGGCGAGCTGTCATGGAAGGATAGTTGGTACGTCCTTCGAGGATGAACATCTTGGCGTATTCGCCGGTCTGGATGCGCTTCAGGGCATTGCGCATGGCCTTGCGGGATTCCTCGTTGATGACCTCGGTACCGGTCACGTACTCGCCATACTCCGCGTTGTTGGAGATGGAGTAGTTCATGTTGGCGATGCCGCCTTCGTACATCAGGTCCACGATCAGCTTGAGTTCGTGCAGACATTCGAAGTAAGCCATTTCGGGCGCATAGCCGGCTTCGGTGAGAGTTTCGAAGCCCATCTTCACCAGTTCCACGGCACCGCCGCAGAGCACGGCCTGTTCGCCAAAGAGGTCGGTCTCGGTCTCTTCGCGGAAGTTGGTTTCGATCACGCCGCCCTTGGTGCCGCCGTTGGCTGCCGCGTAGGACAGGGCCACATCCTTGGCCTTGCCGGTAACGTCTTGATAGACCGCGATCAGGGTCGGCACGCCGCCGCCCTTGAGGTACTCGGAGCGCACAGTGTGGCCGGGGCCCTTGGGGGCGACCATGATCACGTCCACATCGGCGCGGGGCACGATCTGGTTGTAATGGACGTTGAAGCCGTGGGCGAAGGCCAGGGAGGCGCCGGCCTTGAGGTTGGGGGCCACGTGGCCGTAGTACACGTCGGGCTGCTGTTCGTCGGGCAGGAGGATCATGACCACATCGGCGCCCTTCACGGCGTCGGCGATTTCCTTGACGTTATGGCCGGCCTTGACCGCCTTGTCCCAGGAAGCACCGCCCTTGCGCAGGCCGACGGTGACATTCACGCCGGATTCCTTCAGGTTCTGGGCATGGGCATGGCCCTGGGAGCCGTAACCCACGATGGTGACCTGCTTGCCTTTGATGAGGGACAGGTCTGCGTCCTTGTCGTAATAAACCTTCATGAAAACCCCTTGTTTTAAATATCAGATCAGATTTTGAGGATGCGATCGCCGCGCCCGATGCCGGAAACCCCGGTGCGTACGGTCTCGAGGATGAGGGCCTTGTCCAGGGCCTCGATGAATGAATCAAGCTTGGACGAAGTACCCGTCAGCTCGATCACATAGGTGGTTTCGGTCACGTCGATGATACGGCCGCGGAAGATGTCCGCCATCCGTTTCATCTCTTCCCTGTCTTTGCCGGCGGCGCGCACCTTGACCAGCATCAGCTCCCGCTCCACATGGGGCGCTTCGGACAGGTCCACGACCTTGACCACGTCCACCAGCTTGTTGAGCTGTTTGGTGATCTGCTCGATCACATCGTCGGAACCATTAGTGACGATGGTCATGCGGGATAGGGAAGAATCTTCCGTGGGCGCGACGGTCAGGGTCTCGATGTTGTAGCCACGGGCGGAGAACAGGCCGGCAACGCGGGAAAGGGCGCCGGCTTCGTTTTCGATCAGGATGGAAATGATGTGTCGCATGTTCTTATCGCCTTACAGGTCTTCGGCCAGGATCATCTCGGACAAGCCTTTGCCCGCTGCGACCATGGGGAATACGTTGGCCTTCTGGTCGGTGATGAAATCCATGAAGACGAGGTCGTTCTTATGCTTGGTGAAGGCTTCACGCAGAGCCGGCTCCACGTCGGCGGGTTTTTCGATGCGCATGCCGATGTGACCGTAGGATTCGGCCAGCTTGACGAAATCCGGCAAAGAATCCAGATAGGACTCGGCATAGCGGTTGCCGTGGAACATTTCCTGCCACTGGCGCACCATGCCCAGATAGCGGTTGTTGAGGTTGATGATCTTGAGGGGCAGCCGGAACTGCTTGCAGGTGGACAATTCCTGGATGCACATCTGGATCGAAGCTTCGCCGGTAACGCAGGCCACAGTGGCCTCGGGATTGGCGAATTTCACGCCCATGGCGTAGGGCAGGCCCACCCCCATGGTGCCGAGGCCGCCGGAGTTGATCCAGCGGCGGGGCTTGTCGAAGCCGTAATATTGGGCGGCGAACATCTGGTGCTGGCCCACGTCGGACGTAACAAAGGCGTCGCCGCCAGTCACCTCATAAAGTTTCTGCACCACGAACTGGGGCATGATGACGTCGTCCCCCTGGGGGAACTTGAGGCAATCCTTGCTGCGCCACTCGCCGATGTCCTTCCACCAGGCGGCCAGATGCTTGGCATCGGGCTTGGCCTGACCCTCTTCCAGCAAAGCCAGCAGCTCAGCCAGCACGTCGGGCACATGGCCGACGATGGGCACATCCACCTTCACCCGCTTGGAAATGGAGGAAGGATCGATATCCACATGGATGATCTTGCGCGGGATCGATCCGAAATTGTCCGGATTGCCGATCACCCGATCATCGAAGCGTGCGCCGATAGCCAGCAGCACATCGCAATGCTGCATGGCCATATTGGCCTCATAGGTGCCGTGCATGCCCAGCATGCCCAGGTTCTGCTTGTCCGTGGCCGGATAGCCGCCCAACCCCATCAAGGTTTGGGTAATGGGGAAACCCAGGGTGCGAACCAGCTTGATCAACTTGTCGGAAGCATCAGAAAGGATCACGCCGCCGCCGGTGTAGATCATGGGGCGTTTGGCTTCCAGTAACAGCTTGACCGCCTTCTTGATCTGGCCGCTATGTCCCTTGACCACCGGGTTGTAGGAACGAATGGTGATTTCCTTGGGATAGTGGAAATCGCACTTTGCAGCGCTCACATCCTTGGGAATATCCACCAGCACCGGGCCGGGCCGGCCGGTCTTGGCCAGATAGAAAGCCTTTTTCAGGGTGATCGCGAGATCCTTGACGTCCTTGACCAAAAAATTGTGCTTTACGCAGGGACGGGTAATACCCACGGTATCGCATTCCTGGAAGGCGTCTTGGCCAATGTAATAGGTGGGCACCTGGCCGGTCAGCACCACTAGGGGAATGGAATCGCAGTAAGCGGTGGCAATGCCAGTCACCGCATTGGTCACGCCGGGACCGGAGGTCACCAGGGCAACCCCCACCTTGTTGGAGGAACGGGAATAAGCATCTGCCGCATGGACGGCAGCCTGTTCATGGCGCACGAGAATGTGCTTTACCTTGTCCTGCTTGAACAATTCATCATAAATATGCAGAACAGACCCACCAGGATAGCCGAACACATGGTCGACCTTTTCTTCCTGGAGGCACCTCATTACAATCTCCGCACCCGTCAGTTGCATGTTTCCCGCCATTTTTCTGTTTTATACAAGACCAGCGGTTTCGCTGGAAAACCCGCAACCTTAACGATTCGCACCGATTTGGTCAAGGCTGAAGCCCGGATAGAGCCTCACAAAGCCCCTACGAATTACATTGCTAAAGCACCGATAAGAGGCCCAGGCTGGCTACCCGAAACGAACTATCCCATTTCCTTGCAGACGTTGAACGGCGCGCCTTCAAGCAGGCGGCCTATGCCGTTCAGGACGACCACGCGGCCTTGGACATCGTGCAGGATTCGATGCTCAAACTGGCGGAAAAGTACGGTGACCGGCCGGAAAACGAATTTCCGATGCTGTTCCAACGCATCCTGCAAAACACCATCCGTGACTATTACCGTCGGCAGAAGGTCCGCTCCCTTTGGACCACCCTGCTCTCGGCCCTGAGCCCTGGGGACGACGAAGATGCCGATCCCCTCGAAACTTTGGCCACCGAGCACCTGTCGAATACCCCGACGCCCCATGGGGACGCCGAAAGGACACAACTTCGGGCTGTATTGGAAAAGGAAATTGAAAAACTTCCGCCACGTCAACGGGAAGCGTTCCTCATGCGTTACTGGGAAGAGATGGACATTGCAGAAACCGCTATCGCCATGGGGTGTTCGGAAGGCAGTGTCAAAACCCATTGTTCGCGAGCAACGCAAGCCTTGGCTCAGGCATTGAAAGCAAAAGGAATCACCCTATGAACTCTCTTATCGAGCAACAACAGGAACAACGCTTGGCCGTTTTGGTACGGCAAAGCTTGGATGCAGCCTGTCGGGAGTTACCGGAGGAGATTTCCAACCGCCTCAAGGCAGCTTCCCAATTTGCACTTGAACACCAGACTGTTCAAACGGGCGGGCTTCATCTGGCGGGACTGCGCGTCTCCTCCAGCTACGGTATTGGGCTCCAATTACGTTCCGCCTTGATGGTGCTTGCCTTGGTGGCGGGCATGGCGGGGACCTATTACTGGAACACCATTCAAAAAACCGAAGATTACGCCGACATCGATACGGCATTACTCGCCGACGACCTCCCCGTAGACGCCTATACCGACCAAGGATTCCGCACATGGCTCGAAGACAACAGCGCCGCTTCCGACAACTGATCGGTGGAGCGTTGGCTGCCGGAGCCCTGCTTGCTTTACCCGCATCCCATGCGGTTACCCCACTGGAACAGCCTTCCTGGGCACAACTGAGTGAGCAGCAAAAACAGGTACTAGCCCCGTTGGGCGGGGAATGGGACAGCCTGGAGCCCGAGCGTCGCCTCAAATGGATGGGTATAGCCCAGCGCTATCCGGCAATGCAGGCCAGCGAACAGGAACGCATCCAAAAGCAGATGCTGAACTGGGTGAAGCTGAGCCCGGAAGAACGCCGGAATGCCCGGGAAAAGTACAAAAGCTTGAAGCACGCCAGTCCGGAAAAGCGCGAAATCATCAAACAGAAATGGACCGAATATCAGGACCTGCCTGAAGAAGAAAAGCAGCGGCTGAAAAAACAGGCTGCCAGCAAGAAAGTACAACCGCCATTGAACTCCGCGACAAACCCGGTGATCAAGCCCCTCAGCCAGCGTCCTACCCTCAAATTGGCCCCGGGTGCGAAGGTTGCCGCGCCAGCGCTATCCGCCATGGCACCGGAGGCCGCCCTTCCGCTGGGTCTTTCAACGCCGGCGACTCCGCCTTCTGCGTCAGGAAAATAAAATCGTCCAGTCCGCTACGACGCCCGCTGCATCATTGCCAGGAATCCGTCGCCGCCTCGCCAGCCTGCTTTACGAATGCCTTTTGATGCTGGGCGTGCTTTCCCTGACGTTCATGGCGCCCTATCTCGTTCTCGGCGTGGTATTCCATGTCACGCCGCCGGGGCCGGTGCTGCTGGCTCACGTTTTTGTGGTCATGGGGGCTTATTTCCTCTGGTATTGGCGCCACGGCGGGCAAACCCTTGCCATGCAAACCTGGAAGATCCAAGTGCAATCCCTTGATAGATCAGCCCCCACCCTGAATCAGGCCATATTGCGCTATTGCCTGGCCTGGGCAGGCATCCTGTTTTACGGAGCAGGCTTGGTCTGGGCACTATTCGACCGGGATCGCCAATTCCTCCATGACCGGCTGGCAGGCACCCGCATCGTTTTCAAGACGCCCTCGGGCGATCGTTAACGCCGCTCCACCCACCACAGCATCGTCGCTGCGCCCAGCAGGAAGATTGCCCCGGGCGTAATGGCCGACAACACGGGCTGCCAGCTGTTGATAGCGCCCAGGTTGGAGAATAGGGCATTGAGCAGGTGGAAGCCGATACCCAACATGATGCCGGTAAACACCTTCAGGCTCACGCCGCCGCTGCGCACCTGCAGGAAGCCGAAAGGCAGCGCCAACAACATCATGACCAGCACCGAGAAGGGATAGCTGAGTTTTTTCCAGAAGGCTATTTCGTAGCGATCGGTCTTCTGGTGATTTTCATCCAGGTGGCGGATGTATTGGTAAAGGCTGACGATGGACATCTTTTCCGGCACCACCAACAACACGGAAAGGATGTCCGGCGTCAACGCCGACTGCCATACCATGTTATCCCGGCGTTCCACCTGGGAACGGGAGGTCTCGAAACTGGTCTTGACCACGCCCTGCAAGGCCCAGCGCCCATCTTCCTCATAGCTGCCGCTTTCCGCCTCGACGATGTCCAACAAGCGGAACCGCTCATCGAAATCATAGATGCGCACCTCCTTCAAGCTCGAGTCGGGCAAGACATCGCGGACATTGATGAAAGAGTGTTCATCCCGCACCCAAAGACCGCTGCGAAACTCCTGGGCAACCATGGCGCTCATGGCGCGCAGGCGCAACTGCTGCGCCGCCCGTTCAGCGTGGGGAGCGACGAACTCCCCCATTAGGAAGGTGAGCAGCACGAAAACGCCTCCCAGTTTCAGCAGGGATTTCATCAGGGTTGCGGTGGACAAGCCCGAGGCCCTCAGCACCGTAATCTCCGAATGTCGTGCCAGATAGGTCAAGGCATACAGGGTGCCGATCAATACCGCGATAGGGGAAAGTTCATAGAACCTTCCCGGCATGGTCAGGGTGACGAACATCACCGCCTGGGGCAATTGGTAATTGCCCGTCCCCAATTGCTGCACTTCTCCGATCAGGTCGAAAAAAGCGAACAACATCAGGAAGGCGGTCAGCACCAGGGCCGTGGCGCCGTAGATCTCCCGGGCGAGATAGCGTTCGAAGACCTTCAGCGCCATAGTCTTGCCCAGGAAATCGTTGATAACCGCCGCCAGAACAGCAACAACATGACGACCAGCATGACCACATGCACGCTCCACACCCCCACTTCGAATGGCAGGCGACCCTGGCGCACCCAGGCTTGGCTGATGCTCAGCAGATTGCTGTAGATCATGTAGGCGAGGATGGCGAAAATCAGGTTGGTCGCCCTGCCTGCCCTGGGATTGACGAAGGAAAGGGGAATAGCCAGCAGGGCCAGATTGATGGCCGCCAGGGGCAGGCCGAAACGCCAGACCAATTCCCCAAGATTTGGCGGCGTCGGATTACGCAGCAGTTGCACCAGCGGCAAATGGCCCGGGCTTTGCTCGACGCCCCGGGTTTCCTTGGTTTCCACCCGCACCGCGTAACGTTCGAATTCCATGACCCGGTAGTCGGCGGTACCCGGGGTGCCTTCATAGCGCCGGCCGTGATCCATCACCAGGAAACGGTCGCCGTTGGCCATGGTTTCCGTATGCCCTTCGGCGGCGGCCATCACCCCAAGACGGCCCTGCTGGACGGAACTGACAAAGATATTCCGTACTTTGCTGGCATCCCCCGCCACCGCCTCTACGAAAAACACCCGGTCAGCGCCGGCAGACTCGTTGAAACTGCCGGGGGAAACTTTGGACACATCGTCACGGTTGTCCATGCGTTCCCGATAGGCCGCGCTCTTGCTCAAGGCCCAGGGGGAAAGGAACATGCAAAGAATGGCAATGGCCAGCACCAGGGGCAGGGCGAACTTGAGCACCGGCCGCACCCAGGCGGTCAAGGGCACGCCGGCGGCGAACCACACCACCATTTCCGAATCCCGGTACCAGCGGGAAAGCGTCATCAACACCGCCACGAACAGGGTAAGGGAGAGCAGTACCGGCAAATAGTTGAGCGCGCCGAACCCCAGCAAGGCCACTACGGCCTCGGAGGCGAGCTTGCCTCCCGCCGCCTCGCCCAGCAGGCGGATCAGCTGGGTGGTCAACAGAATGGCGAATAGGGCGACGAAGACGGCCACTGCGGTTTGAGAGAACTCCCGCAACAAGGCGCGCTGAAAAATCATTTAGGCTTTATCTGGGACAAGGGATTGGGGATAATCACCGCATTATTCTCGGCAGGTCCAAGTGGGCAGGCCGCCCCCAATCGGTGAGAGGAGTTGCGCGTGGAATTTAGCATAAAGAATCAGGCCCCGGAAAAGCTGAAAACCGACTGTCTGGTGCTCGGCGTCTATGAAGACGGGGGGCTTACCGAAAGCGGGAAGGCCGTAGATAAAGCCTGCGGCCATGCCATCGCCAAAGCCGTCAAGAGCGGCGACCTTACCGGCAAAGCCGGCACCACGTTATTGCTGGCAGGAGGAGAGGGCGTTGCCGCCGCCCGCCTGCTGTTGCTGGGCCTGGGCAAGGCCGCCGAATTCAACGAGAAGGCTTACCGCGCCGCCATCGCCGCCGCGGTTGCCGCCGCCAAGGGCACCGGCAGCAAGGATGCCGTAATCGCCTTCTGCGACGCTCCGGTCAAGGCGCGGGATGGTGCTTGGCAGGTACGCCAAGCGGTCATCGCCGCCGAAGAAAGCCTGTACAAATTCGACCAGCTCAAATCCAAGAAAGACAAGGACGCCCGCCCCCTGGGCAAGCTCGCCTTCCTTAGCGGTGACGAGGCAGCCGCCCAAGCCCTGGTGGAAGGCAAAGCCATTGCCGAAGGGCAAAAGCTGATGAAGGACCTGGCCAACCTGCCCAGCAACCACTGCACCCCCACCTACCTCGCCAAGCAGGCCGTGGCCTTGGGCAAGGAGTTCGGCTTCAAGGTGGATGTGCTGGACCGGGCCGACATGAAAAAACTGGGCATGAACACCCTGCTCGCCGTGGCCCAGGGTTCCCATGAACCGCCCAAATTCATCATCTGCCATTACAAGGGCGGCGCCAAGGATGCCAGGCCCGTGGTATTGGTAGGCAAGGGGGTCACCTTCGACACCGGCGGTATTTCCCTCAAGCCGGCTCCCGACATGGACGAGATGAAGTACGACATGTCCGGCGCGGCCAGTGTGCTCGGCACCCTCAAGAGCGCGGCAAAATTGAAGCTTCCCCTCAATATCGTCGGCGTCGTCGCCGCCACGGAAAACATGCCCGGCGGCTCCGCCATCAAACCCGGCGACATTGTCACCTCCATGTCCGGCCAGACGGTGGAGATCCTCAACACCGATGCCGAAGGCCGCCTTATCCTGTGCGATGCCCTCACCTATGTGGAACGTTTCAATCCCGAAGTGGTGGTAGACGTCGCCACGCTCACCGGCGCCTGCGTGGTGGCCCTGGGCAATGTCGCCACCGGCCTCCTCGCCAACGATGATGCCCTGGCGGCGGAACTCCTTACCGCAGGCCAAGCCAGCTACGACCGGGCCTGGCAATTGCCCCTGTGGGACGACTACCAGGAACTGCTGAAGAGCCCCTTCGCCGACATGGCCAACATCGGCGGCCGTTGGGGCGGCACCATCACCGCCGCCTGCTTCCTGGCCCGCTACGCCGAGAAGTACAAATGGGCGCATCTGGACATAGCCGGCACCTCCTATCGCGGCAATGCGCAGAAGGGATCTACTGGCCGGCCGGTACCCCTGCTGACCCATTTCCTGATGCAACGAGCCGCTGCAGCAAAGCCTGCAAAGATGGTCAAAGCCGTTCCCAAGATTGCGGCCAAAGCCCTCGCGAAACCCACGCCAAAAAGCGGCAAGGCGAAATAATTCGTGCCCCGCGTCCAGTTTCTCCACGGTACCGACGACCGCATCCAGGCTGCCGCCGCCTGGATCGCCGCCGCTTGGAGCCGCCGCGAGCGGGTGACGGTCTTTGCCCCCCAACGGGAGCTGGCGGAACGACTGGATCGACAGTTGTGGATCGCCCCGGCCATCGGCTTCATTCCCCACTGCCGGGGCGACTCGCCCCTGGCGGCGGAAACCCCCGTGGTCATTACCGACCGCATCCTCGGCAGTGAAACCACGCCCAGCTTGCTCAATCTGAGCGACGAAATGCCTGGCGATATGGCCGGTTTCGACACCTTGGTGGAAATCGTCAGCACCGACGATGCCGTGCGCCTGCCCGCCCGGGACAGGGCCCGCCAATACAAGGAACAGGGCTGCGAAGTGCAGTTCAAGGACATTGCCAGTGGACTTTGAGAACACGCCGGACCGCTCCGACACCGAACGAGATCTCATGGGCGCCGCCGATGCTTTCATGACCCGCCTGCGTCCGCCGGCGGAGGACGACGTGCCGCTGCTGACCGACGTGGTGGAGGGTCCGGCGCCGGCTGCGAGCGCCTCCGCCGCGCCTACGCTCACAGCGGAAGCCCAGGCCGCCCTGAGCCGGGAGTTGGAAGACTGGCTGGACATGCATTTGACCGAAGCCGTGCTGCGTGTGCTGGACGGCGTGGCCGACCACCTGGTGGAGCGTATCACCCGGGAAGCCCGGGAAGACCTGCTGCCTCGCCTGCAAGCCGCCCTCGCCCGCCCCTCGACTGCACAGACACCACCTTCCCCGCCCCAGGATTGAACCCGCTGCGGCAGGTATAATTCCGCCCTTTCAGCCTAGGCGCCCTCCCCGCCCGGGCGGCAACCTGTTTTCACTTTCCCCGCCTTCACTCCATGGAACTCGCCAAGAGCTTCGAGCCCGCCGACATCGAGCGGCGCTGGTACCCGATTTGGGAATCCCGCAATTACTTCGCCGCCGGCATGGACACGTCCAAGCAGGACAATTTTTGTATCCAGTTGCCGCCGCCCAACGTCACCGGCACCCTGCACATGGGCCACGGTTTCAACCAGGCCATCATGGACGCCCTGACCCGCTACCACCGCATGCGCGGCGACAATACCCTGTGGCAACCGGGCACAGACCATGCCGGTATCGCCACCCAAATCGTCGTCGAACGGCAACTGGACGCCCAAGGTATCTCCCGCCATGATCTGGGCCGCGAAAAATTCCTGGAAAAGGTCTGGGAATGGAAGGAATACTCCGGCGGTTCCATCACCAAGCAGATGCGCCGCCTCGGCACCAGCCCCGACTGGAGCCGGGAACGCTTCACCATGGACGCGGGCCTGTCCAAGATCGTCACCGAGACCTTCGTCCGTCTCTACAAGGAAGGCCTGATCTACCGCGGCAAGCGCCTGGTGAACTGGGACCCGAAGCTGCTCACCGCCGTATCCGACCTGGAAGTAGTGAGCGAAGAGGAAGACGGTTCCCTCTGGCACATCCGCTATCCCCTGGCTGACGGCAGCGGTGAACTGGTGGTCGCCACCACCCGTCCCGAAACCCTGCTCGGCGACGTGGCCGTGGCGGTGAACCCGGAAGACGAGCGCTACACCGCCCTGGTCGGCAAGATGGTCAAGCTGCCCCTCTGCGACCGGGAAATCCCCATCGTCGCCGACAGCTACGTGGACAAGGAATTCGGCACCGGCTGCGTCAAGATCACCCCGGCCCACGACTTCAACGACTGGCAGGTAGGCCATCGCCACCACCTGACCCCGATCAGCATCTTCACCCTCGACGCTCGCATCAACGAGCACGGCCCTGAGAAGTACCGCGGCCTCGACCGCTACGACGCCCGTAAAGTGATCGTCGAAGACTTGGAAGCCGCCGGCCTGCTGGAAAGCGTCAAACCCCACAAGCTGATGGTGCCCCGCGGCGACCGCACCAACGCCGTGATCGAGCCCATGCTCACCGACCAATGGTTCGTCGCCATGAGCAAGGCCGGCCCCGACGGCACCTCCATCGTCGGCAAGGCCATCGAAGCAGTGGCCTCCGGTGAAATCAAGTTCGTTCCCGAGAACTGGGTCAACACCTACAACCAGTGG
>RXJP01000028.1:0-22729 GCA_003963315.1 Rhodocyclaceae bacterium | reverse complement strand
CCAGGACTGGTGTATCTCGCGCCAGCTCTGGTGGGGCCATCAAATCCCCGCCTGGTACAGCGACGACGGCCGCATCTACGTCGCCCACAGCGAGGAAGAGGCCTATGCCCAGGCCACGGCCGACGGCTACACCGGCGGCCTCAAGCGTGACGACGACGTGCTCGACACCTGGTACTCCTCCGCCCTATGGCCCTTCTCCACCCTGGATTGGACACCGGAATGGCCGGAGAAGAGCAATCCGGCCATGGACCTCTACCTGCCGTCCACGGTGCTGGTCACCGGCTTCGACATCATTTTCTTCTGGGTCGCCCGGATGGTGATGATGACCAAGCACATCACCGGCAAGATCCCCTTCAAACACGTCTATGTGCACGGTCTGATCCGCGACGCGGAAGGCCAGAAAATGTCCAAGTCCAAGGGCAACGTACTGGACCCCATCGACCTGATCGACGGCATCAGCCTCGACGATCTGGTGGCCAAGCGCACCACCGGCCTGATGAATCCCCGCGACGCGCAGAAGATCGAGAAACGCACCCGCAAGGAATTCCCCGAGGGCATCTCCGGCGTCGGCACCGACGCCCTGCGCTTCACCTTCCTCAGCCTCGCCTCCCCCGGCCGTGACATCAAGTTCGACATGCAGCGCTGCGAGGGCTACCGCAACTTCTGCAACAAGCTGTGGAACGCCACCCGATTCGTGTTGATGAATTGCGAAGGACAGGATTGCGGTGTTCCCATGCACGGCGCTTGCGGCGGCATCGGCCCCATCGAACTCTCCCAAGCCGACCGCTGGATCGTCAGCCGTCTGCAAAAGGTGGGGGCCGAAGTCGCCCAGCATTTCGCCGACTACCGCTTTGACCTGTTGGCCAAGGCGATTTACGAATTCGTCTGGGACGAATATTGCGACTGGTACCTGGAACTGGCCAAGGTGCAGATCCAGCAAGGACAACTGAGCGGCAACGAAGCCCAGCAGCGCGGCACCCGCCGCAACCTGCTGCGGGTGCTGGAAACCATCCTGCGCCTGGCCCACCCGCTGATCCCTTTCATCACCGAAGAGCTGTGGCAGACCGTGGCTCCTCTTGCCGGTAAAGCAAAGGGCGATGGCAGCGAGTCCATCATGACCCAAGCCTATCCCAAGGCCGACGAAGCCGCCATCAACGCTGAAGCCGAAGCCTGGGTGGAGACCCTCAAAACCATGGTTACCGCCTGCCGCAGCCTGCGCGGCGAAATGAACCTCTCCCCGGCCCTGCGCGTGCCGCTGATTGCCGCCGGCGACAAGGCCAAGATGGAAGCCTACGGCCCCTATCTGGCCGCCCTGGCCAAGCTGTCCGAAGTCACTGCCGTAGGCGAGGCATTACCCGACTCCGATGCGCCGGTGCAGATCGTCGGCGACTACCGCTTGATGCTGAAGGTGGAAATCGACGTGGCCGCCGAGAAGGAACGCCTGGGCAAGGAAATCACCCGCGTCGAAGGCGAGATCGCCAAGGCCGAAAAGAAGCTGTCCACCGAGAGCTTCGTCGCCCGCGCCCCCGCCGCCGTGGTGGACCAGGAGAAGGCTCGCCTGGCCGACTTCAGCGCCCTCGTGGAAAAGCTCAAGGCGCAGTTGGCGCGACTGGGTTAAGCGCCTAGCCCCGAAAGAGAAACCACCTCAAAAACCCCCCGGCCCCCCCTTGTCAGGGGGGGAGTCCGAGCGGCGACACCGTCAGCAGAATCTCCCCTCCCCTGATAAGGGGAGGCCGGGAGGGGTTGCGGTCTTGGCTTACTTGCAAGCGCTTTCCACGTCGCAAAACTTATCCTGGACAGCAGTGCGCGCAAGCGGGGACTCATGGGCGCCCTTCGTGGGGAATCCGCTGGCTCCCCGCTTGCACGGGGATGACGGAATACCAACTCGGTCGTTTCCCGCTGTATGCGATTACCATTGAGGGGAGCCAATTGCCGTGACCGGCACTTTTTCAGCGCCGCCACTTTTATCTGGCGTCCCCTTCGGTCGCTACTTGCGCTGCAGGAAAAAAATAAAAATACCGTTCGCACCCTCGCTGGCTACGAGGATATTGCCGGTTTGCTTGGCGAAGGCGACAAAGTCCTTCTGGGAGCCCGGGTCGGTGGCCATCACTTTGAGCACCTGCCCCGTACTCATGTCCGCCAGTGCCTTTTTGGTACGCAAAATGGGCAAGGGACAAGCCAAGCCTTTGGCATCCAGTTCCTTATCCGCGCTTATCGCTTCCGTCATAGTCTGTCCTTATTGTCGCCGCTCGAGTTTTTCATCCGCCAGCCGTGCCCTCAGGGTACGCAAGCGGGCATCTACCTGGGACTGTTCGTAAAAATCCCCGTCCGGCGCCTTTTGCGCCAGTTCCAATTGTTCCACCGCGCTATGGAGCACGCCTTGCAACAGATATCCTTCCGCCAGGGCACGATGCTGGCGAAATTGTTGGTTCAGGCCGGCATAGGTCCTGGCCATCAGCAAGTATAGGCGGGCATCGGTAGGACGACTCTGCTGCTCTTCCACAATCACCCTCAGGGCCTCTTGGAAGCGTCCCGCATCCAAGAGGGTATCGATCAGCAACAAGCCGATGCCCAGTTCATCCGGATACTGGCTGCGGGCCGCGCGTAATGACTTGATTGCCGCCGGTACCTCGCCCCGTTTGACCTGGATTTCCGCCAGCAGCGTTTCGATCATGGGAGAAGCGATTTTCAGGCGGCTCAGGTTGTCCACCTCTTTCTCCGCCTGATCCGGTTTGCCGTCGCGCAACCATGCCCGGGCCATGCCGTAATGGGCCGCAGCCTCGGACACGTATTTGTGTTCCTTCAACTGGCTGGAAAATTCCGTCACGGCATCCTGGCTGCTGCCTTCCTGGCTGCGCAGCTTGGCCCGCACCAAATGGAAAGCAAGGGAATCCACCACCTGCTTGTAGGGCCGGCCCTGGATGCGATTCTCCATGTCGGCAATGCGTTCCGTGGTCAGGGGGTGGGTACGCAGATAGCCCGGGGCGCCGTTTTCATAGATCCGGCCGAACTTGTCCATGCGGACAAAGAAAGCACCCATGCCACGAATATCAAATCCGCTTTTTTCCAGCAACTGGATGCCGATGCGGTCGGCCTCCCGCTCGAAATCCCGGGAATAGCTCAGTTGATTCTGCACGGCCGCCGCCTGCCCGCCTAGCATTGCGCCCATGGCCAGGTCGGGCCGGCTCCGGGCCGCCAGCACCCCGACAGCAAGGGCTAGCAGGGCTGCCATCTGGCTTTGCTGCTGGTTGCTCACCATCCGGGCCAGATGGTGCTGGGTGACGTGGGAAACTTCGTGGGCCAGCACCGAAGCCAGTTCCGACTCGGATTGCGCCGCCAGGATCAAGGCGGTATGCACGCCGATATAGCCGCCGGGCATGGCAAAGGCGTTGAGCATGGGGTCGCGCAAGGCGAAGACCTCGAAACTCTGCTGGCTCCCCTTGTCCAGATTGGCCGCCAGACGCCCCACCAGACGGGTCAGATAGCCGTTGATCTCCGGGTCGTCGATATAAGTGGGCTCATGAAGGCGAATATCGTTCATGGCCTCCTCCCCCACTTTGCGTTCCATCTGGGGTGAAAAATCGGCCTGGGAGGCCTCGCCCAGATTGGGCAAACCATCGGCCCGGGCCTCGGCCCAGAAGGTACCGACAGGAAAGGGCGTAAAAAGGGCAAATACAAGGAACGGCAACAACTTTTTCATGCCCGGTATGATAGCTGCTCCCGGGAAACCGTTCCCCTGCCGTTTAATTTTGCTTACATAAGAATTCCCATGAAAGAACGCAGCCCCCACAGTGCTCTCACCCACTTCAACGCCGCTGGCCAGGCCCATATGGTGGATGTGGGTGGCAAGGCCGAAACCCGACGTCTGGCCCGCGCCGCGGGCAGCATTGTGATGCGCGCCGACACCTTGGCCCTGATCCAGAGCGGCGATGCCGCCAAGGGGGATGTGCTGGGCATCGCCCGGGTCGCCGCCATCCAGGCCACCAAACGAACCGGCGACCTGATTCCCCTCTGCCACCCCTTGGGCCTGACCCACGTGGAGGTGGCATTCCATATCGATACCGAACGCCAGGCCGTGGATTGCACCGTCACCACGGAAACCTTCGGCCGCACCGGCGTGGAAATGGAAGCCCTGACCGGGGTATCCGTCGCCCTGCTCACCATCTACGACATGTGCAAGGCCGTGGATCGTGGTATGCGGATTGAGGGTGTGCGATTATTGGAAAAGCTGGGGGGGAAATCCGGTCATTGGTTTGCAAATGACTCAGACGAGTGATACGCAGTTGGAACCACGTAAATCCTTCCAGCCTGCCCTTATCTATGAATGGGGCTGGCCTATGCGTATAGAGGGCTAGGCAGACGAGAAACAAACCATGGGCAAAGAAATAGAACTCAAATTGTCATTACGTTCCGATCAGCATGGTCGCCTTGTAAGACACCCCTTGCTGACCGGCGCCGCATCGCGCCAATCGACTACATTGGTCAACCGCTATTACGACACCCCCAATCTGGCGCTCCATCGCCACGGTGTCGCCCTACGTTTGCGTCAAGACGGCAAGCGTTGGCTACAAACCGTCAAATGCGCGGGGAATACAGCAGGGGGCCTCAGCATCCGGCCAGAATGGGAAAAACCCTATCGGAACACCTTTGACTTCTCAGGGATCAATGACAAGAAAGTCCGCAAGCTTCTCCACAATATCCAGGAAAAATTGATTCCAATATTTGAAACCAATTTCAAACGTGTGACCTGGCACCTCTACACCGAAGCTGGTGACCATATTCTGGCTACGCTGGACAGAGGGGAAATCACAGCTGCGGGGAAAAGCACTCCCATCTCCGAAGTAGAACTGGAATTATCCCGCGGCAGCGTCGAGTCACTATTTTCTGTGGCTGATGCGCTGTGCGCACGCATAGCGATGACACCTTCCCCTTGCTCAAAAGCCGAAAGGGGCTATCGCCTGTTTTCCCAATCGGAGGATATTGTTCCGACAAAAATTCGGCCAGTGACATTGGCCCCGGAGATGCACCCGGTGTCCGCATTTCGTTTGACCTGCCTCTCCTGCCTTGAACACCTACAAAAAAACCAGTCTGGCGCGCTGCTTGGCGAAGATCCGGAATATCTGCACCAAATGCGGGTTGCCAGCCGGCGTTTAGATGCGGCATTGCGATTCTTCCGTCCCTTGTTACCCTTGGAGACCTACCAAGAATTGAATTCCGGATTGAAGCAGGTGCTTAAGGTTCTGGGTCATGCCAGAGACATGGACGTTTTGATGACAGAAATCATTGCTCCCGTCCTGCAGGATAATCCCCGCGCTCTTGATTTGGCCAGAATGGCAACCATGATTGGCGACAAACGAAAAAAAATCCGTGACGAAATGGTGGCCTATCTTGAATCACCAACCTATGGTCGTTTCTTGTTGCACACCATCAAGTTGATCAATGACATATGGCCGGGGGGGATAACCCTACAAGAGGGAATGCAAAACTCCATGCCACTCAATCGTTACGCCCGGAAAAGGGTACGCGCGCTCCTACAGGACCTAGCCCGTACAGGGTGCGAGGCAAATATTACCGATCCACCAACCCTTCACGCATTACGGATTCGTGTCAAACGCCTACGTTACGCCTTGGACTTCGTTGCCCATCCGCACTTGCCCACCAAGCAGCTAGCGTGCTTGCAAGATGAATTAGGCTGGCTCAATGACTTGAGTAACGCGGGCATGATGTTGCTCTCACAAGTTCATGCCGACCCCACGCTATTCAACGTCGTATCGCAGATAGGTGAGTGGCATTTGCCCCATTACAAAAAAATAACGAAGGATATCGGCAAACATCTTGAGACTTTCCTCATAAAGACCAAGGGAATACATGGATGGACTTGATCTTGTGGCGACATGCTCAAGCGGAAGACGGCCACCCAGGCTTGGACGACATGGACCGGGCTCTTACCACCAAAGGGCGTGATCAGGCCAGGAAAATGGCTCTCTGGTTGAATAAGCACCTACCCAAAGAAACGCTTGTCCTGGCCAGCCCGGCGGTCCGAGCTCAGCAGACCGCAGATGCACTGAACCGTAAATACTTGGTAAAAAAAACTCTCTCGCCCAGCGCCTCCGCCGATGACTTGATCAAAACGCTGGAATGGCCCTATAAAAAAAATACGATCTTAGTCGTGGGCCATCAGCCAACCTTGGGATTGGCTGCCACTCAATTGCTATACGGGGTCTCGATAAACTGCGCCGTTAAAAAAGGGGGGGCCTGGTGGATACGGCACAATGACGCTTTAGGTGTTGAGTTGTTGGCTGTTGTGACACCTGCACTGCTTTAACATCTACCGTGGCTTGGCAATTTGAAAGATAGCTACCATGGCCATACAAGGCTCCAAAATAGAGTAGAGGAATCATGAAAAGGCTTGCACAACTATTGGAACTGGCACAACTTACACACGTCGTGGATATAGGTGCCAATCCCATTGATGGAGATCCTCCATATAAAAAAATGTTGGAAGCGGGTGTTTGCAAAGTTACCGGATTTGAGCCGCAAGCCGAGGCATTGGCTCAATTGCAGGCCCGAAAAGGCCCGTACGAAACCTATTTGCCCCATGTCATCGGCGATGGAACTGAACGCATATTGAACATATGCAAAGCCTCCGGAATGACCAGTCTGCTCACTCCGGATCAACGCACGCTTTCCCTGTTTGATGTCCTCCGCCCACTAGGGGAAGTCATAGACCGTATTACCACCAGCACCATTCGCCTTGACGATGTAGTGGAACTGACCGCGTTTGACATGCTGAAAATCGACGTCCAAGGTGCGGAGCTTGAAATATTTCAATCAGGAAGACTGAAATTAAACAACGCTGTGGCGATACAAACGGAAGTGTCCTTCGTTACTTTGTATGAAAATCAACCCAGCTTTGGGGATATTGACCTGGAACTTAGAAGCCAAGGATTTATTCCCCACAGTTTCCCCGCCATAAAAAAATGGCCAATTTCGCCATGTGTTATCAATGGTGATCCGAGGCAGCCCCTGAACCAACTGCTGGAAGCGGATATCGTTTACATCCGTGACCTTTCCAGAGTGGAGCATCTTTCGCCAGACCAAATAAAGCAACTCGCCTTTATTGGGCATTGTTGCTTTGGATCCCTGGACTTGACCATGTATTGCATTCGAGAGCTTCAAAACCGAGGTGTATTGCCGGGAAATGCCCTGGACCGTTATGTCGAATTGCTGCAAAGCCAAACTGAAACGACTAGCGGTAACTGACCGTCAGAGCGTCCAATGAGTCATAGAAAAACGTTTAAGCCCTCCCCCCAGGCTGTCACCCTGCAGAAGCAGGTCGACAATCTCATCAAGTTGTTCAGTCAGGGACAATGGGAAAACCTACAGCAAGATGCTCTCGATTTTCTTCGAAGTTACCCAAAGCACATTTTTGGGAAAAAAGCGCTTGCTGCGAGCTTCATACAACTCGGCCATCCCGAGATGGCGATTCCAGTATTGCAAGATGCTCTTTCGCTCTCCCCAAGAGATGCCGAATTACACAGTAATCTTGCAGGGGCATATGTCAAAACCTCTCAGTTTGATGAGGCTCGACAAAGTGCGCTTACGGCCATAGAAATCGCCTCAAACAATCAGGGCGCCTATTGCAATCTCGGTCTAGCTTGTCGACATCTCGGTGTCTGGCAGCAAGCGCTGGCGGCATATTCCCGAGCCATCGAGTTGAATCCCAAGGATTTCATCAGCCTCAATAATGCCGGCGTAGCCCTCATCGAAATGGAGCATCCCGAGCAGGCCATTGTTTGCCTTAAGGCTGCACTGGAATTAAAGCCCGACTATGATGAAGCAAAATGGAATCTCGGGAGAGCTCATGAAGATTTAAAGATTTTCAATAATGCCTCAGAGGTCTTTTACGACGTTCTCCGGAAGGACCCAAATAATTTCCATATTCGGGTTCGGCTGAATCACACGCTGAGAAATGAATGCCGTTTCCAAGAATCCGAGGAACAAACGCAACACATACTCAAGGCATTGCGGGAACCAGAATTCCGCGGAGACACAAATCCGTTTGCAATATTGTCAATTGAAGGAAGCAACCGGGCAGATCAAAAAAAGGCCGGATACGCCCATGCAGAGGCTATAAGAAGCGCGGTTCTCTCATCCCTACCTTTGTTCTCTCCAAAGGAGAACTTTTCTACGGAACGACCGCTAAGAATTGGCTATCTTTCGGCGGACCTCCATCACCATGCAACAGCTATGCTATTGGTGGGTGTCCTTGAAGCAAGGAATCCCGCCCATACTCAGGTATATCTATACTCCCATGGACCTGATGATGGCAGTTCATTGAGAAAGCGTCTTGAGAATGCTTGCGAAGCGTTCCGCAACATTCTGTCGCTCTCTTACAGTGAGGCGGCAAAAGCTATTGCCGACGATGGCATAGACATTCTTGTAGACCTTAAGGGCTATACAAAGGGAGAGCGGCTGAATATCTGCGCGCTGCGCCCAGCTCCCATCGTTGTTAGTTGGCTGGGGTACCCCGGCTCACTCGGCCATCCGCGTTTGGCCGATTACATCATTGGCGATCCCGTCGTTACGCCGCTTGACCACCAAGCTGAATACAGCGAAACGTTGGCGCTGATGCCAAACTCCTATCAACCCAACGACAGGAAGCGCCCTCTACCTGAAAAACTTACGCGAGCCGCTCTGGGACTTCCCGAACAAGGACTCGTTTTTTGTTCATTTAACCAAACCCACAAAATCATTCGCCCAGTCTTCACACAATGGTGTCGCCTTTTAAGAGAAACTCCGGACAGCGTACTCTGGTTGATGGTTACCAACGAGGCGGCCCGCAACAACTTGCTTACCCTGGCCGCCGAACAAGGCGTAAGTGCATCGCGTTTTGTGTTCGCCCCATTTGCCCACATTGATGAACATTTAGGGCGTTTACAGCAAGCCGACATCGCGCTTGATACGTTCCCCTATGGCTCACACACCACGGGTAGCGACGCACTATGGGCTGGAGTGCCGCTGATTGCCATTAAAGGGGATACCTTTGCCAGCCGCGTCTCCTCAAGTCTATTGACGGCAGTAGGCTTGCCAGAGCTCATCACCGATAGCCCGGAAGCTGCGTGCGACCTAGCGCTAGGCTTAACTCGGGAACCACATCGTCTTGCCGCCATAAGAAACCACCTGGAAACTTGTCGGCTGACTTATCCATTATTCGATACCGAAAATTTTGCCCTGAATCTTCAAAGACTCTATTTCGAAATGTGGCATCAGTATCAGTCTGGGACACGCTCACCCATTACACTGGCACCCATCCAATCTTAACGAAAACCAGTTTTGCTTTCCCCGCAAGGCAGCATTCCCAGCCAGCCTTGCTGCCAAAAGCGGGGACTGAAGTTTGAGGTGGGATAAGGACACGCCACGTACGCCGCGTTCTGCTGGGGGAGTTTTTGAAAATCCCTGAAGAGAATTAACATCAGCAAACCAGATACCAGAATGATCGCAGCCTTCAACCCGTAATTTGTGACAAGTGGGGGCAGCCCGTCATGACGCTTTATATCCCCCATCACCAGCCCGATGGCCACCACAAGTGAAAGCTGAGAAGTCGGGATCACCAGAACATTCGCTACCAGAGAATGTGCAAGCAGTGCGAGAACAGCCAGCCAGCTTGCGATACTGAAATCCTTTGCCCTGATACGGTCCCAGTATCGGACCCGTAGTGACTGAAGTCCAGGCCACAATATCGCTCCCAACGACCAAAGCCATAGAACCAGAGCAGGAAGCCCCCATTCTGCAGCGATCATCAAAAGGCTGTTATGAGGAGCGGCACTCCCGCCTATGTGTTGCCTGGCAAACTCCCCTGGCCCAATGCCCAGAAGAGGGTGGGAAAGAAAGTCTTGCCATGCCCCCATCCACAGCAATAGCCGATCACTGATAGTGCCTCGCATGAGCTGTTCCGTCTCCGCACCATGTGATGACAAAAGCCAAGGCAGAGTCTGCGAAAAAAATAAAAACGTAAAATACCCGCCCACCCAGGCAACCAAGTGGAAACGCAATGTTCTTGCATAAGATCTTCCAAGCAAAAGCCAAAGCATGGCATGGGCCACGATCTGCCCGAGCACCAAGGCGCGGGAGCCGGAGTAGTAAAACAGCATCCAGAACATGAAGATTCCAGACCAGCCAAAAATCCGTGCAACGACATGTCGGCAATAGGTCGCAACTGCCATCACCGTAAAAGGCATGACCAACGCCTGATAGTCCGTAAAAAACCTTATATTGCTGAATGCGGGGAACTGCGGCGGTATCCCCATCAGTTCAGGCACAGTGAACCTGGGCTCATTGGACGTTATAAAAAC
Organism: Rhodocyclaceae bacterium; assembly: GCA_003963315.1. Lineage (GTDB taxonomy): Bacteria > Pseudomonadota > Gammaproteobacteria > Burkholderiales > Rhodocyclaceae > AWTP1-18. The sequence continues at coordinate 12,374 of RXJP01000028.1, read as the reverse complement.
CGCCAAATAAATCAACGCGGAGCCAGCTAAGCAAAGAAGTGTGATTCTCTGCTGTTCATCCGACGCCAACTGCGCAAACGCACTGCCGATCACGATGACCGATATGTAGCATTGAAGCAGCATGGCAACTTCACGCGCACCGCCCCAGAAGGGAACATTGTTCAGCAGCAGTGACCCTCCGCCCAGGACAACCATTCCCCCGATAGAGACGAGGCTTCCCGAAGGGATAAACATGGGTTGCCGACGTCCGAGGATCAACAAGCCACTTACGGCCAGTGTGGCAACGACTGCCACTCGATGCCAATCATATAAAGTGACTCCAGCCCAGCTTATTTCGACAGGGAACACCAGGGTAAATACGGGAAGAACAAGTACCAAAAATAACGGAATGGTGGCAATGGCCGCTAACCGTGTCCCCGAATTCTGCACTTCCCCATGCACAACAGATTCGAGGTCTAAAATTTCCCGGGAAAATAACATCGCTAGTTATCAGTCTGTTGCAGGTTGTTCATGAAAACCTGCTCGAGATTCAGACTGGGGCGCACCTCCACCAATCGATGGCCTGCGGCTTCCAATCCCCGTATAAGATCCCATAGATCATTTCGCTTGATTTCCCCTTGCCAATATCCGGCCGCAGTCAGATCCATCCCCGAAACAGAAGCATTTCCCAAACTGCGAACAAGAAAACTCTGTTCCCGCGCCATCAAATCCGCCGTTGCCATAATGACACGCATTTGACCTTGATGAATCAATCCAAATCGATCTGCCAATCGCTCAACATCATGTAAAACGTGGGAAGTCAGAAATACAGTTCCTCCTTGCGCCTTATATTCAGCAAGAATATCCACTACCTCCCTGCGACCCAAGGGATCCAAGCCAGAGAGAGGTTCATCAAGAATCAACAGTCTTGGACGAACACACAGAGCATGCGCCAACGCCGTCCTTTGTGCCATGCCCTTGGAAAAGGTTCTGAGCGTTCTGTTCGCCACATGACCAATCTGGAATTTATCGAGCCAAAACCGACAATGAGCATTGACATCGCTCACTTGAAGGCGCTGAAGCCCGATAGCCCCGCGCAAAATTTCGAGGGGTGTCAAATAGTCCGGCAAGGACGGGTTCTCCGGCACATAAGCAATACCTTGTCGCGCCTCCGGTCGATCAATGGGAACGCCAAAAATACTGGCCGTCCCTGAACTCGGCGCCATTGCTCCCGTCAGAATTTTGATGGTCGTGCTTTTCCCCGCACCATTTGCTCCGATGAAGCCAAATACTTCTCCGGCCTTAATCTCCAAAGAGATGCTCCTCAGGGCTTCTACTGGTTTACTGGCCCAAGCCCGGGGGTATGTTTTTCTCAGGTTTTCAATTTTGATGGCAATCATGGCAATCTCGCGTTACTTTCCCGGCTGCCGCTGCATCTGCACCGTGCCACCGAGAGGCGACTTCAAATGGGGGAGGCCCTTCGGATCGATTTCATATCCAAGGCCAAGGGGATCGGTCGGCAGTGAGGCGAGATCGCCAGATCGGACAAGTTGATCCATATTTTGCGCGGGGGTGCCAACCCGTTCAGCATACCGATGGGCAGCCTCTTCCAACGCCCGCAATCCTTCAAGCCGCTGAATCCTGGCGTCCAAATAACGCTTCAGCCCGCCTCCTCGCGCCTGGTCCCGCATGACGCGTACCATAGCCAATGCTGCTGCAGTATCTTGGCCTTTTTCCGCCCAACGGGCGGCAATGCGGGAAAAGCTGATTCGATTCTGCTCACCGGCCCGGCTTGCGGCAACATACAACCAACGGGCACCGAGGATCGGGTCGTGATCGTAATGATAGTAATCAAATCCAAGAAAAAATGGAGCAAGACTGTCAAACGGCCGGCTATCAGCGGCCTTTTGCAGAATCTCTTCGGCGACCCGCGCGTGGCCTGATGAGGACAGCATAGCGGCGGCAAGATAGTAATTGTCCTCATGGCGCGGATTTAGCCAGGCGACATCCTCTTGAACCTTGGCCTGAGCGGAAAAATGCTCCTGGGAGTCGTCAGGGTTGGGGTTCAGCAAACTGCGAACAACGCCTATATTCGCTGCAAGATAGCGATCTCCACCTGTCATCAGAACCTGGATAAACCTAGGCAATACGATTTCCATCGCCTGATCCGGGTAAGTCTTGGGATGACGGGCCAATTGATCTACCGACGCCATGAACATCATCATGGCCAATACCCCACCCCAAAGCCTTGCCCTGCCCCGCCACGCCTTCCGCATTTCAACTGAATTCGCGACGACGAAATACCGTAACAGCGAATACCATCAACAGCCCGATGAAGGCTATCGCCATCACCACGGACCAGAACAACCCAGACGGCTCTGGTGGCAATTGATACATGGGCCAATCGCGCCAATCCAATCGGGACAGATCAGGCAGTAGCCAACGCACGACCCGCACTGCCGGACCAAATCGGACAACCAGTTCGGTATCGCCATCCCCTTGGCGCGCCACCAGAAAATCCAGAACCGGCCCTAATGCATGGGTAATGACGGCAAAGGCCGCTCCCATTGCCAATGGCAGAATCAGCACAGTCGACAGTGCGGTCAGGCACACGGCAAACGCAGTGACTACCAAGATATCCAGGTAAAGCCCGAGAATTGCGGCCCAGTAGGGCCCGCCTAAGGCCACGGCGCGCATTGCGACATATCCGCCTCCCGCGTGGGAGGTCACAATGACAAGCAACAAGGCAAATGTCAGGATGGAAAGCCCGAGCAAAACTGCAATCCCTAGAAAACGTCCCATAAGGTAATAAGCGCGGGAGATGGGATAGGCAAGCATGAGTATGGCCGTCTTTCGCTCGATTTCACGCCCCAACAGTTCCTGGACCCAGAACAGAGCCAGCAGAAAACCAGTAAAACGCATACCGGAAATACCGACATCCAGGGCTACTGCCTGGGGTTGTCGAGGAGAAAACTGGGCAGCTAAGTAGGCGGTCCCCACCAATAAAACGCCCAAAATGAAAATCGCCTGGAAGCTCCGTCCACGAACACCTGACACGATGGCGGATTGAATAAAAAAATTCATGTCAATATAAAGAAAAAAGGGCGTACTACTTGATGAGTACGCCCTTTACATCAACTGAGGGAAATCAACTGGTCGAACCTGATTTCAGTCCAGCAGCCGATGAGCAATTTGCTGCGGTTGGCACAGCACCACCGGTAGTAGCGGTTTCGGTAATAGCACCACCTCCAGAGGTTCCGGAATAAACCTTACCCTTCCCTTTAGTGCTACCTACTGCATAACCATAGGCATTTGCAGTGGGATTGTAATCGACAACCGCGATATTGCCATTAGATAGCTGGAGGTTTACGTTCTCTTTCAATCCACCGCCAACCAACGAAGTGTCAGTAGTCGCAGTCAAAGCGACAGTATTAGCACCAGCGGTGGCGGGAGTAGTCAGACCTGTCGTGACAGCGCCAGCAGAGAGGGAAACAGATGCAATGGCGGCCAATGCAACAACGTGAGTAATTTTATTCATGGATATCTCCTTACTGGGCGGCAGCGGCAATGGCAGTCACACCGTTTTTGGTGTCGGCCTGGGCAGTGGAATCTTGGGATTTCTTCTGATAGTCAGAGAAGGCGGGAATCGCCACAGCAGCCAGAATACCGATAATCGCAACCACGATCATCAGTTCGATCAGGGTAAAACCCTTTTGAATCTTCTTCATGAAACTCTCCTTACAGTGGGAAATTGCCGCTTACGCGGTGGGCATGCGTGCAACGCATTCCCAAAACGCAAGTGATGTGCCAACTTGCCTTATTTCTTGCCAACAGTCGGATAACCCCATCGTAGGTGGCGTCGCGACCGGCCTATGGATTTCCCGCTTTCGCGGGAATGACGGGGACCGAAGGATGGGGTGGCAATAAGTGACCATTTTCGTCAGTTCGCACTCAGATACTGATGTTCATCAACGGCGTCCACCTGACCTGGATCGAGGAAGGCGTGGGCGTATTTGAGGTAGATCTTTTCCTTGATGAATACCTGGAACAAATCGGGATCCACATGCCCGCCCTTGGCGAAATTAGACAAGATGCTCACCGCCTGGGATACCTTCATCGGTGCTTTATAGGGCCTATCCTTGGCGGTCAGGGCCTCGAAGATATCGGCGATACCCATGGCCCGCGCCTGCACTGACATTTGTTCCTTGGTTAGTCCCTTCGGGTAGCCCTTGCCGTCCATGCGTTCGTGGTGCCCGCCGGCGAACTCGGGGACGTTCTTCAGATGCTTGGGCCAGGGCAGTTGCTCCAACATCTTGATGGTAGCGACGATGTGGTAGTTGATGATCTCCCGTTCCTTCTGGGTCAGGGTGCCGGCTTTGATGGAGAGATTTTCGATTTCCTCCGAGGAAAGGAACTCCGTCAGCACACCATCCGGGTTGCGCCAGCGATGGCTAGTGCCGATGGTTCGGACCTTTTGCTGGTCTTCATCCTTCATGGCTTCGCCGCCGATGTTGCACTTGCGCAGGAACTCCCGCTCATCTTCCAGGACGCGGATTTCTTCGTGGCAGTCTTTCCAGATATAGGCCTCGGCCTGGGCATCCTGTTTTTCCCGCAGCGCCAGTTGTTTGCGCAGGGCCTGGATTTCCGCATCGCGCTTCAATACCTCAAAACGGGTGTCGATCAAGTGGATACGGTCGAAGATAGTTTGCAACTTGGTGGCCTTATCCACCACGTGCACCGGCGTGGTGACCTTGCCGCAGTCGTGCAGCATGCCGGCGATCTTGAGTTCGTAGCGGTCTTTTTCCGACATGTGAAAGTCGGCCAACGGCCCGCTATGGGTGGCATTGACTGCATCGGCCAGCATGAGCGTCAGTTCAGGCACTCGCTGGCAGTGGCCGGCGGTATAGGGCGACTTTTCGTCAATCGCCAAGTTGATGAGGCTGATGAAAGACTCGAACAGGGTTTCCAACTGGCTGATCAACTGCCGATTGGTGAGGGCGATGGCGGCCTGGGAAGCCAAGGATTCCGCCAGGCGCTGGTCGGCGTGGGAGAAAGGAACAACCTCCTTCGTCTTAGGCGACATGGCGTTGATAAGCTGGAGAACGCCGATGATCTCATTCTCGTGGTTTTTCATCGGCACCGTCAGGAAGGACTTGGAGCAGTACCCGGTTTTCTCGTCGAACTTTCGCGTGCCGGAAAAATCGAAACCGGCCTCGGTGTAGGCGTCGACGATGTTGACGGTCTCGTCGTGGATGGCGGCATAGGCCGCCACCATGGCGCTATTGGGACGCCCATTTTCGTCATGCAGGGGAATATCCGGCAGTTTGATGGCGTTGCCGGTAGTGCCACCGAGAGCGATACCCAAGGAATCGGTGCGCATGATTTCAAAGCGCAGATGATCCCGGTCTTCCGTCAACAGGTAAAGGGTACCGCCGTCCGCATGGGTGATTTCTTTCGCCGCTACCAGGATGCGTTCCAGCAGGCGATTGATGTCCCGTTCCTTGGAAAGGGCCGCGCCGACTTCATTGAGTTGCTCAAGGCGGCGGAACAGGTCGTCAATGCTTTCCATGGGGATCACCTATTACGCGCGGATTTACTTGATACAAACTGCCCTGACCTGCTTCACATCCGTGATGCCTTGTAGACATTTTTCGAGGCCGTCCATTTTGAGCGTCAACATGCCGTCCTCAAGAGCCTGGGCAAATAGCTGGGCAACCCGGGCATGTTCCTGGATCAGCTTTTTGATGACATCGGAGCCCAACATCAATTCGTGCAGGCCGACTCGGCCTTTGTAGCCGCTACCGCCGCACTCGGGGCAACCGACGGCCTTGTGCAGCACTAGCTTGCCATCCTTGCCGTAGTCGGCCACCAAACGCTTGTACACGGCCTCGTAGGCGGCTTTGCCTTCCCGCTTGAAGGTTTCGGTGCTCAACAACTCGGAGCAATACTCGGTCATGAACGTCTTGATCTCTTCCGCATCCGGGTTGTAGGGCTGCTTGCACTTGCCGCACAAGCGCTTTGCCAGCCGTTGTGCCAGGATGCCCAATAGGGCATCGGCAAAATTGAAAGGGTCCATGCCCATATCCAGCAAGCGGATGATGGATTCCGGCGCGCTGTTGGTGTGGAGGGTAGCGAACACTAAGTGCCCCGTCAGCGAGGCCTCGATGCCGATACCGGTGGTTTCGGCATCCCGCATTTCGCCCACCATGATGATGTCCGGGTCAGCCCGGAGGAAAGCCTTCATCACCATAGGGAAGTCCATCACCTTCTTGTTCACTTGCACTTGGCGCAAGCCCTTCTGAGTGATTTCCACCGGATCCTCGGCGGTCCATATCTTGGTGTCCGGTGTATTCAAAAAACCGAGCACCGAGTGCAGCGTCGTGGTCTTACCGGAGCCGGTGGGGCCGCAGACGAAGAACAGGCCATAGGGTTTACTCACCGCCCCTTTCAATTTTTCCAGATTGCGCGGCAGCACGCCCAGTTTATCTAGGGGGATAGGTTCGCCGGCCGCCAGGATACGCATGACGATATCTTCGACACCGCCCGTAGAAGGAATGGTGGCGACCCGCAGTTCAATATCGAGAGGACCGAACTTCTTGAACTTGATTTTTCCGTCCTGGGGTTTGCGCCGCTCGGCGATATCCAGATCGCACATGATCTTTAAACGAGCGGCAATAGCATTTCGGTAGGTTGCTGGAATTTCAATGTACTTAGCCAGGGAACCGTCCTTACGGAAGCGGATCAGCACCTTATCCTTGCCGATGCCTGGCTCGATGTGAATATCGGAAGCACCTTGCTGATATGCGTCAACAATGATCTTATTGACCAATTTCACCAATTCGTTGTCCGCCGCAGCAGAAACATCATCAGCAGCGGAGTCGACCTCCCCGTCGCCATCATCCATTGAAGAAAGCAGGTCGCCCACGGACGTCTCGTCCATGCTTGGACCGCTGGCACCGAAGAGTTGATCCAGCGTCTCCTTGAACTCATGGTTGGTCGTGACGCGATAAACAATCTTGCCCCGGGCGAACACGTTGCTCACCACCCGCGAACCTTTTACCTGTTCCGGGTCCAGGCACATGACGATGATGCCTTCCTGGGTATCGTCAATGGGCGCCCACTGGTTCTGTTCCAGGTATTCCCGTTTCAGGTTCTTGAGCAGATCGATGGGCTTCACCCGATCCGCCTTGAAGGGCTCGTAGGGCACCGTAAAAAACTTCGACAGGGCCGCACCGATGGCCGGCAACTGCACCTGGTATTGGCCCACCAGCACATCCTCGATACTGCGGTTTTCCTTGCGGGCGGTGCGCTTGGCCAAATCCAGCTCTTCCGCACTGACCACTGCATCCGCCACCAGGAAATCGTATTTCGACCTGGCCAACTGGGTCGGCTTGTTCCGTTGGGTGAAGGCAATGGCCAGGGTCTCGCAAAGCCCTTTGGCGCCTTCTTCCGCCACGGCGGAAAAAGGAACACCGGCCTTGTTATTGATGATCTGGACCACGCCCAGCAACTCGCCGCCGGGTTGTTCCACAATGGGTGCCACCAGCATCTGCTTGGTGCGGTAGCCGGTCTTGGCATCCACTTCCTGGAGGAAACGCAGGCTGGCATGGACGCTCTTCAACTCAACATCGTCGTACACATCCTTGATGGTGATGATGCGTTTCGACAAGGCGACATAACCTGCGATGCTTTGGTCGGTGATAGGCAGGCGCAGATCCTTGAACGAGTTCAAGCCGGTTTTGAGTTTGGAAACGATGGATGCCTTGTCGTCGCCCACGGCGTAAATCGTCAGCCGGTCCGCATTGAAAAGATTGCATATCTCCTGGGACAGCTCCAACATGATTTCGTCGACGTTGGAAGTCGCATGGATCTTGTTGGTCACCGATTGGAGATTCTTGAAGAAGGTCAGCCGGCTGGCGACATCTCCCTGCCCTGCGGATTCAGCCGTATTACCGGGCACTGCACTCATTTCACCCCTCCAAACATCTTTTCTTCCCATTTGCCGGGTTCGGCCAGTACAAAGGCACGCAGCCCCTTCTGGGCCATGAGAAATGCCGCGGCCGAGCTGCGCCGCCCCGTCTGGCAATAGACAATGTATTCCTTGCTTTCATCCAACAAAGCCAGGGCTTGACGCAGCTCGTTCAAGGGAATGTTTTTGGCTCCAGGCAAGCCGTCTTGTTGGAACTCCGCCGGGAAGCGCACATCCAGCCAGCAGGCGCCGGCGGCGACCTTGGCCTGTGCATCTTCCCAGGACAGGGGTTGCAAATAGGGCTCGCGCAACAAAGCCAGGAAATCCGATTTCTTCAACCGCAGTAATACACCATCGGTCTGCATGGTCACCGTTGCATTGCGGGGCGCATCAGAAATCAGGGCTTCCTCGCCAAACGCGTCGCCCGTGGCCAGCTCGGCCAAAGGCATGTGGGTGCCGCCTATTTTGCGGTCAACCTTACAGCGGCCCCGTTCAACCACGTAGTAATAATCCCCCGGTCCTCCTTGGCGAATTACGGTCTCGCCTTTTTGCACGGACAAGGCTTCGAACTTCCCCAGTAATTGTTCGATGTGGGCAGCGGGCAGCGACGCGAACACGCCCGCCAAGGAATGGACCCCCAACATGCCGCCCATGGCCGACCAATCGCGGTTTCCGCTGGGCATGGACGCACTATCCAGTTGTCGCGCCATCTCGTCCCAGGTGACGGTGAGATCCAGCAAGTTGTTGTCCAGGCGCAAAACCTCGACGGGGGTAACGGTAGCCGCCGCCCTGGGGGCATCCTGCCGGCAGGACAAGGGTGTCGCCGCCTCTTTGCTGCCGCCGACGATGACCGATACGGCGCCGCTGCGCCCTTCAAGCTTGAGTTGTCCCTTGAGCAAATAGACGGCCTGGAATTTCCAGTCTTCAAGAGGCAAAGGGTAGCGCACGCCAAGAAGGGACTCCCTGGCGCAAATGGCAGCCAAATCCTTCCGTCTGGCAGCGGACAACCGGGCCATGGGTTGCAGCCGCGCCAATACCTCGGCATTGATGTCCGAGCCCGTCATAACTCGAACACCTGATTGTTCTGCAACATCTTGGGGTGGAGGTTGCCGATCTCCTCTTCGATCTCGAGCATGGTCAGCTCCACCTGCCCAGGTTTGAGATGGGTGATGAACAGTTCGGTATCCTGCTGCATCAATGTCAGTTCCTGGGCCAAGGCAGCAGGACAGAAATGTTTGGACGTTGCCGCCAAGGCCGCTTCCCGGTTGGAGAAGGCGCATTCAATAATCAGGTAATCCAGCCGCGCCATGCGATTGACCCGTGCCCACAGAGGGGGGCACGTCGCCGTGTCACCAGAAAAGACCAGGGTTTTCTGTGCGGATAACGCATAAGCCACAGCCGGAACGGTGTGGTTGGCCGGCAAAGGGGTCAGGCTCCTGCCATGGCCGATATCCACCGGCGTATCCACTTCAATTTCCTGAAAGCGCAGGAAGGGATTGTCGGCATTGGGAATTTCCGAGAAATCCGGCCAAATGGCCCAATTGAAAATATGGCTGCGCAATATCTCGATGATGGGCGCGATGGCATGGACCACGAGCGGCTGGTTGCGCATATCCGCCACGGTGTCTATGAGCAAGGGTAGGCAGGCGATGTGGTCCAGATGCGTATGGGTGAGGAAGACGTGGTCGATCTGGGCCAATTCGGCAATGGACAAGTCCGCCACGCCGGTACCCGCGTCGATCAAGACATCGTGGTCCACCAATAGGGACGTGGTCCGCAAATGACGGCCGCCGATTCCGCCGCTGCATCCGAGTATGCGTACTTTCACCGCGGCGCCTATTTGGTTTCGAAGGTAGTGACGCCATCCCAGCCTTCGCCGGGAGGCTCCTTGCGAAGGTGGGCCACTCGCAGGGAATACAGTTCGTACAGGTAACGGGGCTTGATGCGGGTCAGGTTGAGCAACAGCACCTCGGCCTGATCCCAATTTTGGGAGCGGTAGGCACGCAAGGCCTGGTTCCAGAGCTTGAGTTCATCCAAGTCATCCTTGCTCACATTGCCTTCAAACCCCACCGGTTCGTAAATCCCCACCGGCTCGTCCTTACCTTTGACCCGAACCTTGTCCAACTCCCGGAATACCACTTCTTTTTTCAACAACTCACGGGTGGATTCGCCAGCAATAGTGCCAACGCCATATTGCTTGGTGATGCCTTCAAGGCGGGAGCCAAGATTCACGGCATCCCCCATCACCGTGTAGGACTGGCGTACTGGCGAGCCCATGTCGCCGACCGTCATCACCCCGGTATTAACGCCAATGCCGATTTTGAGTTCCGGCCATCCCTTGGCCGAAAGGTCCTTGTTGAGTTCGATCAATGCAACATGCATTTCCAGCGCGGTGATAACGGCATGCTTGGCATGTTCGGCATCATCTACAGGCGCGCCCCAGAATGCCATGATGGCGTCGCCTATGTATTTATCCAACGTTCCCCTATTCTTACGCACGATCTTGGTCATGGCCCCCAGGTACTCGTTCATCAGCGTAGCCAACTCGTCCGGCTCCAAACCTTCCGAAATGGTGGTGAACCCCCGTACGTCGGAGAACAATACTGTCAGTTCCGCCTTGCGCCCCGCCATGCTGTAGTTTTCAGGATCACGGCTCATTTCCTCCACCAATTCGGGAGGCACGTATTGTCCAAACAGTCCTGTCAATTGCCGCTTGGTACGCGACTCGATGAAGTAACCCCACGACATGTTTAAGGCATAGAGCAAAGCGACGAGCACTAGGCTGTTTGCCAAAGGCAATACCAAATTGCCGCCATACCAGAAAGCGGTGTTGATGGTCAGCAAGGCCAACAAGACAATCACCGACACCACCGTGGCGCGGAAAGGGGTCAGTAAAGGCAAGAGGAACACCATGATGCCGCCCGCTAGGAACACCAGTACCACATCGGCGCCGAGGACATAGGAAGGCTTGTATTTCACGCTGCCCTCCAGCATGCCGGCAATGAGGTTGGCATGTATTTCCACCCCGGGATAGGCGTTGCTGACCGGCGTTACCCGCAAATCCATCAAACCTGGGGCAGTCGTGCCGACGAGGACGATCTTTCCGGCCAACTGTTCCACCGGAGTACGGCCGGCGAGAACATCCGCGATGGATACATAATTGAAACTGCCGCGATAGCCCCGATAAGGCACGAGAGCTGCCGCGTTTTCGTCCACCGGTATGCGCAAAGTACCCCGGGCGGTAGGCAGTTCCAGCCACTCCATGGCACCGTAGTCACGAGTATCCACGCCGGGGGGATACCCGGGCACTATCTTGGGGCCGCCCAGCAGCAGCCGTACCATGGCCAAGGACAACGATTCGTAATAAGCCCCTTTGTATTCAGCCAGCAGTGGCACGCGTCGTGATGTCCCATCAAAATCCACAAGCGGATTGAAATGGCCGGCTACACCAGCGGCTTGCTGCAGATTGGGCAAGTTGGCACCGTAGCCGGACCAACCGGTAAAAGCCACATTCTTGCCTTTGAATGAACCCACAGGCAAAACCGGCGGAGGCAACTCACCGCTGGTGGTGGCATCGCTCTGATTGGAAAAATAGTAGCCCAGCACCACCGGACGATTCTTCAGAGAGTCGGCAAATCGGGCATCGAAATCCAGGCGGGGACGCAAATCCTTCACCAAGGACTGGAACGACGAATTGTCCCGCAGCTCCTTCTTTGCCAACGCATCCAGCGATTTCATGCCGGAACTATCGTCGGGTTCCGCGAACACCACGTCGAAACCCACCACCGAAACCTTGTACTGGGTAAACAGGCGATCCATCAGGCCAGCCAGCTTGTCCCGCCCCCAAGGCCAACGCCCCACCTCAGCCAGGGATTTTTCATCGATATCGAGGATGACCACCCGTTCGTCCACACGCTGGGGCATGGTCAGCCTGACCTTGGCGTCATAGATGATGGAGTCCAGGTGATTGATGAGCGGTATCTGATACACCCGGGCGGAATGGCCCAGGAGCACAAGCAGGATGATGCCCCCCAGCACGAAACGGATCAGATGCTGTTTCAATCAACCTCCCGGCATCGTTGATATCTGACTGGGCGTTTCCAGTCGGATGCGTCAGTTTTTAAGGAAAAACTCCATCTTCACCCCCGCCAGCTCAATCACATCATGATCCTTGAGCTGGTGCGCCTGGGCATCCAACGTGGCGCCGTTAACCACCGGAAACTGTGTGCCTTCCACATGGGTGATGAAGTAGCCGTGGGGACGACGGGCAATCACGGCGACCTGGACGCCGGGTTTACCCAAGGTTGTCAGACTCTTGGTCAGTTCCAGTTCCTTGCCGGTATTGGCGCCCGTGAGGAGCTGAATCGCCCCCAAAGGCATCTGCGCATCTGCGGCGGGAGCCGGCGTCGCACTAGAGGTCGGGGTC
>RXJP01000116.1 GCA_003963315.1 Rhodocyclaceae bacterium | reverse complement strand
AGCTTCTTAAAGAGCGCCGCCCGCTCCGCCGCGGCGAGGCTGCCGTCCAGAACGCCGGTGCTGCCGTTCACCACCGCCACGGAAACGCTGGCGATGGGGTGCTGCTTGCCGTCCTCGGTGGAGAAGTAACCCCGGTCCAGGTCGGACACATCGTAAAGATGGGACGCCAGGGAATGGAACTGGACGATGGCGGTTTCCAATTGCGCCACCAATTGTTCCTGGTCCCCCGGGTTGTCCATGATGAGGACGAAATCGTCGCCGCCGATATGGCCCAGCAACTGGTTGGGTTTGCCGACGAAAATGTGGCGCAGGATTTCCGCCAGGGTGCGGATCATGGCGTCGCCGCGGATGAAACCGTAACGGTCGTTGAAGGCCTTGAAGTGGTCCAGGTCGATATAGACCAGGCCCATCTTCTGTTCCCCCGCGAGGCGGGTTTCCATGGTCTGGCGCAGGCTGGGCCCGGTGGGCAACTGGGAGAGAGGATGCAGGTTGGCGCCATGCTCGCGGTGGGTGAGGATCTGGGACACCAGCACCATGGGCTGCACCGTGCCCAAATAACTGCCATCGGTGCTCACCACCACCCAGGGTTCGATGCCTTCCCGGCTCAGGTAGAGGGAGCGGGCCAGGGCGGTGAGGGTGGTGTTATTGGGCAGGATGCGGCGGATCGGTTCGCAGCAGAGGCCGATGGAGCGGGCGCTACGGGAGAGGACCTTGCCCCGGGCCAGGGTGCCCACCGGCTGGCCCTGGTCCAACACCACGATCCAGGGCAGGGAAGCATTGCGGGTGAAATGCTGGCGCGCTTCATCGATGGGGGCATGGAGATCCACCACCACGCCGGGGTCCACCACGTCGCTCAAACGGAAACGGTCCTGGGGCCGGGCGCGCCAGGCGTCGTCCAGCTCGGGCAGGTGGATGGGCTTGGCCTGGAGGTCATGCTTGGGCGGCGAGAAGAAATAGCCCTGGCCGAGGCGTATGCCCATGCTCTGGCAGAAACCCACATCCTCGGCCCGTTCCAGGCCTTCGGCGATCACCGTCACGCCGAGCCGTTCCGCCATGGAGACGATGGCCTCCAGCAACACCGCCCGCACCCGGCTGCCCTGGGCTTCGTGCACCAGGGAACGGTCGATCTTGATGAATTCGGCGCGCACCATGGCCAGGGTGGTGAGGCCGTTGAAGCCGGCGCCCATATCATCCAGGGCGATGCGCAGGCCGGCGGTGCGCAGGGCTTCGCAGCGGTCGGCCAGGGCAGCGGCGTCCACCCGTTCGCTCTCAACCACTTCGATCACCACGTCGCGGGGATCGATCCCCAATTCCTGCAACCAATCCAGACATTGGTCCTTCCAGCTCTCGTGGAGCAGGGTGGACGGCATCACATTGAGGAACAGGGGCATGCCCGATGCCAGCTCCCGCGCCTTGCGGCCCAGGGCGATGAACTGGCAGGCCAGGTCCATGTCGTCCTGGCGGCCCAGTTGCCGGGCCAGGGTGAAGGCGTCGCCGCCATTGTGCAGGGTGCCCTGGGGATCGCGCAGACGGCACAAGGCCTCGTAGCCGTACACTTGGCCGCCGGCCTGCATGTCCACCACCGGCTGCACATGCAGCTCGAGGCGATGGGCCAAATCCTCCAGCATCCACGGATAGCGGTGGCGCGCATAGAGGGCATTGAGGGGCATGGCGGAACCCAGGGCGGCCAGGGGCGAGTCGTTACCGTCCTGCTCCAGGGTCATGGCCAGGGATTCCTGCAAGGTCTGGCTGTCGGTCACGGCAACAATGGACTCGAGCAGGGCGCTCAACGTCTGGTGCTGGGTTGGGATGAAGCGCCACAGACCGCTGCCCACCCGTTCGCCACCCTGCTGCAACCAGACATCCGGCGGGTATTGGCCTTCGTATTTGACGATCAGATGCATTGCCCTTCCCTTGCTTTTCGTTCTTGGTTTCCACTGGAATGCACCCGCCGTGCCATGCCCCGCTATTTCCATGTTTGAAAAATGGAATAGCCTATTCATGCGGGTTAGCGCATCATCCCCTCCTACCAGCACCGACCGGTTTTGCACCTGCTTGGGGCGTAAACGGAAGCCCCTGTCCGTTCAGGGGACAAAGGACAACACCATGAACGACAAAATCCGCGACCTGCTGGCGCAAATCAGCGCCTTGCAGGATGAACTGCAACAAACCCTGCATGAAGGGGAACACCGGATCTATTTCGAATTGCAGGGCAAGCGGGTGGTGTTCGAACAGGCCGTGCGCGAGGCCCATCGCCGCCTGCGGTTGGGGTTATGGCCTTGGCTGCTGCAAAGCCGGCCGCAAAGCATCCTCTCTATACCCTTCATCTACGGGATGGCCGTTCCCATGGTCTTGCTGGACTGCTGCATCAGTCTCTACCAATGGATCTGCTTTCCCCTCTACGGCATTCCCCGCGTCAAACGCGGCGACTACTTCCTGTTCGACCGGGCGCATCTGGGTTACCTGAACCTGGTGGAAAAAATCAATTGCGCCTATTGCAGCTATGGCAACGGCCTGTTCGCCTACGCCATGGAAATCGGCGCCCGCACGGAACAATACTGGTGCCCGATCAAACATGCGCGAAGGATGCTCGGCATCCATTCCCGGTATCAACGCTTCACTGACTATGGCGATGGTGAGCAGTACGCTCGGCAGGCGGCAATATTGCGGCAAGCCCTTGCCAAAGAGAAAATCCAAGCCGAATCGGCGGACACCGCCGGGCCGGCGTAATTCACCCTGACAACCGAGCTCCCACGAGCTCTCCCCTTAGTCGAGTGACTTGTGGAAACGCAGGACGGCAAGCGTATACAAACCCATTCCCAATATCGCCAAGGCCGTCATCTGCGGCCAGAGGATGTCGAGACCAACGCCTTTCAGATAAGTGGAGCGGATAATGACGAGAAAGTAGCGGAGCGGATCGATGTAAGTGAACCATTGCAAGACAGCGGGCATGCTTGAAATGGGAAAACTGAATCCCGACAAAATAAACATCGGATTGAGCACGAAGAAATTCGAAGCAAAAGCCTGCTGCTGGGTTTTGCACAGCGTCGAGATGAGCAGGCCGATCGCCAGTACGCTGATCAGAAACAGGCAGGTGCCGAGGAGGAGCACCAGGGGATTCCCCTTGAACGGGACCTGAAACCAGATCATGCCCACGGCAGCCACAATGGAGACTTCCAATAACCCGATCAAAAAGAACGGCAGCGTCTTCCCGATAATGAATTCGATCGGCCTGATCGGCGTGACCAGTATCTGTTCCAACGTTCCCACCTCCCGCTCACGGACGATAGCAAATGCAGTGAGGTTGACGATGGTGATAAGGGTCAAAGTGCCAACCACGCCCGGCACGAAGAACCAGCGGCTATTGAGGTTGGGGTTGTACCAATACCGCTCCTGGAGGTTAACGCTCACCAAAGGATGTCCAAGGGCGCGCCCGGTACGTTGCGCCAGATCCTGGGCGTAGCCCTGACCGAAATTGCCCGAAATTTGCCCCGCATAGCCCAAGGCGATCAAAGCGGTGTTGGAGTTGGTGCCATCCACCAACACTTGCAAAGGTGCGCTTTGTCCTTTGCGCAACAATTCGGCAAAACCCGGCGGCACCACGATGCCGAGCTGCGCCGTACTACTTTCCACTGCGTCCTGCACCTGCCGGCGATCCTTTGCTACGGCGACGAGTTTGAAGCGACTGCTGTGGACGAAATCCGCTACCAGGGCCCGGCTCTCCTGGGTCTGATCCTGATCGAGTACCACGGTCGCAACATTGAACACCTCGAAGGTTGCGGCGTAGCCGAACAGCACCATCTGGATGATGGGCGGTATCAACAGTCGGAAGCGGGCCGACTTGTCGCGCTTGAGCTCAAGGAACTCTTTCACCAGCAGATGGAAGATGCGTTCAAACATGGTCGGCTCAATCCAGTGTCTTGCGGAAAGCCCGCGACGCAAAGAACACCATGATCAACGCGTAGAGGGTCAAGCAAAGAATTGGTAGCACCAGTTCTCCCCAAGGCGCTCCCTTGAGAAACAGGGCCTTGATGATGGTGACGTAGTAGCGGGCGCTGACGACATAGGTGACCGCCTGCACCGCCATCGGCATCTGATCGATGGGAAAGGTAAACCCGGACAGGAGCGTGGTCGGCAACATGGTCAGCAATAGCGCCACCTGGCTGGCCCCCACCTGGCTGCGGATAGCGACGGAGACGTAATAGCCGATACAAAGCACCACCGTGAGGAACAATCCAGTGGTGAAGAACAAGGCAGGCAACGTGCCACGAAAGGGGACGTTGAACCAAAACACGGCAAGTCCGAGGCAAATACAGGCATCCACCATGCCGACCAGGAAATAGGGGAACAACTTGCCGATCATCAACTCCGTGGGTTCCACCGGCGTCGATATCAATAGCTCCATCGTCCCGCGCTCCCACTCCCGAGCAATGGTAAGCGAGGTCAACTGGGCGCCGACAATGGCCATGACCAGAGCGACAATGCCCGGCACAATAAAATTACGGCTCACCAGATCTTCGTTGAACCACACCCGTGCCTGCACCTCCACCGGCGTCAGCGTCTGCACCGTGCCTCCCCTTTTCTGCACAAACTCCATTTGAACGTCGGCGGAATAATTGGTGACCACGGCACGAGCGTAGTTGGCGGCGAGATTGGCGGTGTTGGAATCGGTGGCGTCAAGCAAAGCCTGCACCGTTCCCTTGCCAGCATCGGCGAGCCCTTTGGAAAAACCGCTGGGGATCACGATAGCCAAGCGGCATTGGCCAGCATCGAGATTGTGCTCGACCTCCCCATAACTGCCCATCAGTCCTTGCAAGGCGAAATACGGCGAGGCGGAAAATCGGTGCAGGAGGGCCTGGGACTCCTGGCTGCCTTCGCGATCGTAGGCGCAAAGCGGTATGTGCTGGACATCCAAGCTGACGCCGTAGCCAAGCATGAACATCTGGAACAACGGGATGAGCAGCACGATCATCAAGCTGCGCGAATCGCGCACGATTTGCAGGCTTTCCTTGACAACAATGGCCTGAATCCTGCGCCATCTCATGGCGAAGTCTCCCCGGACGCGAACTGTGTGCCGACAAGGTGAACGAAGCTGTCCTCAAGGGATGGTTCTATCCTTCTTACCCGGGCGCCCGCCACACCCCGTGCTACAAGCAGGGCTTCAATCTCGGGAACGCGCAGCTGCGCCTGATCAACCAAGGCATGCAATATGCTGCCGAACATGGCCACATCTTTCACGCCGGGTGATTTTTGAACTTGCACCATGGCATCGCCGATACGTTCCCCCTCAACCGACAGAAGCTCACCGCCAAGGGAGTGTTGTTTCAATTCCCGGGGCGTACCGAGAGCGATCAAACGACCGTGGTTGATCAAGGCAATGCGGCGGCAGTATTCCGCCTCGTCCATATAGTGGGTACTCACCAGGATGCTCACCCCATCTTCGCTCAGGGTATGGATCAAATCCCAAAAACGACGACGCGACGCAGGGTCGACGCCGGAAGTCGGTTCATCGAGGAAAAGGGTCAACGGCCTGTGCAGAATGGCCGCACCGAGGGCAAGACGCTGTTTCCATCCGCCGGCCAGGGTCGCCACCAGGGCATCCTCCCGCCCGCCCAGGCCAGCCATATCGACAGCAAAGCGCAATCGTTCTTCCATCTCGCCGCTGGGTACGCCGTATATGCCGCCAAAAAAGCGAAGATTCTCGACAACGCTGAGGTCGCCATAGAGGGAAAACTTTTGCGACATGTATCCGATGCGCTGCCGCACAGTTTCAGGATTTTTTGCGACATCCATGCCGCCCACCAAGACTCGTCCAGCAGTAGGCCGCAGGAGACCACAGAGGATACGGATCAGGGTGGACTTGCCAGCGCCGTTGGGGCCGAGAAACCCCATGATTTCGCCACGCCCGACGGTAAAGCTGACACCGTCAAGGGCCGCAAATTCGCCGAAGCGCTTGACCAGCGCGTCAACAACAATCTGCGGCTGGCCGTCCCCGGCTGTCACTTGCTCGCCCCCGTTTTCTTCTGTTCCAACAAAGCGACGAAAAGGTCTTCAATGGTGGGCTCCACGGCATCAATGTCGGTTGCTGCTATGCCTTCAGCCTGCAAGGCAACAGCAATTTGCGCGCAACAGTCCCTTCGATCCACATGGACGTGAATACCGTTACCCACCAATAACGCCCCCCTCACTCCGGACAATCCAAGCACAACATCGTGGGCCCGGCGCGGATCGTCGGTAACAACTTCCAGCATCACCCCAGGCATCTGTTCTTTTAACTTGGCTGGCGTATCGCAATACATCATCGCGCCATCGTGAAGCATGGCGACACGGTCGCAGCGTTCGGCTTCATCGAGATAAGCTGTGGAGATCAACATCGCCACACCCTCGCTACGGAGCGAATAGAGAATCTGCCAGAACTCCCGCCGCGACAGGGGATCGACACCGGTGGTCGGCTCGTCCAGCAGCAACACCCGTGGTGTATGGACCAAGGAGCAGGTGAGCCCCAGCTTTTGCTTCATGCCTCCCGAGAGTTGGCCGGCCAAGCGCTTACGAAAGGGGGTCATGTCCGCGGCGTCGAGCATGGCGGCAGCCCGGGACTGCCAGACCGTACGCGGCACTTCGAACAGGTCGGCATAGAAACGGATGTTTTCCTCCACCGTCAAATCGTCGTATAGGCCGAAACGCTGGGGCATGTAGCTGATGTGCTGCTTGGCTTGTTCTGGAGATGCCAGTACGTCGATACCGTCGATCACGATGCTGCCCACGTCGGGCCGCATGACGCTGGCGAGCATGCGCATGGTGGTCGTTTTTCCGGCGCCATCCGGTCCCACCAGTCCGAAAATCTCCCCCGGCGCCACGGCGAAACTCAGGCCGGCAACAGCCACCACCGCACCGAACCGCTTTTCAAGTCCACTGACTTGGATAGCTGCCGCAACGGGCGCCTCCATTAGGACCCCGCTAAGTGCAGATTTATTTTTGCATCGGCAGGCATGCCGGGTACCAGTTCATGACCCGGATTGGCGATATCGATTTTTATCCGATACACCAGGGACACGCGCTCGGCGTGGGTCTCCACGCTCTTCGGTGTGAATTCCGCCTTATCGGCGATAAAGGAAATACGTCCCTGATAACGTTTTCCGGGATGGCTATCGCTAGTGACACTGACCTCCTGTCCCAGACGGACTTTGCCCAGATCGGCTTCGTTGATATAAGCACGCAGCCACACATGGTCAAGATCTGCCAAGGCCAAGACCGGAGCCCCGGGGACCACCACTTCGCCAAGCTCCGCCTGGCGAGTGGTAATCACCCCGCCGAATGGCGCTTTCAAGGTCGTGTATTCGACAACGATGCGCGCCAACGCCACTGTTTCTTCGCTGTTATGAACCGTGGCCTGGGCTACCTCGACATTGCGTGCCGTTGCCGCCTGTTGCGACTGATCCCTTTCAAACACGGCAGTGGATTGCTTGATGGCCGTTTCGGCCTGATCGAGACTCGCCGTGGAGACAAATCCCTTTTGTTGCAGATCCTGCGCCCTGCGCAAGTCCAGTTGCCTTTGCCTGAGGTCTGCCTGATCAACGAGCAAAGTACGACCGCTCGTGTAAAGATTTTGCCGCGCCGATTCAAGCTGCCGCTGCTGCACGGCAAGGTTGGCCTGCGCGATGGCCAACTGTTGCCGATAGTCGGTGCCGTCTACAACAGCGAGTACCGTATCTTTGTCGACCCATTGCCCTTCGTTAAAGGGCAGATCAACGATGCGCGATTGCACCGTCTTGAAACTCAGCACACTTTCGTGGGCTTCTATGTTTCCCGAAAGGAGCAGTGCATTGCCATTATCTCCCGCGCCCCAAAGCGCCGATAAAGGTGCCCGAAACGCGGCTATGCCCAACACCACAAACACCACCAAAACAACCGGAATGATTTTGTATTTCGATGCCATAGCTACACGCGGCTCCTTCTAACACCACTTGAGTATCTGGGGAGATTTGCGTGCGCTGGACGTCAAACCGCCTCGTGGGCTGCCCACAATAATCGGCGCCACGGCCGTCGTTTCCGGAGGGATACCCAGCTCACTTTTCAGCTCGGGCAAATTGAGAGCCGACACCGCGGAACCGATAACGCAGGTGCCTAAGCCCATGGCGTGGGCTGCCAGCATCATGTTTTCCGCCGCTAACCAGCAATCGGCAACCTCGAAGTGGCCCACATTCTCAGCGCAAATGACAATCAACGTCCCAGCATCGTAGAACACGTTAAAACCGGGCTGTGAAAAAGCATTCAGGCCTTCCGGCCGATTATGAAGACGAACTGTTTCAGCGACGAACAACGCCTTGGCGCGATCCGACACCCGCTTAAGCAAATCCATGTCCTGAACAACAATGAACCGCCATGGCTCACCATGCATCGCCGTCGGCGCCCGCACTGCCGCTTCCAGAAGTTCAGACACAACAGACCGCTCTACAGGCCCGGGTAAATATGCGCGCACCGAACAACGTCCATAGATGGCGTCCTTCACTGTCATTGTGCCGGGTGATTGGGTCATACAGTCCCTTTCTCTTCATGACTTGCGTTGCCAAGCTTCGGCAGCAGCATCCTAAAAACAGCTGTTTTCAGTATAGGCGTCCATCCATACAGCCAGTTGACTCAACACAAGAGGCGCATCTGTTGCGCTGGCCCGCATAGCAGGCGATTCAATTTGCCAGCTCAATCCCCGCAATACGACGAATGGTAGCCACATCGGCCGCCAGCCACGCTCTGAACGAGCACGGTCAATCGCCCTGCCGCAACAGATCGCTAACGTGGTCGGCGATGGCGAGGCTGGCGGTCAGTCCGGGCGATTCGATGCCGTAGAGGTTCACCAGCCCCGGTAGGCCATGGTCGGCCGGGCCGGAGAACAGGAAGTCCCGGGCCGCCTCGCCCGGGGCGTGGGGCTTGGGGCGGATGCCGGCGTAGGCCGGGTTCAAGGCGCCGTCGGGCAGCGCCGGCCAGTAGCGGCGGATTTCGCCGTAGAAGGCCTCCGCCCGCGCCGGGGAGACGCGGTAGTCGATGGCGTCTATCCATTCCACATCGGGACCGAAGCGGGCCTGGCCGCCCAGGTCGAGGGTGAGGTGCACACCGAGGCCCGCGGCTTCCGGCACCGGATAGATCAGCCGGGAGAACGGCGCCCGCCCGGCGAAGGAAAAGTAGTTGCCCTTGGCGTAATGCAGCGGCGGCACCGACACGGCGGGCAACCCCGCCAAGGCCCTGGCCACGGACTGCGCCCCCAGCCCGGCGCAATTCACCACGGTGCGCGCGCGGAGGGTCATGACGCCGTCGCTCTCCACGGTCAATTCGATGCCGTCCGGCCCCACGGCGCCGCCGGTCACACGGCTTTTGAGGGCGAGGACCGCGCCGTCCCGCTCGGCGTCGCCCAACAGCGACAACATCAATCCGTGGCTGTCCACGATGCCGGTGGACGGCGAATGCAACGCGGCGACGCAGGACAGGGCGGGCTCCAGAACACGGGCTTCTTCGGCGCTCAGGGGCGCCAGGTCGTCCACCCCGTTGGCCCGGGCGGCTTCGGCGATCCGCGCCAGGTCCGGCAGTTGGTGGGGCGCCGTGGCCACGATCAGCTTGCCGCAGCGGCGATGGGCGATGCCGCGCTGGGCGCAATAGTCGTATAGCTGCTTGCGGCCGGCGACGCACAGCCGCGCCTTGAGGGAGCCCCGGGGGTAATAGATACCGGCGTGGATGACTTCGCTATTGCGGGCGCTGATCCCCGTGCCGATGGCGTCCTCCGCTTCGACGATCACCACTTCCCGGCCGGCGGCGGCCAGTCGCCGCGCCACGGCCAGGCCCACCACCCCCGCGCCGATGACCACGCAGTCCACTTGTTCCATGATGCTCGAATCCTATTCGCGTCAGCGCAAGAAAAGCGGCATCTTACCCGCGCCGTGTTCACTCCAAGGGCAGTTCATCCTGCACCATGGATTCGCCTTTCTCATAGGTCGCCGGGGACAGTCCACCAATGCGCACCCCCAACAAGCGCAGCCGCTGGTCCAGGGGCACGCGGCGCAGGCATTCCCCCGCCGCACGGCGGATGGCAGCCGCATCGGCCACCGGCTCCGGCAAGGACACATCGCGGGTGACGATGCGGAAATCGTCATAACGCAGCTTGATGCCGATGGTGCGGCCGCGGTAGCCCTTGCGTTCCAGATCGGCGGCCAGCCGGGTGCACAGTGTCGTGAAGATTTCCCCCAAAGCGGCGCGGTCTTGCTTCGGATGCAAGTCGCGTTCGAAGGTGGTTTCGCGGCTGATGGACTTGGGTTCGGAGTGCGTGACCACGGGCCGCTCGTCCAGGCCCCGGGCGGCGGCCACCAGCCAACTGGCATAGCTGAGGCCGAAATGGGCCTGGAGCACGCTGGGCTCCACCTCGGCCAGGTCGGCGATGGTGGACACCCCCAGGGCCGCCAGCTTCTCCCCGGCCTTGGGTCCGATGCCGTTGATCTTGCGCACCGGCAAGGGCCAGATACGGGCGGGCACGTCTGCCATGGAAAGGATGGTGATGCCGTCGGGTTTGTCCAGGTCGGAACAGATTTTCGACAACAGCTTGTTGGGGCTGATGCTGATGGAACAGGAAAGCCCCGTGGCCTCCCGCACCGCCTGTTTGATGCGGCGGGCCAGGGTGAGGCTGTCTTGCGGCAAGGCGCTCAGGTCGATGTAAATCTCATCGATGCCGCGATCTTCGATCTCCGGCGCAATGCCCGCCACCGCCGCCTTGAACAGCCGCGAGTAATGGCGATAGGCGTCGAAGTCCACCGGCAACAACAGTGCATCCGGCGCCAATTGCGCCGCCTTCATCATGCCCATGGCGGAGAACACGCCCAGGGCGCGGGCCTCGTAGGTGGACGTGGTGATGACGCCGCGGCCGACGTAATCCTTGAGCCGGGCGAAGCGCAGGCTGCCGTCCGCCTGGCGCTCGGGCTGGTGGTCACGGCTGCCGCCGATGACCACCGGCAGGCCCTTGAGCTGCGGGTAGCGCAACAACTCCACGGAGGCGTAGAAGGCGTCCATGTCCAGGTGGGCGATGCGGCGGGGCGGGGCGTTCATGGCGGCGGGAGGAGCGGCGGAACCGGATCAAACTTTGTAACAGTTTAACGCCGGCCCTCCGCCCCCGCCCTCGCTACACTGGCGCCATGAGCCGAAAATCCATGGTCTGGATCGTGGACGACGATCCCGAATTGCGCAGCCTGCTGGACACCTTCCTCAGCGAACAGGGCTTCGACGTGCGCACCTTCCCCGACACCCGCGACGCCGAACGCCGCCTGCCCCGGGAACGGCCCGACATCCTGGTGCTGGACCGCATGCTCAAGGGTGAGGACGGCCTCGACCTGTGCCGCCGCATCCGCGCCCAGAACGACGACGTGCCCATCATCATGCTCACCGCCAAAAGCGACCCGGTGGACCGCATCGTCGGCATCGAGAGCGGCGCCGACGACTACCTGGGCAAGCCCTTCGTGCCACGGGAGCTCACCGCCCGCATCCAAGCCGTGCTGCGCCGCCGGGCGCCGCTGCCCGCCGGCGCGCCCCAACCCGACCAGGACAGCGCCAATTTTGGCCCCTGCCGTCTCGACTTCGCCAGCCGCAGCCTGTGGCGCAACAACGAAAAGCTCACCCTCACCTCCGGCGAATTCGCCCTGCTCACCGCCCTGGTGCGCCATCCCCATCGCCCCCTTACCCGGGAACGCCTGGTGGAGCTGGCCCGGGGCCCCGGCTCCGCCACCTTCGAACGCAGCATCGACGTGCAGATGTCGCGCCTGCGCAAGCTGATTGAGGACAACCCGGCCAAGCCCCAGTATCTGCAAACGGTGTGGGGCTACGGCTACGTCTTCGTGCCCGACACGCCGCCCCCCGGCCCGGCGCAATGAAACTCCGCTTCGATTCCCTCTACCTGCGCCTCGCTTTGGTGCTGGCGGCGGCTTTGGTGGCAGGCTTCGTCACCATGGGCTGGATGTTCCAACAACACATGGAACAGGACCGGGGCCGGGGCGAACGGCGCGGCATGGCGGGACAGATCCACCTTATTGAAAACATCCTGGTGCATTACCCTGCCCTGGAGCTGCCCGCGGACACCGGCCTGGTGCTGTTCCGCGGCCCGCAACCGCCGGACACCGAATCAGGCCTGCCGCCCCAGGCGCCACCCGAATTGGCCAAACGCATCGCCGATGAACTCGGTCATCCGGTGGCCTTGCGCCATAACCAGGGGGCTCAAACCGGGCTCTGGATCAGCCTCGCGGCGGAACAACCCACCTGGCTGTTCGTACCCCCGCCCAAACCCCCGAACAGGCCCGTCATGGAGCCCTGGACCTGGGGCCTGCTGGTGAGTTTCGCCGTGGTGCTGGTGGGCGGCATGGCCCTGCTATGGCGGGTGCAGGTACCCTTGCGAAAACTTGAGCGCGCCCTGGACGACACCGGCCCCGCCACCGTGCCGCAACCCCTGCACCTGCGAGGCCCCGGGGAGGTGAAACGCCTGGCGGAACGTTTCAACCGCATGCGCGCGCGCCTGCACCGCCACGAACAGGACCGGGAAGTGATGCTGGCCGGCGTGGCCCACGACCTGCGGGCGCCGGTGACCCGCCTGCGCCTGCAACTGGAATTGGAGAACAGCGCCCGCCGCGACGACATGCTGCGCAACCTGGACAGCGTGGAAGCCATCGTGGACCAGTTCCTCCTCTTCGCCCGGGGCGGGGAGGGAGAAGCCCGCAGCGAATGGGAACTCAACGCCTTCGTCGCCGAAGTGGCGGCCCCCTACGAATCCCAAGGTGTGCACTGCCAACTGATCGACGATGCCGATATCATCGCGCCCATCCATCCCAGCAGCCTGCGCCGCGCGCTCTGCAACCTGATCGAAAATGGCTTGGAATATGGCGCCGCGCCGGTGAACATCCGCGTGGAAAGCCATGGCGGCCACATCGCCATCTGCGTTGCGGACAGCGGCAAGGGCATCGCGCCGGAAGACCGGGAACGCGCCCTGCGTCCCTTCTCGCGATTGGACGACGCCCGGGGGCGGCAGGGCCACAGCGGGCTGGGGCTGGCCATCGCCGCGCGCATCGCCGAAGGCCATGGCGGTGCGCTGACCTTGAGCGATGCGCCCGAAGGCGGACTGCTGGCCCGCCTCACCTTGCCCCGCCACTAAGCGCCTATTCCACTAGGGCACGTGCGCCGAACAAGAAATCGAAATTAGGGAAACGTCGAACAAGTCCCGATCCGCTCGGACTGAGCTTGTCGAAGTTCGGTGTTGCTGCGGCTTGCGCTTCGACAAGCTCAGCGCGAACGGACTCAATTGGTCTCTTCTGAGAGAACCCGCCTCCGTTCGCCCTGAGCGTCGCGACCGGAGGGAGCAAAGTCGAAGGACGAGTGCAGGCACTCCGTGCCGAAACCCGTCCCTCGACCCCACATCTTCGACGTTACGACCAGCGGAAGTCCCTGTGGGACGCTCAGGGCGAACGGGGATGACTTGCCCAGCGCTTCCTTTGTCGCCCATTCCCCGAGCCCCGAAAGCCCACGGCAAAAATCGCCGCTCCCCTCAATGCGTCGGCAAGAAAAACCGCCGCGCTCCCCGGCCTTTCCCTGACAGATGTGAACAGCATGTTAATTAACTGTTAACGCGCCGGAACAGGATTCCATGGATGACGTAAACCCGCACCAGAAGCCGGTTTACGAAAAATGTTAACAGCAAGATTTGTTAATACTTTGCCCCCTGGGGCAGGCTCATATTTCGCTGAAGAAGACCGTTACCCGAGTCATGGTTGCCGCTGCCCCGCACGTGCGGGGCGACAACCGGCCAAGGGTATCGGGGCGTCGCCACGGCATGCCCTCTTTCCATTGAAGCAATCACGCCAAGGAGTCCATCATGGTGAGCAGCGTCAGCAGTAGCAGCCTGGCTTCGGCCTGGGCCAATAAGATATTTTCCAAACTGGATACGTCGAACCAGGGCTATATCGACAAAAGCGCCCTGCAAAGCGCTTTCGACAATATGTCCGCGTCGAGCAGCAATACCACCAGCAGCACAAGCGCCAGCAGTACCACCACCGGCAGCAACAATGTCGACCAGCTATTCAGCAGCCTCGACAGCAACAACGACGGCAAAGTCACCAAGGACGAACTGACCTCCGCCCTGCAAAACCTCGCCACCCAGCTCAACGGCGCCTTCGACCAGATGCGCATGGGTCGTGGTCACCATCACCACGGCTCGCGTGGCGCTGCTAGTGCCACCTCCGCGACCACCACCGCTGACGCCAGCGCCACCAATGGAGCCAATGGCAGCAATGCGGCCGGCGGCATGCCACCCGGGTTGCCCCCCGGCCCCCCTCCCGGTGGCGGTGACGGCGATGGTGATGCCGACGACAGCGGGTTCACCAAGAGCCAATTGACCCAGCAACTGAGCGCCCTCAGCGATTCCGATAGCCAGCGCTCCAGCTTCATCTCGAACATCGTCAACAACTTCGACAAGGCCGACAGCAACGGTGACGGCAAGGTCAGCCGCCAGGAAGCCATCGCCTTCACCCAATCGCAGCAAACCGCTTCCGTGGCCAGCAGCGGCAGTAGCAGCGACTCCGGCACGTCCGGCGGCAACACGTCGAACGGCAATAGCGACGCCAATGTGATCCAGCAACTCATCAAGCTGATGCAGTCCTACGGTGCCATTGCCCAGGACAGCAGCAGCACGAGCACCGGCAGCTTTTCCGTGTCCGCCTGACGCCCTTCCCGGGGACGCACACCGTCCCCGGCGCCCGGCCTTCGTAACATCCCGTTACCAAACCGCCGCCGCCGTTCACGTTTCTGCAAACTCTATTGGCTACAGTGCCGCTCCATGGAAAGGGAAACCCCTTTCGTCCTTCAGGAGATCAGCCATGTCAGCCACTACGCCCGCAACCCCCCAACCCCTTCGCCTGCAACTGGGCGTCATCAAGGCAGCCATCCTCATCATGGGATTGGGACTCGGCCTCGCCGCGCAGCCCAGCCAGGCTGCGGACCCCGAAAACGGCAGCACCGGCAAGCGCTGGGAAATGCGCAAGGAAGGCCGGGGCGGCCATGATGGCACCGAACGCCTGGAAGAACTGCACAAGCAATTGACCCTGAACGAAAGCCAGGAATCCCTATGGAAGAGCGCCCAAAGCGCCACCGAGGAACTCCGCAAGGACTTCCAGGTCGAACGCCGGTCCCGTCACGAGAAAATGCAAAAAGTGTTGGAATCCAAGACCCCCGATCTGCGCGCCCTGGCCAAGGATATGGACCAGGAACAGGAAGCGCGGCAGCAAAAACATAAATCCGTGCGCGAAGCCTGGCTCAAGTTCTACGACGCCCTAGGCAGCGAACAGAAACAGAAAGCCAGCCACTTCCTCCTCGCCCAACTGGGCATGATGGGCATGCCCCACGGCGAAGGCGGCCCCGGCGCGGGCCACCACTCCCGCCAGCGGCCTGACGGCGACCAGTCCGGCCGCCCCGACGTACCGGCGCGGCAGTAAGCGCAACCTTTCCCTCCCTGTACCCCCTCCTCCGGGGATATGGTTTGGGGATGCTTCGGCATCCCCTTTTTTTGCTTTGGAGCCCTGATGAAAAAGCCCCTCATCCGCCGTCCGCCCCACCGCGCCCAACAGGCCGGCCTGCTCGCCCTGGCCCTGCTGGCCGGCTGCGCCAGCCCGCCCACGCCGCCCCGGGGCAACGATGCCCACGTGCAGCAATTCGTCGGCAAGGGCTACCTCAGCGAAGAACAATTCTCCCTGCACACCGCGCCCGTGGCCTGGCTGGAAAACGGCCGCAGCTTCGACTTCATGCTCAGCGTGCCGGTCCGCCCCGGCCGTTATCCCCTGGTGATCTACCTGCCCGGCCTGGGCGAATCCCGCACCGCCGGCGACGGCTGGCGCAACACCTGGGCCCAGGCCGGCTATGCGGTGCTCTCCATCCAACTGCTGGGTGAAGACACTCAGGCCTGGCAATCCCCCGCCGCGCGCCACGGCGACTTTACCCACCTGGCGCGGGAGCGCTACGCCGAAGGCCTCATGGCCGACCGGCAAGCCGCCCTGCGCGGCCTGCTGGCCGCCCTGCATCACCATAGCGGCGACGCCCTGCTGCAAAACGTGGACCTCTCCCGCGTGGTGATGGCCGGCTACGACCTGGGCGCCTACACCGCCATGGTGGCGGCCGGCGAAAAATACGGCACAGCCGAAGCCGCGCCCCTGCCCCTGGCGGGCGTGATCGCCCTCAGCCCCCACGCCGATTTTTCCGGCCCCGCCTTCACCACCCGCTACGGCGCCGTGAACGTGCCGGTGCTTTCCGTCACCGGCCAGGGCGACGTGGACGGCTACGGCCTCGTCACCTCCGCCGCACTACGCAGCGCCCCCTTCCAGCACATGCCGCCGGGAAACAAATACCTGCTGATGCTGGACGACGCCTCCCACGAAATGTTCGGCGGCAATCCCCTGGGCACCGCCGACGGCAACCGCGACGACCAACGCCCATCCGGCGGGGAAGAAAAAGCAGGGCGTGGTGAAGGCCACAAAGGCCGGCGCGGCAGCATGGAAGGCGGCCAGGGCATGCCCCGGCGCGGCCGGGACGAAGCCGGTGGAGGTAGCGCCAGCGGAGGCAGGGATTGGGCCTTCTCCCTCTCCGCCATCCGCGCCGTGACCACCGCCTTCCTCGACGCCCAGATCAAGAACGACGAATTCGCCCAGGAATGGCTACGCCGCGACGCCCGCCGCTGGCTGCGGGATACCGCGCAACTGACGGTGAAGTAAGGCCGGCCAGTCTCAGCAGAAACAATCCACCCAACCGCAGGATTCGCGGCGGCTCTGGGTGGTGCTTACCTTCCCGGTGGCTCGGTCGAACAGCACATCGAAGCGCGACGCGCCTTCCCAGGCATCCCAATAGCGCCATCCCCTGACCCGCTCATCCCGGGCGGGGAAATCCTGCGACCACTGAAGCGGCCAAGGCCCAGAATGCGCAACACCTCGTCAGAGGTCTACCATGCGTCTTGAGGTTTGTTGCACTTCGTTGTTGAGGCTACGTCGCACTCTTGACCATGGCAATGCGATTCCCAAGGCCAAGCTCCCTCTCGCGCTCGAGGATGAGCGTCAGGTGAGAGAACAAGGCACTGTCATCAGGGACGCGAAAGCCATTCTTCGCATAGAACGGGGCGTTCCATGGCACATGGCTGAACGTCGTAAGAGTGACGAACTGAAGGCCCAGGTCGTCAGCAACAGTACAGACATGCGCCAACAACATTGCACCGATTCCACGACGGCCGAAGGCTGGGCGTACATCCATCTCACGGATGTGAAGACACCCAAGGGAAACCCGTTCGCACAGGACAAAACCAACTTGCGTCAGGGTTGCGACTTCCTCCGCAACCCACAGTAGCGACTCGGACACGCCCGCTACGACCTCGGAAGTGGGCAGAGGGCTTGCTAGTGCGGCCGGAAGATCGGCCGGTTCAAACATGGGCGCGGTCTCGCGTTCGATCTGCTCCAGAGCAGAGAGATCAGTCAGGTTGCCGGGGCGGACGCGGATCACCGTTGCTCTCGTACGGCCTAACGAAGCTGTAGAAAAACCCCTTGACCAAACAGCGCAAGAACGAGAATTGCTGAACCCACAGCGACCCCAATTAGCGCCGCTCTTAGAAATGGGTGAATAGGTTGCCTACGCTTTCGATAATGTGTCTTCTGGCGTGCTCTTCCCAAGAGTTGATCGGCAATAAAGCCTAAATGAGGGAACGGTTCAACGTAAGAAACAATGCTGGCAATAACGTCGTCTCTACTACCGAATTTTGACGACAACTCTTTTCCCCAAATATCAGCCGATGGGAAATTGATTGAACCTCCCGACGGATGACCATCGTCAACTCCGTTTAGAGAGAGCACATGAGCTCCAACTTTATATCGGAGCAACAATTCATGTGGCCCTCCCCTGAGGATTGACTCATGAACAATCTCAATTTCCGGATTGAGGGGCGAACTCAAGGTATGAACCCTAACGTTTGAATTCACAGGCCTGCGCGGCCTTTCGCGCAGGTCCGGTGGAATGATGGGTTGGGCGGCGGAGATTCGGTAGCGAAGCCATCAAGCACTCAACGGAGGAATGTCACTCGGAAATGCTCCGAGCGTATTGAAGTCTTGATCTATTGATTGCGCAACGCGGTCCGGGCTAAGGCTACGACCGTTCCAGGCTGTATTGAGATGATGGTAAAGATGCTGCATAGCCAAAAATAACTCTCCCTCTGAATAGTCGATATCTTTTTGGCACTGATCTTTCGTTCGAGACAATTCTTCAAGAGCCTCGCCTAAATGGAAGAGCAAATGTTCTCGGTTCATCGCAAGCTCACGGCCAAGGAAATTAACAGAGAGTATCTAGCTGGGCTAACTATGCCAGCCACCGACGACGCCAAGTTGACTCGACGATAAGCGAAAATTGCATGGTGCTCACGACGCCCAACGTAGAGCTAACCGGCGCTGCGCGGCTTTATCGCGCAGCGTCCAGCGACCGAAGGGAGCGAGGTTGAGCGCCATGTTATGCATGGACGAACACCTTGTGTTCTTTGCCTCGATCATCGGTTGTGGAGACAATGATTTCGTGCCCCATTTTCACCAGCCTGTAGCGCACATGAATTTCTGACAGGCGCTCGGGGTCAAGCTGGTGGTTTGCAATGTGCTTGGGTAACCAGTCTTTCCAGTAGGAAATGGATTTGTGGAGAACTGCTGGATACTCGCCGGGTGGAGAAACCTGCCCACTGGCAAAGTTGATATCAATTTCGTAGCCAGGGGAATGGCGGGCCAATTCAGGCAGAACATCAAGAATGTATTGGTCATCAACGTAGTTCATCAGACTCACAAATGAATGGCCGAAATTGTGAAGCATGGCGTCAATGTGCTTGTACTTCATGATGCATAACGCAGAGGTAAGCGGCCCGCAAGGGGAATCTTCCCCCGCTTTAGTTGACACCGACTGATGGGACCAGCAACTGTTCATAGGTCGCGGGGGGAACGTAGTTTAATGATGAATGGATT
>RXJP01000126.1 GCA_003963315.1 Rhodocyclaceae bacterium | reverse complement strand
CACTTCGGCTTTGCCGGCTTCGGCGACACGGCCGATCACGGCGTTGGTGGTGGGGGTGCGGTCGTCGAACCACTTGCCTGTGGCAACGTATTCACCATTGATGAAGTTCAGGATTTCTTTCATTACTGCAATGACTCCAAATCAAAAAACAGTTTCATTCCAGACCGATCGCCTTGAGGCCGGCCCTTGCGCATTCTTCGTCCTGGGCTTCCGAAGCACCTGAGACACCGATGCCCCCTACCCAGTCGTCACCCGTCTTGATCGGCAGACCACCGCCAAACACCACCAACCGAGGCGTGGCAGAAAATCCCAACTTCATACCTTCATCGTGGCCGATAAGGCCCATCCACTGCTTGGTGGGAAAGCCAAAGCTGGCAGAGGTGTAAGCCTTGTCGATGGCGATATCGATGGAATGAAGGAATGCACCGGGCATGCGCAGGAAGGACATCAGATTCCCCGCTCGGTCAACCACGGCGACGTTGATCTTCCAGCCATTGCGCTCGGCATGAGCCACCGCTGCCTGCACCGCGGCGCAGGCAGCTTGGGAAGTGATTCCCGGTGTCGGTGCATTGATTTCCATATATTTGCTGACCTCAGGTCACTACAGACAGGAAGGTTTCGTTGAGCACGCGGTCGTGATAGAACACGCCGCGACCGACTTCATCCATGGTCCACTTGATAGGCTTGTGATCCGGATAGGACTGGTAGCCGCCGCAGAAAGTCTCGAAGCGGTTGCCGGAGGGATCGAAGGCATAGATGGTGGTGCCGCGGGTCACGCCATGGCGGGTGGGGCCGATGTCTATGGACACGCGATTCATGGACATCAGGTCGGCTGCGCGCAGCACCCGTTCCCAGCTTTCCAACAGGAAGCTGATGTGGTGCAGCATGCCGGGCTCCGGATGGCGGACGAAGGCGATGTCATGGGCCTTGATGGAGGTGGACAACCACACTGCCAAATCCGTCTTGTTGTCCTCAAGGACAACATGCTCGACCAGATAGAAACCCAGCACTTCGTTGAACAGGGCGACGTTCTTTTCGATATCGGGACCGTAAAGCAGGCAATGGTCGAGACGGATCGGGGCGATGCCCTTTTCTGCATTGGCATTCCAGGCTTCTGGATTCAGCAGCCCCAGGCCGTTACCCACATCGGTCTTTTCTGCATACAGCTCGATCAGGTGGCCGCTGGGAATCTTGAAGCGGACCCGTTCACCGGTTTCCAGCATCTCGCCGGCGGGAATGCGCTCGGTAGGTACACCGTAGGCGCGCAAATCAGAATCAAGCTTTTCCAGGGTCGCCTTGTTTGCCACCTTGAAAGCGAAGAAATCGATACCGGCACGATCCGCCTGACGGATGACGATGCTGTTGTGATCCCGCTCGTCCCAGGCCTTGAAGTAAACCCGCCCGGACTTGTCACGGCCCATTTCCAGCAGGCCCAGCACATCCCGGTAAAACTTGACGCCCTCTTCCAGGTCCAGCACGCGAATCTGCGCGTGGCCTGGTCTCAATACTCCATTCATACCCATCAGTTTTCTCCTCAAAAAATCTCATGAATCAACGAATGCGTTTTCGGAAATACAAAGTCTCAACTCAGCAACTTCATGCATCCTTCCGCAGTCCGGCGATTTCTATCGCCTTTTTTTGTGTCACAAACATCTCTGATGGGCCAGCAAAATCCAGGAACGGAGCCGCAAAGCGGTTCCGTCCATATACAAATGAATCAGGTCACTACAGACAGGAAAGCTTCGTTCAGTTTTCTGTCGTGATAGAAAATTGCCGGCCCCACCTGGTCGATGGTCCACTTGATGGGCTGGCAATCCGGGTAAGTCTGATAACCACCGGCGAAGGTTTCGAAGCGGTTGCCGGAGGGATCGAAGGCATAAATGGTTTCGCCCCGGGTGATACCGTGCCGGGTGGGCCCGATATCGATGGACACCCTGGCCATGGACATCAGGTCGGCGGCACGCAGCACCTTTTCCCAACTGTCCAGCAGGAAGGAAATGTGGTGCAGCTTGCCCGGCTCCGGATGACGGACAAAGGCGATATCGTGGGCCTTGATGGAGGTGGAGAGGAAAATGGCCAGATCGGTCTTGCCGTCTTCAAGCACCACATGTTCGGTCACGTAGAAACCGAGAACTTCCTCCAGCAGCTTCTGCACCTTCTCGATATCCGGACCGTACAGCAGGCAATGATCCATGCGAATCGGCGCAATGCCATGTTCCGCAGCAGGCACCCAGGCTTCGGGATTGACATAAGGCATGCCGTTGCCGACATCCTTCTTTTCCGCATAGAGCTCGAATATGTGGCCACTGGGGATTTGGAAGCGGACGCGTTCGCCGGTTTCCAGCATCTCGCCGGCGGGAATGCGTTCGGTGGGCACGCCGTAGGCGCGCAAATCAGAGTCCAACTTTTCCAAGGTGGCCTTGTTTGCCACCTTGAAAGCAAAGTGATCCAGCCCGGCCCGATCAGCCTGGCGCAGCACTACGCTGTTATGGTCGCGCTCATCCCAAGCCTTGAAATACACGCGGCCCTGCTTGTCGCGCCCCGTTTCCAAAAGCCCCAGGACTTTTCCGTAGTGATGGATGCCCTCTTCCAGATCCAGCACACGAATTTGTGCATGACCCGGACGTAACACGCCATTCATTCCCATTTTGCTACCCCTCCTGCCGATACCGGCTCTGTTGGATGAATTTCCAGGGGAATGCGGACTGTTCCACATCCCTCCCGGTGACCGGCAGCGTTCGTACGCCGCTCTTTATTGGTCGACTCTGGTGACGGATATCAAAGACCTTCACCGAATCTTAGAAACACAACTCCATACCGTCCAATACTTTATCTATCTTCTTTTGATACCTTCAAGGTATTGCTATGATGACAACTCGCGCTCAGGAAAAACGTTGTTCGACTCGCCGCGGAATGGGATAACTCAAGGAATCTTCATGGAATTTAGGCAACTGAAATATTTCACTGTCCTTGCTGAGGAACTCAATTACGGCCGAGCCGCCGCCAAGCTGCACATCAGCCAGCCGCCCTTGACCCGGCAAATCCAGCAGATGGAAGAAGAACTGGGCGTCCAGCTTTTCCTGCGCACGCCGAAAGGCGTCGAATTGACTGCTGCAGGCCAACTTTTCCTGGAAGATGCCGTCAATGTCATGGCTTTGATGCAACGAGCCACGGAACGGACCCAGTTGGCCGGCAGCGGCCACCTGGGCCGCATCGATGTGGGCATCTTCGGTTCCGCCATGCTCAACGTCATTCCCCGTTTGCTGCTGACTTTCCGCAATCTCTATCCCAATGTGGATATGGCGCTGCACAACATGAACAAGACCCAACAAATCGAAGCCTTGCGGGAAAAGCGCCTGACGATCGGCTTCAACCGGATCATTCCCGAGTCCGACGATATGGTCATCGAACGGGTGTTGACCGAGCGCATCCTGGTGGCCGTCAACCGCAGCCATAAGTTCGCCTATCTGCGGGAAATTCCCTTGCCCGATATCGCCAACCAACCCCTGATCGTATTTCCCAAAATCGCCCGCCCAAGTTTCGCCGATGACGTCATCGCCCTCTGCCGAGCGGAAGGTTTCCATCCCAACATCGTGCAGGAGGTGGAAGACGTGGTCACCGGCGTTGCGCTGGTTTCCAGCGGATTCGGTATCTCCATGGTTCCAGAGTCCGGCGCCAACTTGAAATTGCCCGGCGTGGTTTACCGGCCGCTCAAGAAGACGCCCAGCCCATCCATCGACTTGTCCTGCGTCTATCGAAAGAACGATCAATCCCCCATCCTCCAAGCGTTCCTTGACATCATCCGGGCCTACCGCAACACCAGTTTCCCTATCGACACACATTCTTCTTCATGAGTCCAATGACGGAAATTTCCAGATCGCTGGAAGGGCGGATGCGACACGCCAAGGCATAACCCGCCTGCTCTTCCTCGAGGCTCACATGGTCGCGACTCATTACCCTGCGGTGGGTTTCCCCAGCCTCGACAAGCACCTTGCACACGCCGCAGCCACCACCCCGGCAGCCCACCGGGATTCCCCGCTTCCCCAGGCGCTCCATGCCATTCAGCACGGATTCCTCCTCGGTACAGCGGCAGCTTTCCCCGGTATCACGGATAGTGACGGTGAACTGTTCCATTACCGACGGCGTGCTTAGATGTTCTTGAACAAGGGGCTTCTGACTTGCTGGGCATCGGCAGCGGAGATGAACTTCTCCATATAGATGTCTCGTTCAAACAGGCGTCCTTGCATCAGGGTCGAGATACAGGCATCAATCATCAGGGGCGGGCCGCACAGGTAGGCCTTGTTACCCCGGAAGTCATTATTGAAATGCGCCTTGGCCGCCTCATGGACGAAGCCGCGGAAGCCTTGCCAATCAGAATCTTCCGGTTCATGGGAAAGCGCGGGCACATAAGTGAAGTTTTCGTACTTCTCCGCCAAGGCCAGGAATTCGTCGTGGTAATACAACTCAGCCCGGTTGCGCTGGCCATAAACCAATGCAATGGGCAAAGTGCTACCTTCTTCCAGCAGGTCGAGAATCATCGACCGGGGGCTGGACAAACCTGAACCACCGGCCATGAAGATAGAAGCCGTATTCGCCGACTTGCGCACGAAGAAACGGCCATAGGGGCCGGAAATAGTCAGCGCATCGCCCTCGCGCAAGGACTCGTGGATCCAAGTGGTCGCCTTGCCGCCGGGAACAACACGAATATTGAGTTCCACCTCCCCGCTGATGGAAGGCTGGTTGGCGATGGAAAAAGCGCGGCTGCCGATCTCGCCGGGGAAATGCACGTTCACATATTGGCCGGCCTGGAAATCAATGCCGTCCGCGTCGTCCAACTTGAGCCACACGCCCTTGATGGTGGGCGTCAGGGATTCGATGCGGCTCACCTTACCGGAAAAGTCCTTCACGGGAATCATGCGCGCATCGGGCTCTTCGTCGATTTCCGCCTCGATCACCACATCGCTCTGAAGCGTCGCGCAACAGGCCAGGCACTTGTTTTCTTCGCGCTCGAAATCCATCAAGGCGAACGTGGATGCTTCGCCGTGATCCACTTCACCGTCCAACACCTGAACCTTGCAGGTGGCACACAGACCGTGGCAGCAGGCGTGGGGCAGATAGATGCCGGCCCGCAGGCTGGCATCGAGGATGTTCTGGCCGTCTTCGACTTCGATAGTCTGACCGAGAGGCTCAATGGTCAGTTGGTAACTCATGATGTCTTCTTTCTATTGGGTGGCGTTCGCAGCGGGCGAACAATCCATGTTCTTCGGCACCCTGCCCTTGCCTTCCTGATGCCAGAAAGGGACAAGGACAGGGCCTGCCGTTATTTGATACCGCTCAGGTGGATGACCCCTTGATGCCGGTCAAGCCGGGCGTCTTGAAACGCAATACATCTTTGTGCTTCAAGCCGTTCTCGGCCAGGGACTTGTTGAAATCCGGCGTCCAGGGTTTGCCGGACTTCAACCATTGCGCCTTGCTCCAGTCGATCTTGGCAAATTCGGGGTGGTAGCCGAACGCCGGGGGCAAGGCCTTCTCCACCACATCGCCGAAGCGCATGGTGGGCGGGAAGGGAAAACAGAAAGGCGCGCAGAACATCAGGTGCTGGTCCCAGCCCACATAGAGCAACTGGGCGCCATGGAAATTCTCCTGACGGTCCTTGACTTCGCCGGTATAGGGTTTGATTGCTGCAACAGGCATGATTTCTCCTCCGCTCAGTTCTTGGTGGCTTGTTGGCGCCACGCTTCGAAGTTACGCTGGTCTTCCGAGCCTTCGTATTCCAGATTGTCCCGGCCGTGATTGATGTGGTAGTACTCCAGCACCGCGGGCAAGGGCTCGAAACCGGGCGCCGTGGGGTCGGTGCCTTCGGGGAAACAGTTGCCCTGGTAGATCTGGTGCACCGGCAACCAGGCCTGCACGTATTTCTCCGGCTCATGCTCGAAGATGTGTTTGCAGTGGTCGGAGCAGAAGTGGTACTTCTCTTCCTTGTAGTCGGTTTCCCGATAGCAGATCTGGGTGGGGTCGCCCGGCTCGGTGAACAGCATGGGGATCTGGCAGACCTGGCACAACATGGGCAGCGTGTTGTTGTAGAAACGATTGCCCGCCTTGTGCTGCTCGGCCCAGTACTCGAAACGGGGACGGTAGTACTTGTCGAAGGTATTGGGATACTTTTCCGACAACCAGTCCATTTCGTCGGGCTTGGGCATCCAGGTATGGAAGTCCGCAGCGGCGCCGTATTGATAGAAGGTAGCCCAGGCCTGGTGGGAGATGTGCTCCTTGTCCTCGAAAGTCTGGTTCACGCACTCGGGCACCTTGATGCCGTAGCGGGCCAAGTCGTTGAACAGGGCGGTACCGTTCTGCTCGAAATAGATTTCCCAGGCTTCCTTCCAGCTCATCACGCGCTTGGGCAGCATGTAGTCCATCATCATGCCGACCAGGGTCAGCACACGGGTGCCGCGCCAGGTCCATTTGTCGATCCAGCGCTGGACGATGGGTAGGTTGTCCGGATCCTGTTCCAACAGGAACTTGATGCACTCCAGGCCCAGGGTCATGTGGCGGGCCTCATCCGACTGGGCGGAGAAACCGAAGGTCATGGCGCCCATGTCGCCGTTGTAGGCGGCACCCGACACGAAGGGCACGAACAGCAGGTTGGTCAGCACGTATTCGAAGGAGAAGCCGATGGCGATCATCCATTCGAAGGGGCCGGCGGTGATGGCGTCGTCGAAGAAGGACTTCGGCACGGACAGATACCAGACCCGGTCCAGCATATGGCGAGGTGCGTGGAGGCCGTTGTAATACTTGTTGTAGTTGCTCATCGAATGAATCTGCGTCTGGGCATGACGGATTTCATCGATGGCCTGCATCTGGCAGGCAACCCGCGGACCGACGCCGCGCATCTGCCGGCCAACGTGGGCGAAGCCGCGGTGGGCCATGTACTCCAGGGGGCTGATGCCAGTCAGGAACAGCTTCAGGGTATTGATGTAGCGGGCATCGGTAACACCCAGATGGCCGTTGTTCTGGGCGAAAGCGTCGATGATGGCGTACAGCTTGCGTTCTTTCTCCGCCTGGTACTTCCAGTAGGCATCCATGGTCAAGCGGAAGGGATCTTCCCACTTTTCCCAATCGTGAATCTTGATACCCTCGAACTTGTCGTAGGGGAATACCTTATCCATGGGCTGGTAGGTGGTGTCCCAACCCAGGCCCCGGGTCATCAGGCCGTAGCGTTCCTTCAGGCCCAGCTTCTTTTTGACTTTCATGTCCATGTTTCTTCTCCTGATATTCGTCGGTCAGCGGCTCAGTGGTTCCAGCTCAGGTTGAATTCCTCGTCGGTTTCGTCGAGATGGCCGGAGATGGTGATCAAGTGGATTTGCAGTTCCTGCAAATCAAAGGGCCGGCCCATCTTTTCCTCGATGGTGGCGCGTTTGATGGTCATGCTCCCCGGCACGTCGATCTTCACCATGGCCGGCTGCTCATTGAGAATGGCCGTGGGGTTGTCCTGGAGAATCGCTTCGACGATGTAGCGACTCTCTTCGTTGGTCTGAAATGCGATGAATACGTTAGACATGGAGGCTTTCCTTAAAGCGCCAAGCCAAGCTTGGCGGCACGGTCGTTGAATTGCTGGATGAGGGTCTCCATCTGGGCGGCACCGTCGGCCCCCAAGGCGAACTCGGCAATGGGCTTCATGGCCACGATGGCGCGATCACGCCACGCCTTGGTCCAGGCAGACAGCTTGGCCTTGTTCTCGGCGGATTCGGCGGCGGCGATCTTGATGGAGGCGTCCACCCACTTGACGTTCTCGGTGTACCACTCGCTCTGGAAGCGGGTCAGCATGGAAACCACCGGACCGCCCTGGGCATTCAGCACCTTGTCGATCTGCTGGTACACCAGGGGATACAGCAAACCGTCCAGTGCCAGGTTGTGGGCGACAAAAACTTCGAACCAGTCCTCGAGGACAAAGGTGTCCTCCACATAACGACGCAGCTCCTGCCACTTGGCGTCCTTCAACCATGCTTCCTTGGCCGCATCCAGGGCCGGGGCATCGTCCATCAACAGGCCCAGACGGGTCAGATACTGGGCCATACCCAGGTGATCCATGGCCTGATAGATACAGGGCTGGGTGATGGCGGCGCCGTAACCGTAGGCGCAGATAAAAGTGCTGTTCATGTTTCCGGCCCACTCCACATGGCGCAGGGGCAGGAGAACATCCAAGGCCAACTTCTTGGCCGCCTCGGGATAGCTGTCCGCCAGGCCGCGCTCTTCAACGAAATCGAAGTCGGCTTCGGCCGTATCCTGCATGCGGGCGCGAGACAGCGTGTAGGTCCCGTAGTAGAACTGACGGGGGTCCTTCAGCTTGTACCAGTCGCTCATTTGAATGGCGGTCCGGGAGGCGTCGAAAATCTCATACTCGGGAGCCCACAGCGGCCGATAGTGGAAGTTGTCTTCCGCCTGGATGCCGATAGTGCCTTCCAGATAGCGGGAGGCCGGCTTGTCGCCGCCAATGTGCTCGGCGACCGGGTCGAAGGTTTGCCGCAGCGGCTGGATGCTGACGGTACGAAGATCAATCTGCATGAATGCTTCCTCCTATAAATTCAAATTCAGGGCTGACGATTGCCGCCCGATTTGGCGATTTGGGTATTGACGTCGGCCAGTCGCCACCGATTGGGATCGCCTTCGTCGATGTGCAAACTGGTGCTCTCGTCGAGGAAGGTCACTTTGTTCAACAAACAGAAGTCGTCGAAAGCTTTGGCCGGCAGGATCATTTCCACATAGATCTCGGCTTCTCCCACCGAGAAGTCGAACTCGATAAAACCGTCTTCCCGTAACCGGGTCACCCGGACAAATTTCTTGTTTGGATCAAACAAGGTAGCCACCTCCTGGTTACCCCTTATCAACTTCCGGGCCACCTTCGGCATGCCTTTGAAACTAAATGAAACATAAAGAATTTAGGTTGAAACCAGGCTGACCGGACAGGCGCAGGATTGGATCAATTGATCATCGAAAAACTATCGAAGTGATGAAATGATTAAGTTGCGATGCACAATTTTTCAAGCCCATCGACGGATCAGTGACGGCTTGGCGAACGGCCAAAAAACTTGGCCCGTCAAAATAAAAATCCTTAAACCGAAAGTAATATCTAGACTGTTTCGGATTCGCCAGCCTCGTCAGAACCAATGAACGCCACGTCCTCCTACGCTTACCCCCAGAATGAAGACCTAAGAAAGCTGGTGCACTTTTCGGCCAAGGACGGCACGATCTGGCTGGCGGAAAATCGCATGCTGCTGCTCCACGTGATGGCCGTGGCAGGGCTGCGCAAAGAACTGATCAATTCGGTCGGTCTGGAACATGCGAGACGCATCATCACCCGTATGGGGTTCGCTTCGGGCACCCGTGATGCCGAGCTCGCCAAGAAGATCCGCGGCCAGCAAAACCCCATCGATGCTTTCATGGTCGGTCCTCAACTGCACATGCTGGAAGGCAGCGTCAAGGTTTCCCCCATCAAGTTGGACATGGACATCGCCCTGGGCCGCTTTTATGGCGAGTTCCTTTGGGAAAACTCCTGGGAGTCCGAGGCCCACACCCAGGAATTCGGTATCCAGAAAGATCCGGTGTGTTGGATGCTGATCGGGTACGCATCGGGCTATACCACGGCCTTCATGGGCAAGTTCGTGCTGTTCAAGGAAGTGGAATGCACCGGCTGCAACGATCCCCATTGCCGGATCGTTGGCAAGCCGGTGGACGAATGGTCGGACGCGGACCAATTCACGCCCTACTTCGAAACGGATTCGATCATTTCCCAGTTGCTGGAATTACGCACCCAGGTGGATGTGCTGCGCTCTTCCATCGAGGACCAATACCGGCTGGACAATCTGATCGGCGAGTCCCCGGCATTCAAGCGGGCCTACAACCTGGTATCCCGGGCCGCTGCCACCAATGTGACGGTACTCCTCACCGGTGAAACCGGCGTCGGCAAGGAACGCTTCGCCCACGCCCTGCACGATTTGAGCAATCGGAAGGAAGGCCCCTTCGTCGCGGTGAACTGCGCCGCCCTGCCCGCCGACCTGGTGGAGTCCGAACTCTTCGGTGTGGAAAAAGGCGCCTTCACCGGCGCCCACGCATCCCGGGCGGGCAAGTTCGAACGGGCAGACGGCGGCACCCTCTTCCTCGATGAAATCGGCGAGCTGCCCCTGCCGGCCCAGGCCAAGCTGCTGCGCGTATTGCAGGAGGGCGAACTGGAGCGCCTGGGGGATGACAAGCCAAGGAAAATCAATATCCGTATCGTGACGGCGACCAATGTGGACCTGGAATGTGCCGTCAAGGCAGGAAAATTCCGTTCAGACCTGTTCTACCGTCTCAACGTTTATCCCATCGCAATTCCTTCCCTGCGGGAACGAAAGCAGGACATTCCCCATTTGGCCAACGCCATGATCAAGCGCTTCAGCACACTGCATGGCAAGCGGGTGGAAGGCCTGTCGGACAAAGCCCAGCAAGCATTGCGCAGTTACCAATGGCCGGGCAATGTGCGGGAACTGGAAAACATGATCGAGCGCGGCATCATCCTGGCGAGCAACGGCAGCCACATCGAGGTGGAAGACCTATTCCCCAACCCGGAAATGCGCAACGACGACCAAGTCGCCATTGATGAATCTGGCAATCTCGAACCCTCGTCAGGGGGAGAAAAGGCGCCGGTCAGCGAGATGTTCTTTTCCAGCAACATGTCCCTGGACGCCATCGAAACCCTGTTGATCGAAGAAGCCGTGCTGCGGGCCAAAGGCAATTACGCCGGTGCCGCACGGCTGCTGGGGATTACCCGCCCTCAATTGGCCTACCGCTTGAAAAAGAACCGCGGCGGTGAGGACGACAAGTCCCAGGCGGCTACCGGGGAACCAACCACCTAAGAGCCTATTTCAGCAGGAAGAGCGGTACGGGCCGACGTGGAATCGGGAGGGGATATGGAATAGGCGCTAAGCCAAAGCCTTTTCGATATCGCTCCTCAAGCCCTCGGGCGTGGTGGTGGATGCATAGCGATTCAACACCTTGCCATCTCGCCCCACCAGGAACTTGCTGAAATTCCATTTGATGGCCTCGGTACCCAAACCCCCCGGCGCCCCCTTTTTCAACCAGGCATAAAACGGATGGGCGCCCTCCCCATTCACATCCACCTTCGCGAACATGGGAAAGGTGACGTTGTAAGTGGTGGAACAGAATCCGGCGATATCCTCGGCGCTGCCCGGCTCCTGGGCGCCGAACTGGTTGCAGGGGAAGCCCATCACCACCAAACCCCGGTCCTGGTAACTGCGGTAAAGCGCCTCCAAGCCTTCATATTGGGGAGTGAAGCCGCACTTGCTGGCGACGTTGACCACCAGCAGCACCTTGCCCCGGTACTCGGACAAATGGGCTTCGCTGCCGTCCAGGCGTTGCACGGAAAAATCGTAGGCGGTTTTTGTCATGGGAATGCCCTCTCTGCGGGATGAAGCGTTAGCATACGCCTTCCCATTTCCCTTGTTGCCGCCTGCCACGGCGGCGTTTCAGCCCCACTCGCGACCATGGCATTCCCTTCCCTCGAACCCCGCATCGTTTGGCGGCATTTTGCAACGCTGTGCGCCATTCCCCGCCCCTCGAAACATGAAGACGCACTCCGCAATCAGCTCCGACAGTGGGCCGAGCAACGGGGCCTCACCGTCCTTCAAGACGAAGCCGGCAACTTGATCCTACGCAAGCCCGCCACCCCGGGCATGGAAGACCGCAAGACCGTGACCTTGCAAGGCCATATCGACATGGTCTGCCAGAAAAACGACGGCACCGACCACGACTTTCATCGCGACCCCATCCGCCCCGTGCTCAAGGACGGCTGGCTGGCGGCGGAGGACACCACCCTGGGGGCCGACAACGGTATCGGCGTGGCCCTGGCCCTGGCAGCGCTGGAAGCGGACGATCTGGCCCACGGCCCCTTGGAAGTACTGTTGACGGTGGATGAGGAAGCCGGCATGGGCGGCGCCCGGAATCTACCCACCGGCCTGTTGCAAGGCGAGCTGCTGCTCAATATCGACACCGAGGAATGGGGCGCCCTTTACCTGGGTTGCGCCGGCGGCATGGACACCTACGTCACCAGCCGCTGGCTGCCCCAGTCTCCAACCGCCGGCCATGTGGCCTGCCAGATCACGGTGAAAGGACTCACCGGCGGCCATTCCGGCATCGACATCCACCGCGAACGGGGCCACGCCATCAAACTGCTGGTACGCCTGCTGCGGGATATGGAAGGCAACGGAATCCCCCTGGCCCTGGCGTCCTTCAAGGGCGGCACCTCCCGCAATGCCCTGCCCCGGGAAGCCACCGCCCTCGTGGTCTTGGCCCCGGAACTGCGCCAGCGCCTGCAACAACGCTGCGATACCCTGACAGCCCAATTCCGTAGCGAGCTGGCCGGCGTGGATGAAGGCGTGACCGTCATCGTCACTGCCGTTGACCTGCCTGACGGCGTCATGCCGGCGGCCGACAAGCGCCGCATCATGGCCGCGTTGCATGCCGCACCCCAGGGTATCAAGCGCTGGAGCTTGCAAGCGCCGGACGTGGTGGAAACCTCCCTCAACCTGGGGGTGGTCAACATCGGCCAAGGCGATGCGGAAGCCGTATTCATGCTGCGTTCCCTGGTCGACACCGCTGCCGCCGAGCTAGCGGCGGAACTGTCCGACCTGTTCCTGCTGGCGGGCATGGAAGTCCAACGGGTAGGCGCCTATCCGGGCTGGAAACCGGAACCCGCTTCCCCTCTGCTGGCGTTGACCCAGGAGGTCTTCCGCCGTGAATTCGGCACTGAACCCGAGATCAAGGTGATCCATGCAGGCCTGGAATGCGGTCTGATCGGCGGGAAATATCCGTACATGGACATGATCTCCTTCGGCCCCGATATTGTCGGTGCCCATGCCCCGGGGGAACGGGTGCATATCGAATCCGTGGCGCGATGCTGGCAGTTGCTGCGGGCCTTGCTGGCCGCCGTTCCCCCTCGTGGAGCAATCCAATGACACGCTATGCCTTGAACGACAAGACCCCCAGCATCCATGACTCTGCCTGGATCGCCCCCAATGCCGCCGTAATCGGCGACGTGGCCCTGGGGG
The DNA here is from genome assembly GCA_003963315.1 of Rhodocyclaceae bacterium. Classification (GTDB taxonomy): domain Bacteria; phylum Pseudomonadota; class Gammaproteobacteria; order Burkholderiales; family Rhodocyclaceae; genus AWTP1-18. Next base: position 6,026 of record RXJP01000126.1, on the reverse strand, counting down.
ATGGCAGCAGCGTCTGGTGGAATACCGTGATCCGCGGCGATACCGACCACATTGCCGTCGGCGAACGCAGCAACATCCAGGATGGCTCCGTACTGCACACCGACGCCGGCATCCGCTTGCAGATCGGCCGCGACGTTACCGTGGGCCACATGGTCATGCTCCATGGCTGCACCGTGGGGGACAACTGTCTGATCGGCATCGGCAGCATCGTGCTCAACCGGGCGGTGATCGGCCGCAACTCCATGGTGGGCGCCAATACCCTGATCCCGGAGGGCAAGACCTATCCCGAAGGTGTGCTGATCCTGGGCTCGCCGGGGAAAGTGGTGAGGAATTTGACCGAAGAGGAAATCGCCCGCATTACCCGCAGCGCCGAACATTACGTCGCCAACGCCGCCAGGTACCGGACGACGCTGCGACAGCTTTAGGCACGGACGGACCGAACCCTTATCTGGTCTTGCGGGATTGCTCCAGAAGTTCCGCCAAGGCCTCCGGCGGCATGGGGCGGCTGATCAGATAACCCTGGATGCTGTCGCATTGCTCCCGCCGCAGGAAATCCAACTGGGTCGCGGTTTCCACGCCCTCCGCCACGCTGTCCAGTTTCATGTTGCGCGCCATGGACAGCACGGCGCCGGCGATGGCGGCATCGGCCGCCTGCTCCACCTCGACGATGATGGCGCTGCTGATCTTCAGGGTATCAATAGGGAAATGCTTGAGGTAACTCAGGGAAGAGGCGCCGGTGCCGAAGTCGTCCAAGGCAATACGTACGCCGAGCGCCTTGAGCTTGCCCAGGGCCGTCACCGCTTCGGCGGCGTTTTCCATGACAATGCTTTCCGTCAGCTCGATTTCCAGCAACTCCGGCGGCAAGCCCGTTTCCGTCAAGATTCCCGTCACCATGTTCGGCAAGTCGTCCAGCAGCAATTGCCGGGCGGACAGGTTCACCGCCATGCGCAGCGGCGGAATGCCGGCGTCTATCCAGGCACGGGCCTGGCGACAAGCGGTACGCATGACCCACTCACCCACCGGGATGATGAGCCCCGTGTCTTCCAGCAGCGGAATGAAATCCGATGGCGGAATCAACCCACGGGCCTTGTGCTGCCAACGGATCAAGGCCTCCACGCCGATCAAGCGACCGCTGCCGGGGTCCACCTGGGGTTGGTAATGCAACACGAATTCGTCCCGGTCCAAGGCCTGGCGCAGATCGGTTTCCAGCGCCAGCTTCTGCTGGGACAGTTCGTTCATGTGCGGCGCGAAGAAGTGGAAGTTGTTCCGCCCTGCCCGCTTGGCGTGGTACATGGCGATATCCGCCTGTTCCATGATATTGGAATCGTCGCCATGTTCGCCGTACATGGCGATGCCGACGCTGGCGGTGACGAATACGTCCTGGCTTTCCAGGCTGAAAGGCCTGCCCATGACCTGCAAGACCTTGCGCGCCACCAGGGCCGCATCCTCACGGGATGCCAGTTCGCCCAGGATGATGGCGAATTCGTCGCCGCCCAGGCGGGCCACCGTGTCCACTTCCCGCACACAGCCCCGCAGGCGATGGGCGGCCATGCGCAGCAACTCGTCCCCGGCGGCATGCCCCAGGGTGTCGTTCACGATCTTGAAGCGGTCCAGGTCGATGAACAAAGCGGCGGCCAGGGTTTCATTGCGTCGTGCCAGGGCTAACGCCTGGGTAAGACGGTCCTCGAACAGCATGCGGTTGGGCAGTCCGGTCAGGATGTCATGCTGGGCGATATGGCGCAGCCTTTCCTCGGTTTTCTTCAACACGGTGATGTCATTGAAGGCCGCCACATGGTGGGTGATATGGCCGGAGGCGTTCTTCACCGCATTGATGTTGAGCCATACCGGAAAGTGCTCGCCGTTGAGGCGATGGCAAATGGCTTCGCCCTGCCAGTGTTCTCCACTGGATTGGGTTGCCCACACCTTGCGGAACAGGCCCTCATCCGGCACCAGCCCGAACATGGGCATGCCGATGATCTTGGCCTCGGCATGGCCCGTCAAATCCGAAAATGCACGATTCACGCTGATGATGGCCTGCTTGGCATCGGTCACCATGATGCCTTCCAGGGCCACCTCGAACACCTGGGCCACCAGCCGCAGCTTTTCCTCCGAACGCTTGCGTTCGATGGCGTATTTCATGGAACGGGCCAGCAGGGCAGCATCCACCTGGCCCTTGACCAGGTAATCCTGGGCGCCGGCCGCCACCAATTCCTCCGCCAATTTTTCGTCGTCGTTGCCTGTGAGGGCGACGATGGGAAGATCGGGGGCGGTTTGCTGCATGCGCAGATAGGTGTCACGCCCATGGGTATCCGGCAGCGACAGGTCCAGCAAAATCACATCGAATTCCGCATCAACCACCGATGCCTGGGCCTGGGCCAGGGTCTGGGCAATGGTGATGGCAGGCTGAGCCAGGCGCCCATTGTCGTGGGCCTCTCGCAGTTGCATGTCGATCAGCCGGGCATCGCCATGATTGTCTTCAACCAGCAGAATTCGCAACTAGGACTCCCGCAACACCTTGGATGTGAAATAAAAAACCTGCGAACCCGACTGGTTACTGCAGATAAGCGCTTGCCTTATCGCCACCGCGCAGCAGATGGGTGAGATCTTCCGCCGTCAAGGGTTTTGCAAACATGAAGCCCTGAGCATCGTCGCAGGCATGTTCCCGCAACATATCAGCCTGACCTCGGGTTTCCACCCCCTCAGCCACGCCTTTCATCTTGAATACATGGGCCACCGATATCACCGCCTGGGCAATAGCCGCATCCTCCGGATTTTCCGTCATATCGCGGACGACCGCCTTGTCCAGCTTCACCGAGTGGATGGGGAAGCGCTTCAAATCCCGCAGGGAAAGGGTGCGTCCGCGATAGTTGTCCAGGGCCAAACGCACACCCAAGCCATTAAGCTGATGCAGGGTATCCCTGGCCAGTTGCTCGTCGTCACGGAGGGACTCTTCAGACAATTCCAGCTCCAGCAATCCAGGCTTAAGGCCGGAGCTCTGCAAGGCCAGTCGAACCCGCTCCACCAGTTTGCTATCGCGGAATTGTCGCGGGGAGATGTTCACCGCCACCTTGAGATCGCCGCCGGCCATAACCTGCCAGGTCAAAGCCTGCTTGCAAGCGGTTTCCATGACCCAGCCCCCCACGTCGAGGATCATGCCGTTTTCTTCCAGCACCGCCATGAACTGGGCGGGCATCACGATGCTGCCATCACTGCGCTGCCAGCGCAGCAAGGCTTCCACGCCGGTCATCCTGCCGCTGTGGAGATCCACCTGGGGTTGATAGTTGACCTGGAATTCCCCGGACGCAAAGGCCTGTCGCAGGGCGTCCGCCAACAGATTCCGCTCTTCCGTCGCCGCATCGATTTCTTGGGAATAAAAGCGGTAGCGACTGCTATTCCCCCCCAAGGCCTTGGCCGCATACATGGCTGCATCGGCGTGGCGCACCAGCACTTCCATATCATCGCCGTCGTCGGGATGGAGGGCGATTCCCAGGCTGCTATGGGCGTGGAAGGACAAATCATCCACCCGGTAGGGGGCCGACAGGGAATCCAGGATTTTCTGGGCGACCCGGGCCGCATCCTGGACGTCGGCCAAGTCGGCCACGTAAACAATGAATTCGTCCCCCCCCAGACGTGCCACGCAGTCCGTGGCCCGCAGACAGATGGACAGGCGATTGGCCACCTGGCGCAACAATTCGTCACCGACGTGATGGCCGTGGGTATCGTTGATCTTCTTGAAATCGTCCATGTCCAGCAACATCAGCGCCAAGGGCCGCTGATGGCGACGCGCGCCAGCCACCGCCCGCGCCAAGCGGTCATAGAACAGCTTGCGGTTGGGCAGGCCGGTCAAGGCATCGTGATGGGCCAGGCGGTGCAGATGCTCCTGCAACTGGCGCCGCTCCATGGCGTAGCGCACCGAACGGGACAGCTGCTGGCTGGTGATATGGGTCTTGACGAGGAAATCCTGGGCGCCGATACGCACCGCCTTGACGGCCATGGCTTCGTCTTCCACCTGGGAGAGCACCACGATGGGCACCTCCGGGGCCAAGGCATGGACCTTGACCAGGGTGTCGAGGCCGTTGCCATCAGGCAAGCCCAGGTCCAGCAGGATGATATCCACCGAATTGATTTCCAGCATGGGAATGGCCGAGCTGACCTGGTCCGCGTGGAGCAGCTTGAAGGCATCGCCGGGTACTTCGTCCAGCATTTCCCGGACCAGGCGATAGTCGCCGGGATTGTCTTCAATCAGCAGGATGACCAAGGGTTCGGCAGAATTCATGGCGCTGAGGAAAAGGAAATCAGGCTTCGCCCGGGAGTTTGACGATGGTCAGCCAGAAAGTGCCGATGGAGCGCACCACTTTGATGAATTGGTCCAGATCCACCGGCTTGTTCACATAGCAGTTCACATGCAGGTCGTAGCTGGCCAGCACATCCTGTTCGGCCTCGGAAGAGGTGATCACTACCACCGGGATGCGCCGCAACAAGGGATCGGCCTTGATCTCGGCCAGGACCTCCCGCCCCCCCTTACGGGGCAGGTTCAAGTCGAGCAGGATGACGTCCGGCTTGGGCGCCGAGGCGTATTTACCTTCCCGGCGCAGGAAGGCCAGGGCCTCCACGCCATCGCCCACCACCGAAAGATTGTTCCTGAGCTTGCATTCCTTGAGTGCTTCCTGGGTCAGCCGCACATCACCGGGATTGTCTTCGACCAGCAGAAACTCCGCCGGACGGCCGTTTTCTTCATCGATCATCTACACCCGTCTCCCTGTCCGGTATGGTGAAAAGAAACTCTGTCCCTTCCCCTGCGCGGGACTCCACCCAAATCTTTCCGCCATGCCGCTCTACGATTTTTTTACACAAAGCCAGACCAATACCCGTTCCCGGATATTCGGTTTTCGCATGCAAACGCTGGAAGATAATGAATATACGCTCAAAATACTCGGGGGAGATACCTATCCCGTTGTCTCGAATGGAAAATTGCCAGGCCCGGCCAATGCGTCTGGCGTCCACGTGGACTTTGGGAATCTGATCCGGCTTGCGGAACTTGATGGCGTTGCCCACCAGGTTTTGCAGCAATTGGATCAACTGGGTTTCGTCGCCGAAAATCTTCGGCATCGGAGCATGGGTAACCTCCGCGCCAACGTCGCCGATGGCGATTTCCAGATTGCTCAAGGCAGCGCCCAGGACCTTTTCGCCTTCCAGCATCTCGAAAGGCTTGCCCCGGGTTCCCACCCTTGACAGCTTGAGCAGGTCGTTGATGAGCACCTGCATGCGGGTAGCGCCATCCACCGCAAAGGAAATGAATTCGTCGGCATCGCTGTCCAACTTGCCCTTGTAACGCCGCGCCAGCAACTGGGTATAGCTGGCCACCATGCGCAAGGGCTCTTGCAGGTCATGGGAAGCCACGTAGGCAAACTGTTCCAGCTCGCGATTGGAACGCGCCAGTTCTTCGGTACGGGCGTTCAGGGCCTGCTCCGATTCCCAGGTATCCGTCACGTCGGAATATTCCACGACATAGTGGGTGGCCGTGCCTTCGTCGTTGCGCACCGAGGCAATGCTGACCCGGGCCAAATAGTCGCTGCCGTTGGCATGGCGATGCCAGATATTGCCCTGCCAGGAGCCGTCCAACACCACTTCCTGCCAGATATCGGCAAACTCCAGCGTGTTGCGGGGGGAGTGCAGCAAGGCCAGCGGATGCCCCTGCAAATCCTTGGGCGCATAGCCGGAAATGCTTTCGGTCATATGGCTGGCATGGATAACGCCGCCCTTGAGGTCGGTGATCAACACTGCTTCCAGATCGCTTTCGAACACCTTGGCGAACAGGCGCAGCTTCTCGTGGTCGGCATGGAAATAGGCCGTCATCGCCAACTCGATATCCAGCAGCACCACTTTCACCAGGGACTGGGCGGCGGCCATGAACTTTTCCGCATCCCCGCCGCTGGAGCGCCAGGCGGCCGGCAGCAACTCCGCCATGATCATGCGATAGGCACCCACATACCATTCCGGCTTGAGGCCGACTCGCTGGTGGGTGA
>RXJP01000073.1:14751-19908 GCA_003963315.1 Rhodocyclaceae bacterium | reverse complement strand
TACCCGCTGGCTGGAGGTTTTTAGAATACTGGTGGCGACGGCTTGTTCATAACTGGGCTTGCGGTGGTGACTGCTGTATTCCACCAGTTCCCCGGGCAGGGCGTCTTCGATGAAGATGACTTTGCCATTGGCGTGGGCGATGCCGCGGCCCTCATGATCCAGGGATTCGATCAGGACGGGAAATTCGCCGGGGGTAAAACGCGGTTTCTGGGCACGCATGGGCAAGGCAGGAGAGGATAGGCAAAGGGGCGCAATTATAATGGGCGGATGAAACCCTCCTCCAGTTTGAAGCCCAATATTCCCCTGCAACTCCTCGGCGGTTTGTCCCCGCACCAGTTCCTGGCCGAGTATTGGCAGAAGAAACCCCTGTTGATCCGCAACGCGGTACCCGGCTTCACCGGCCTGCTGTCCCGGGGCGAGATGTTCGCCGCCGCCCGTCGGGACGATGTGGAGTCCCGCCTGATTACTCGGGAAGGCGGCGATTGGGATCTGCGCCGCGGCCCCTTCGCTGTCAAGGACTTCAAGGCCCACAAGCATCCGTGGACGGTGCTGGTGCAGGGCCTCAACCTGATCCTGCCCGGGGCCGAGGCCCTGATGCAGCACTTCAACTTCATTCCCCACGCAAGGCTCGACGATGTGATGGTGAGCTGGGCCAGCGATGGCGGCGGGGTCGGCCCCCATTTCGACAACTACGATGTGTTCCTGCTCCAAGGGATGGGCCAGCGCCATTGGCGCATCGGCGCCAACAAGGACCAGACCCTGGTGGAAGGGTTGCCCATCCGCATCCTGAAGCATTTCAAACCCAGCAAGGAATGGGTGCTCAATCCCGGCGACATGCTTTACCTACCGCCCCAATACGCCCACGACGGCATCGCCGTGGGGGAGTGCATGACCTATTCAGTGGGCTTTCGTACCGCGCCGGCCCAGGAATTGGCCGAGGGCTTTCTCACTTTTCTCCAGGACCGCCTGCAATTGAGCGGGCGTTACGCCGACCCGGGCCTCAAGCCGGCCCGCCATCCCGGCGAGATCAGCGCCGACATGGTGGATCAAGTGGCGGCCATGCTGGAGCGTATCCGCTGGGACAAAAGCATGATCCGGGATTTCCTCGGTGAACACCTCACCGAACCCAAGCCCCACGTGTTTTTCGATAGTCCGGAAAATCCAATGTCCGCTGCCCGGTTTGTGGCGGCCGCGGTGAAGCGGGGGCTACGCCTGGATGCCCGCACCCAGCTGCTGTTTGCCAGCAAGCGTTTCTATCTCAACGGCGAAACCCTGGCCGGGGTGGAGGCGGGGGACGTGGCCGCCCTCAAAGAACTGGCGGATATGCGTTGCCTGGCCCAGCCCCGGGCCGCCCTGGCTGAGCAACTGTACGACTGGTACTGCGACGGTTTCCTGCACTTGCAATGAACGATCCCCAGGTCACGGCCTTTCACAGCGAAGGCGAATATCGCCTCGCCATCGATGGCGTGATTGCCCTGGCGCAAAGGGAGATATGCGTTTTCGATACCGACTTGTGGCGCATGGGGTTGGAAGATAAGGAGAGGGCAGCCTCCCTGGAGGCCTTCCTGGCGGGTGGTCCCTTGCACCGGATTCGGGTGGTGGTGCATGACGCCACCCGGTTGGGGACGGCTTGTCCCAGGTTGCAGGGCGTGTTGCGCAGGTTTCCCATGGGCATCGAGTTTCGTCAATCGCCTGAGAATCTGCGCCATCTGGCCGACTGCTTGTTCCTGGTGGATGGCCGTCACGGCGTCATCCGTTTCCATGTCGACCATGCCCGGGGTAAACAAGTGCTGCACGATCCTGCGGAACTGGCCCCCCGGGTGCAACGTTTCGAGGATTTGTGGGAAGTATCGGCACCCTGCCTCTGGGCGACCCAGTTGGGCCTGTGAACGCCTGTCTCCGGGCTAGAGCCGGGGGCTTTTGTGGTTAAATCGCCCCATGTCTTCAACATCCTCTCCCGCCATTCGCAGCGCCGCGTTGATCGGCAAATTCCGCAGTCCCGACGTGGCCGAGTCCCTGGTTTCCCTGGCTGATTTCCTGTTCAAGCAGGGCGTCGATGTCCGGGTGGAGGAGGGCACCGCAGCCGCCACCGGGCTCAAGGATTACCCCATGGTGTCTTACACCGCCATCTCCAGCCGCTGCATCACGGTGGATGTGGCCATCGTGGTCGGCGGCGACGGCACCCTGCTCAATGCCGCCCGCCAACTCAAGGCCAGCGGTGTGCCCTTGGTGGGGGTGAACCAGGGGCGCCTGGGGTTCATGACTGATCTTTCCCGGGACCAGATGCTCACCGGCATGGCCGATCTGCTGGCGGGGAAATTCCGCCGCGAGGAGCGCCTCCTGTTCAAGGCTGATCTCATTCGCGATGACCAGAGTGTGGCCCGCAATCTCGCCCTCAACGACGTGGTGTTGTCCAAGGGCGATGCCGGCCGGATGATCGAGTTCGAACTGCATATCGATGGCGAGTTCATCTATGTGCTGCGCGCCGATGGCATGATCGTGGCCACTCCCACCGGCTCCACCGCCTATGCCCTGTCCGCCAACGGTCCCATCCTGCATCCTTCGGTACAAGGCATCGCCGTAGTGCCGCTCTGTCCCCATGGCCTGTCCTATCGCCCCATCAGCGTCAGCGCTGAGAGTGTGATCGAGCTCAAGCTGCTCCACCCCCATGACGCCTTATTGCACTTCGACGGCCAGGACCACCTGGATGGCCGTGCCGGCGATCGGTTGGTGATCCGCCGCGCCGAGCAGAATGTCGTGTTCCTTCATCCACCCGGGTACAGCTATTTCGCCATGCTGCGGGAAAAGCTCCAGTGGAGCGCCACGCCCAAGCGCACATGAGGTCCGCCATGCTGCGCCGTTTGTTCATCCGCGATTTCGTCATCGTCGACAAGCTGGAGCTGGACTTCGACACCGGTTTCGGCGCCTTGACCGGCGAGACCGGCGCCGGCAAATCCATCCTGATCGATGCCCTGTCCCTGGCCATGGGTGAGCGGGCCGATGCCGGCGTGGTGCGAGCAGGCAAGGAGAAGGCCGAAGTGGCGGCGGAGTTCGAGCTTGATGCCACCAGCCCCCTCAATGCCTGGCTCAAGGACAACGATTTCGAAGCCGAGGGCAGTTGTCTGTTGCGCCGGGTCATCGACGCCAGCGGCCGGTCTAGGGCCTATATCAACGGTGCGGCGGCGACCCTGACCCAGTTGAAGGAGGCTTCCGACTGGCTGGCGGATATCCACGGCCAGCACGCCCATCATTCCCTGCTCCGGGCCGATGCCCAGCGCCAGTTGTTGGACGCCCATGCCGGTTTGTCCGCTCTGGCGAAGGAGGTGGGTGAGGATTTCCGTGCCTGGCAACGGCTCAAAGAGGCCCGAGAAAATGCCCAACGGGACGCGGAAGCCAGCGTCAAGGAAAGGGAGTTGCTGGAATGGCAGGTCAAGGAGTTGGAAACCCTGGCCTTCGAGCCGGTCGGCTGGGGCGAAGATAACCAGGAGCACAGCCGCCTCTCCCACGCCGCTAGCCTGATGGAAGGCGCGGACGCGGCGGTGGAGGCCTTGGATTCCGGAGAGATGTCCGCCACCTCGGCCATCGATCAGGTGCTGGGCCGCCTGCGCGATCTGGTAGACGTCGATGCCGCCCTCAGGGAGCCGGTGGAGCTGATCGAAGGTGCCCGTATTCAACTGGGGGAGGCGGCCCACGAATTGGCCCGCTACCGTCAGCGGCTGGAGCTGGATCCGGAGCGGCTGGAGGCCTTGGAGGGCCGCATCGAGGCCGTGACGGCCCTGGCCCGCAAACATCGGGTCAGCCCGGAGGAACTGCCAGGATTGTTGGAGGGTTTGTCCCGCCGCTTGGAAGACCTGCGCCTGACCGCCGATCCCGCTGCCCTGGCGGAACGGGAGGCCCAGGCCCAGGCGGCTTATCTGGCCAAGGGTAAGAAACTTTCCCAGGGCCGCGCCAAGGCCGCTGCCAAGTTATCGCAGCAGGTCACCGAGGCCATGCAGCAGTTGGCCATGGCCGGCGGCAGTTTCGAGATCGCCCTGGTGCCGGTGGAGGGCGGGGCGAGTTATGGTTTGGAGAACATCGAATTCCGCGTCGCTGCCAACGCGGGGCAGGGCTTACGGTCCTTGGCCAAGGTGGCTTCCGGCGGTGAGTTGTCCCGCATCGGCTTGGCCATTCAGGTCATCGCCAGCCAGGCGGGCGATGTGCCCACCTTGATCTTCGACGAGGTGGATGTGGGCATCGGCGGCGGCGTGGCGGAGATTGTCGGCAAGCTGCTCAAGCAGTTGGGGAGCAGCCGTCAGGTGCTCTGCGTCACCCATCTGCCGCAAGTGGCCAGCCAGGCCCACTGGCAATGGTCCATCGCCAAGGAAACCCGGGATCAGCAGACCTTCAGCAAGGTCAACACGCTCGACGACACCGGCCGGGTGGAGGAAATCGCCCGCATGTTGGGTGGCGTCAAGATCACCGACACCACCCGCCAGCACGCGCGGGAAATGCTCGGGCTGTAGCTGGCCCGTACTACAGCGCCAGCCCTGCCGCGCCGAACATGGTCACCGCGCCGGTGGCGATGAAGACGCCGGCGGCAATCCAGCGGATCAACTTCAGTGGCAGGCGCTGCGCCAGTTTTTCGCCAATGATGACCGCCGGCACATTGGCCAGCATCATGCCCATGGTGGTGCCCATCACCACGGCAATCAACGCTCCTTTGAACTGCGCCGCCAAGGCCACGGTGGCCAATTGGGTCTTGTCGCCCATCTCGGCGATGAAGAAGGCGATCACCGTGGTCACGAAGGCGCCAGCCTTGTGCAGCTTGGGGTCATCGTCCAGGGAGTCCGGGTGCAGGGTCCACAGGCCAAAAACCACGAAGACCGCACCGGTGATCCAGGGCAGCCATTGGGGATTGACCAGGCCCGCCAGCCAGACGCCCACCGAGCCGGCCAGGGCATGGTTGAGCACGGTGGCGACGAAGATGCCTGCCGCGATGGGCCAGGGCTTGCGTAGCCGCGCGGCGAGGACGAAGGACAGCAGTTGGGTTTTGTCGCCGATTTCAGCCAAGGCGACGAGAAGAGCGGAGGTGATAAAGGCTTCCATGGGCTTCCTTGGGTCGGGCTGAATTGAACCGATGACGCGCAACCCTGGCCCGACCGGAGCGGGGCAGCGCGT
>RXJP01000073.1:0-14701 GCA_003963315.1 Rhodocyclaceae bacterium | reverse complement strand
TCGCCAAGCCGAAAATCCCTCGGGCCAAACACACCATGGCCTAAGCCAAGTCTGTTGATGTGTTTCCTTCTTGCTGAAGGAGGCTACTCCCCAATGACGGGGCGAAGTGTAAAGGCGATGATTTTCGCCGTCAAAGATAAGCCGGCGAAGGGTGAAGCTATGGGTGGTGTTTGAGCTTGACTTCCGGGCAGTGGGGCGGGCATTCGCCCTTGCCATCCAGGTGTTCGCAATTTCCCTTGAGGGGGCATTCCTGCTGGCCGCGGCAGCCTTTCTTGTGGCAGTCCACGTAAAGGTAGAGGGCATGCTCCTTGACGTCGAAACCGCGCTCCGCGGCGATTTGCATCTGCCGCCGCTCAATTTCAGGGTCGTAGAATTCCTCTACCCGACCGCATTGCAGGCAGACCAGATGATCGTGGTGCTTGCCTTCGTTGAGTTCGAATACCGCCTTGCCGGATTCAAAGAAATGGCGCTCCACCAGCCCGGCCTGCTCGAATTGCGTGAGTACCCGATAGACCGTGGCCAGGCCGATATCCATGCCTTCGTTCACCAGATGCAGGTAGACGTCTTCCGCCGTCATATGCCTATCCTCGCCCTTCTGGAAAAGTTCCAGAATGCGCAGCCGGGGATAGGTAGCTTTCAAGCCGGTGTTCTTGAGACTTTGGGCGTTGGGGACCTTGGGCGTGTCAGGCATGGCAACTCGGTTATCCGCTGGACGCGGTGAATGAGCCCGCTATGATATAGTTTTCCGCTGTTCCGGAAAAATTTGCTTTTCCGTCCCACCTGTTCAGGACTCCCATGCGGCCACTCTTTCGGCAAACCTTACTGTTTCTGCTGCCCCTGTTGGCGGCCTGTTCCAATCTGTCCGAAGTAAAAGTGACCAATTATCTGCACCCATACCGGATCGACATCAACCAGGGGAATTACCTGACCCAGGACATGGTGGCCCAGCTCAAACCCGGGCAATCCAAGGAGCAGGTGCGCTTCATCCTCGGTTCGCCGCTGATCGTGGATTCTTTCCATGGCGGTGACCGTTGGGACTATCTCTACCGTCTCGAACGCGGTACTGGCGATGTGCAGACCCGGCGCTTGGTGGTCTTTTTCGCCGATGGCAAACTGAGCCGGGTAGGCGGCGATGTCGCCGCCGGCAGTGCCGCAGATCTGGCGGCCCCGGCCGCCGCTACGGCCAAGGTCATCAATATCGACGGCGCCCCTGCCGCCGCCAAGTAACGCGCAACATATTTTCGGGGTTTTCATGAGCAAGATTCGTTTCGCCCTGGTGGGCAGCGCCGGCCGCATGGGGCGTACCTTGATTGAAGCCGTCCTCGCTGCAGAGGATGCGGAGTTGGTGGCCGCCATCGAACAACCCGGTAGCCCTTACCTTGGCAAGGATGCCGGTGAGTTGATCGGTTCCCCCTGTGGCGTGCTGGTGAGCAGTGACCTTGACGCGGGGCTGGCCAAAGCCGACTGCCTGATCGATTTCACCCGCCCGGAGGGCACTCTGGTGCATCTGGCCGCCTGCCGCAAGCACAAGGTCGGGCTGGTGATCGGTACTACCGGTTTCAACGCCGAGCAGAAAAAGACCATTGAGGCGGCCGCCAAGGAAATACCCATCGTTTTCGCGCCCAATATGGCCGTGGGCGTCAACGCCGTATTCAAGCTGTTGGAGATGGCGGCCCGCATCCTTAATGAAGGCTACGATGTGGAAGTGATCGAAGCCCACCATCACCACAAGGTGGACGCCCCTTCCGGCACTGCCATCCGCATGGGTGAGATCGTCGCTTCGGCGTTGGGACGCGATCTGGAGGAATGCGCCGTCTATGGCCGCGAAGGCCACACGGGCCCCCGTCCCGCGACCCAGATTGGTTTTTCCACCATTCGTGGCGGGGATATCGTCGGCGACCACACGGTTCTGTTCGCCGGGGTAGGGGAGCGGATTGAAATTACCCATAAATCCGCCAGCCGCATGTCCTATGCCCTGGGGTCCCTCAAGGCGGCCCGCTTCATGCGGGGCAAGGCTTCCGGGTTGTTTGACATGCAGGACGTGTTAGCCCTGCGCTGACCAGCTCATGAGCCATGAGCATGGTTGCCAACGGTGATCAATGATCGAGCTGCTCCGACAGATCAAGGAGGTTTCTCGTTGCCGCGATCGTGAGGCGGTGGTCCGGCGCGTGGTAGCGGCAATTTTCGATTTGGTATCGCCGCAGGCAGTCATGCTTTTTCATGTTGAATCTGCCGCAAATGGCCCCCGGTTGATACCGGTCCTGAGGTGTAGCGCGGCAGGCACCGAGTATTTGGGGAAAGATGACGATTCCCCGGATATTTCCGACGTCGGTGTGCCTCTCGAAAGCATGCCTTTGTTGCAGCAGGCGTATCGGGACGGTTGGGCGGAGTCCTTGGATATGGGCAAAGGCGTGGCGGCGTGGGCTATGCAGCCGACAGCCAGCGGTTTGGCCCGATCCCTGCTGATGGTGGAGTCGGACCATTTGCTCGACGCGGTGGAAACCGAATCTATTGCCTGCTTTCTCGCCTTTTTCGGCAATTACCTCGATTTGCTGGATTACAGCGAGCTGGATACCCTGACCGGCCTTAATAACCGCAAAACCTACGATGAGGCGTTCGACCGCATTCTTGCCTCCATTCCGGCCGAAGCTCCGCCCCCCGACGGGCAGGAACGGCGTCACGAGTCGCCAGGAAACAAGGGATTCTGGTTGGGTGTAATCGATATTGACCACTTCAAGCGGGTCAATGACACCTTCGGCCACCTATTTGGGGACGAAGTGCTGCTGAGGGTGGCTAATTTGATGAAGCATTGCTTTCGCGCCTCGGACAAGTTGTTCCGTTTTGGCGGGGAGGAATTCGTCGTCTTGTTGCGACCCAATACGCTCTCTAACGCCGAACATGCATTTCAGCGTTTTCGCCAGGCCGTCGAAACCCACGAATTCCCCCAGGTGGGGAAGGTAACCTGCAGTATTGGCTTTACCCGCATCGATCCTGTGCTACCGGCCTCGAATACCCTTGGACAGGCTGACGCCGCCCTCTATTTTTCCAAGGATCATGGTCGCAATCAGGTGAACTGCTATGAATCCCTGTTAGCGGAGGGGCTCTTGGCAACCAATGTGGTGGAAGCGGCTCAGCCCGATTTCGATATCGACGCTTTGTTCGGCTGACGGGCGCGGAAGCGTTCGCCTCAAAATGGTGCTTCTCGCCTTGCCGGACCGAGGGACAATCGCTATAATTTGACGGTTTGCCGGGACGGGCTGAATTTTGCGCGATGTGCGCGCGCTGCTAGTCGATTCCGTCCTCGGTTTCCCCTTACGCCAAATACTGCCAGATAAGACAGGAGCCTCATCGTGCCTCAATTTCCGCCCGCCATTCTTGCACTTGCCGACGGGACGGTTTTTAGGGGAAAAGGCATAGGGGCAGTGGGTTCCAGTGTTGGTGAAGTGGTGTTCAACACTTCCATGTCCGGCTATCAGGAGATCCTCACCGATCCGTCCTATACCCGTCAGATCGTCACCCTGACCTACCCCCATATCGGCAACTACGGCGTCAACAGGGAAGATTGCGAGGCGGGCAAGGTCTATGCAGCTGGCCTGGTGATCCGTGACCTGCCCCTGCTGGCTTCCAATTTCCGTTCCACCGAGACCCTCGATGCCTATCTCAAGGCCGAGAACGTGGTGGCTATCGCCGATATCGACACCCGCAAGCTGACCCGCATTTTGCGGGAGAAGGGCGCCCAGGCCGGCTGCCTGGTGGCGGGCGAGAATATTGACGAAGCGGCCGCCATTGCCCAAGCCAAGGGTTTTCCCGGTCTGGCCGGCATGGATCTGGCCAAGGTGGTCACCGCTGCCAAGTCCTACGATTGGAAAGAAAGCGAGTGGAAGCTGGGCAAGGGCTACGGCGCCCAGGGCAATCCCAAATACCATGTGGTGGCCTACGATTTCGGCGTCAAGCGCAACATCCTGCGCATGCTGGCCGAACGGGGCTGCAAACTCACTGTGGTGCCGGCCAAAACGCCCGCCAGCGAAGTGCTGGCCATGAACCCCGATGGCGTGTTTCTTTCCAATGGCCCCGGCGACCCTGAGCCCTGCGACTACGCCATTGCCGCCATACGCGAATTTCTCGACAAGAAGATTCCCACCTTCGGCATTTGCCTGGGCCACCAGTTGATGGGCCTCGCCGCCGGCGCCAAGACCCTGAAAATGAAGTTCGGCCACCACGGCGCCAACCATCCGGTCAAGGACCAGGAGTCCGGCCAGGTGCTCATCACCAGCCAGAACCACGGTTTCGCGGTGGATCCCGCCACGCTGCCCAGCACCGTGCGGGTGACCCACGTATCCCTTTTTGACGGCAGCCTGCAGGGCATGGCCTGGAACGACCGCCCCGCCTTCTGCTTCCAGGGCCACCCGGAAGCCAGCCCCGGTCCCAACGACGTGGCCTACCTGTTCGACCGATTCATCAAAATGATTGCAGAGGCGCGATAACAATATGCCCAAGCGCACAGACATAAAAAGCATCCTCATCATCGGTGCCGGCCCCATCATCATCGGCCAGGCCTGCGAGTTCGACTATTCTGGCGCCCAGGCCTGCAAGGCCCTGCGTGAAGAGGGTTACAAGGTCATTCTGGTCAACTCCAACCCGGCCACCATCATGACCGACCCGGACATGGCCGACGTGACCTATATCGAGCCCATCACCTGGCAGGTGCTGGAAAACATCATCGCCAAGGAAAAGCCGGACGCGATTCTGCCCACCATGGGCGGTCAGACCGCGCTCAATTGTGCCCTGGACCTGGCCAAGCACGGCGTCCTGGAAAAGTACGGCGTGGAAATGATCGGCGCCTCCAAGGAAGCCATCGACAAGGCCGAGGACCGGGAGAAGTTCAAGCAGGCCATGACCAAGATCGGCCTTGGCTCCGCACGTTCCGGCATCGCCCACAGCATGGAAGAGGCGCTGCAAGTGCAGGGTGCCCTGGGCTTCCCCACCATCATCCGTCCTTCCTTCACTATGGGCGGTTCCGGTGGCGGCATCGCCTACAACATGGAAGAGTTCACCGAGATCTGCAAGCGCGGTCTCGAAGCCAGTCCCACCAAGGAACTGCTCATCGAAGAGTCCCTGCTCGGCTGGAAAGAGTACGAGATGGAAGTGGTGCGCGACCGCAAGGACAACTGCATCATCGTCTGCTCCATTGAAAACCTGGACCCCATGGGCGTGCACACCGGCGATTCCATCACCGTCGCCCCGGCCCAGACCCTGACGGACAAGGAATACCAGATCATGCGCAACGCCAGTATCGCGGTGCTGCGCGAGATCGGCGTCGACACCGGCGGTTCCAACGTGCAGTTCTCCATCAATCCGGTGGATGGCCGCATGATCGTGATCGAGATGAATCCCCGCGTCTCCCGTTCTTCGGCCCTGGCCTCCAAGGCCACCGGCTTCCCCATCGCCAAGATCGCGGCCAAGCTGGCCGTGGGTTACACGCTGGACGAATTGAAGAACGACATCACCGGCGGTGCCACGCCGGCCTCCTTCGAGCCTTCCATCGATTACGTCGTCACCAAGATTCCCCGTTTCGCCTTCGAGAAATTTCCCCAGGCCAACGACCGCCTCACCACCCAGATGAAGTCCGTGGGCGAGGTGATGGCCATGGGCCGTACCTTCCAGGAGTCCCTGCAAAAGGCCCTGCGCGGGCTGGAGGTGGGCGTGTATGGCCTGGACGAAGTGGAGGCTGAAAAGGAAGAGATCGAACACGAACTGGCCAACCCTGGCGCCCAGCGCATCTGGTACGTGGGTCAAGCCTTCCGCGAAGGCTATTCCATGGACGATCTGTTCCGCCTGACCAAGATCGATCCCTGGTTCCTGGTCCAGATTGAGGACATCGTCAATACCGAAGGCCGGATTCGTTCCCAGAATCTGACAGAGCTGGATGCCGCAGCAGTCCGCGGACTCAAACGCAAGGGCTTCTCCGACCGTCGCATCGCCAACCTGATCGGCGCCAGCGAGACCGAAGTGCGCAAGTACCGCCAATCCCTGGGAGTGCGCCCGGTGTTCAAGCGGGTGGATACCTGCGCCGCCGAGTTCGCCACGTCTACTGCCTACATGTACTCCACCTATGAGGAGGAGTGCGAATCCCGTCCCACGGACAAGAAGAAGATCATGGTCCTCGGCGGCGGTCCCAACCGTATCGGCCAGGGTATCGAGTTCGATTATTGCTGCGTCCATGCCGCTCTTGCCATGCGCGAAGACGGCTACGAGACCATCATGGTCAACTGCAATCCGGAAACCGTGTCCACCGACTACGACACCTCCGACCGCCTGTACTTTGAACCATTGACCCTGGAAGACATCCTCGAGATCGTCGATGTGGAAAAACCCGCCGGCGTCATCGTCCAGTTCGGTGGCCAGACGCCGCTCAAGCGTGCCCGTGACCTGGAAGCCAACGGTGTGCCCATCATCGGCACCACGCCCGACATGATCGACGCCGCTGAAGATCGGGAACGCTTCCAGAAACTGCTCCACGACCTGGGCCTCAAGCAGCCGCCCAACCGCACTGCCCGGACGCCGGAGCAGGCCATCGAATTGGCCGCCGAGATCGGTTATCCCCTGGTGGTGCGCCCCTCCTATGTGCTGGGCGGTCGCGCCATGGAAATCGTCCATGAGCAGAAGGACCTGGAGCGCTATATGCGCGAGGCGGTGAAGGTGTCCAACGACTCCCCTGTGCTCCTGGACCGCTTCCTCAACGACGCCACCGAGGTGGACGTGGATGCGCTGTCCGATGGCAAGCAGGTCATCATCGGCGGCATCATGGAACACATCGAGCAGGCCGGCGTGCACTCCGGCGATTCCGCCTGTTCCCTGCCGCCCTTCACCCTGGGCAAGGAAATCCAGGACGAAATGCGTCGCCAGACCGAGATGATGGCCAAGGGCCTCAACGTGGTCGGCCTGATGAACGTGCAGTTCGCCATCCAGGGCCAGGGCAAGGATGCCGTGGTCTATGTGCTGGAAGTGAATCCCCGCGCCTCCCGCACCGTGCCCTTTGTTTCCAAGGCGACCGGCGTCCCCCTGGCCAAGGTGGCGGCGCGCTGCATGGCCGGTCGCAGCCTCGCCGACCAGGGCGTGACCAAGGAAGTCATTCCTCCTTATTTCTCGGTCAAGGAAGCCGTTTTCCCGTTCAACAAATTCCCCGGTGTAGACACCATCCTCGGCCCGGAAATGAAGTCCACCGGCGAGGTGATGGGGGTCGGCCGTACCTTCGGCGAAGCCTTCATCAAATCCCAGTTGGCGGGGGGGACCAAGCTGCCCAAGAGCGGCAAGGTGTTCATCAGCGTCAAGCCCGCCGACAAACCCAAGGCGGTGGAAGTGGCGCGGGAGCTGCACGAGCTGGGCTTCACCATCGTCGCCACCCGTGGTACGGCTGCTGCCATTGAAGCCGCCGGCGTGCCCGTGACCGCAGTGAACAAGGTCACCGAGGGCCGTCCCCATGTGGTGGACATGATCAAGAACAACGAAGTGGTGCTGGTGGTGAACACCGTGGATGAGAAGCGCACGGCCATCGCCGATTCCCGCTCCATCCGCACCTCGGCCCTGGCCCAGAAGATTACGGTCTACACCACGGTGGAAGGTGCCCGTGCCGCCTGTGCCGGCATGCGCCACGCCGGGCTGGAAACCTACGCTGTGCAGGCCCTGCACGGAGAGCTTGCCGCATGAGCAAGTTTCCCATCACCCTGAAGGGCGCCGAGCTGCTCAAGGCGGAACTGCATCGCCTGAAAACCGTTGATCGTCCCAACGTCATTGCCGCTATTGCCGAGGCCCGCTCCCATGGCGACCTTTCGGAAAACGCCGAATACGATGCCGCCAAGGAACGCCAGGGCTTTATCGAAGGCCGTATCGCCGAAGTGGAAGGCAAGCTGTCCAACGCCCAGATCATCGACCCCAAGTCGGTGGATGCCGACGGCCGGGTGGTTTTCGGCGCCACGGTGGAGATGGAAGACATGGACGGCGGCAAGACCGTGACCTATCAGATCGTGGGTGACGACGAAGCCGACCTCAAAGTAGGCAAGATATCCCTCAACTCCCCGGTCGCCCGCGCCCTGATCGGCAAGTACGCCGGCGACGTGGTGGAAGTCCAGACGCCAGGCGGTGTGCGGGAATACGAAATTCTCGACGTCCGCTACGAGTGATTATTGCGGACGCTATGCGCCGCAATAATTGTGGCGATTGAAGACGGCGGGAAGAACGCCGCTGTTTGATCGCCACGGAGTAGAGGTTCTCATATCGTGAGCAGATTTTTTGAAGGGCTGTATTCCATTGCCGTGGCCCTCTGGGTGGGTGGATTGTTCGCCATCGGCTATCTGGCGGCGCCCGTATTATTTTCCCAGTTGGCTGATCGCACCCTGGCGGGCAATCTGGCAGGGGCCATGTTCACCGTGGTGGCCTGGTCGGGAATGGTTTGTGGCGTCTATCTCCTGCTTTATTTTTTCGGAAGAAGGGGAATCCGTGCCCTACAAACCGGCTTGTTCTGGATCGTACTGCTGATGGTGGCGCTCACCGTGGCCGGCCACTTCGGCATTCAACCCATCCTCGCCCAGCTCAAGGCCGACGCCTTGCCCCGGCAGGTGATGGAAAGCGCCTTGCGGGACCGCTTTGCGGCCTGGCATGGGGTGTCCAGCGTGATTTATCTGGTGCAGAGCCTGTTGGGGCTTTGGCTCGTACTCTGGCAGGAGCGGGGCAGGCGTTAAGCCCAGTCCCCGCGGATGGTGGCGCTTAGCGGGTGATTAACGGGTCGATTTGCGACGATGTTCCAACGCCGCGGCGGCCTGTTTCTTGGTTTTGGGCTTGGCGGTGCGGCGGTTGGTGGGTTTGGCTGCGACTGGCTTTTCCACTTCCGGTTTTTCCCGCCACAGGATCAGGATGTTGCCGATATGCTGTACCTGGGCGCATGCCAAGGCAGTGCAGATTTCGGCGAACATGGCCGGACGGACTTCCCGTTCAATGCCCTGGAGCTTGACCTTGATGAGGGCGTGGGCCTTGAGGGCGCCGTCGATTTCCTTCAGGACGGCGGGGGTCAATCCGTTTTGGCCGATACTGGCGACGGGATTCAGATGGTGCGCCTCGGCGCGGAGCGCCTTGCGCTGGTCGATGGTAAGTTCAATCATGGTGCGTATTTTCGCATGTAAGCAGGACATAAGTCAGTGACTATCCGAAGCAAACGCTCGAAAAAGAGCAGCCATTACATGAATCAGCACGTACACGACCCCTATGTGCTGAAGGCCAAGCACGAGGGATGGCGCTCGCGGGCGGTATTCAAGTTGATGGAAATCGACGAGAAGGATCGCTTGTTCAAGCCCGGCATGACCGTGGTGGACCTGGGCTGTACCCCCGGTAGCTGGTGCGAATACGCGGTCAAGCATATCCAGCCCGGGGGGCGCTTGATCGGCCTGGACATGCTGCCCATGGACCCCATTCCCGGCGTGACCTTCATCCAGGGGGATTTCCGCGAGGACGAGCCCCTGGCCCAATTGGTGGCGGTTTTGGAGGGGCGCCAGGTGGACCTTGTAATTTCGGACATGGCCCCCAATTTGACTGGTATCGCCATCACCGACCAGGCCGGCATGATGTACCTGGCCGAACTGACCCTGGATTTCGCCCGGGACCACCTGAAACCTGGCGGGCACCTGCTGACCAAGGTGTTCCAGGGCAGCGGGTATATGGAGTTGCGCAAGGAAGTGATGAAACTGTTCGACGATCTGCAAGTCCGCAAGCCGGCCGCCTCCCGGGATAGAAGCGCTGAAACCTATTTGCTGGCCAAGAGCAAGCGGGCTTGATGCCGGATTTCCATCGCGCCTATAGTTTGCGCCCCCTGCCGTTCCGCCCTAGAATGGCCGATCCAAAGTCCCCATCGGGGAAAGCGAGGCAACACCTTGAATAACATGTTCAAAAATCTTGCGATCTGGCTGGTGATCGGCATCGTCCTGATGACGGTGTTCAACCAGTTCAATTCCCGCCAGGCCGCCCAGTCCTCCATGGACTACTCCCAGTTCCTTGACGAGGTGAAGCAAGGACACATCTCGAAAGTCGTGATTCAGGGCCGTACCCTGGATGCCACCACCACCGACGGCAAGAAAATCACCACCTATGCGCCGCCGGACCTGTGGATGGTGTCCGACCTGCTCAAGTACGACGTGAAAGTCGTGGCCAAGCCCGAGGAGGAGCAGTCCTTCCTCATGAGCTTGTTCGTTTCCTGGTTCCCCATGTTGCTGCTGATCGGCGTCTGGGTGTTCTTCATGCGACAGATGCAGGGAGGAGGGAAGGGCGGCGCCTTTTCCTTCGGCAAGAGCAAGGCGCGCATGATGGACGAGGCCAGCAACGTCATCACCTTTGCCGATGTGGCGGGGTGCGACGAGGCCAAGGAAGAAGTGTCCGAACTGGTGGAGTTCCTCCGCGATCCTTCCAAATTCCAGAAGTTGGGCGGCCGTATTCCCCGCGGCGTGTTGATGGTGGGCTCGCCCGGTACCGGCAAGACGCTGCTGGCGAAAGCCATTGCCGGTGAAGCCAAGGTGCCTTTCTTCAGTATTTCCGGTTCCGATTTCGTCGAAATGTTCGTCGGCGTCGGTGCCGCCCGGGTGCGCGACATGTTCGAGCAGGCCAAGAAGGCCGCTCCCTGCATCATCTTCATCGATGAAATCGACGCGGTGGGCCGCCAGCGCGGTGCTGGCCTCGGCGGCGGCAACGACGAGCGGGAACAGACCTTGAACCAGATGCTGGTGGAGATGGATGGTTTCGAAGGCTCCTCCGGTGTCATCGTCATCGCGGCCACCAACCGTCCCGATGTGCTCGATCCCGCCCTGCTGCGCCCCGGCCGCTTCGACCGCCAAGTGGTGGTGCCCCTGCCCGATATCCGCGGTCGGGAACAGATTCTCAAGGTGCATATGCGCAAGGTGCCCATGGCCCAGGATGTGGACGCCATGGTGCTCGCCCGCGGCACCCCCGGCATGTCCGGGGCCGACCTGGCGAACTTGGTTAACGAAGCTGCCCTGTTCGCCGCCCGGCAGAACAAGCGCGTGGTGGATATGGACGATTTCGAAAAGGCCAAGGACAAGATCTTCATGGGCGCCGAACGCAAGTCCATGGTGATCTCCCCCGAAGACAAGAAGAAAACCGCCTACCACGAGTCCGGCCATGCCATCATCGGTTCCCTGCTGCCGGGCTGCGACCCGGTGCACAAGGTCAGCGTGATTCCCCGTGGCCGTGCCCTGGGCGTGACCTGGTCCCTGCCCGAGATGGATCGCCTCAGCCTCTACCGTGACCAGATGCTGGCGCAGATTTCCATGTTGTTCGGCGGCCGTGTAGCGGAAGAGATTTTCGTCGGCAATGTGTCCACCGGGGCGTCCAACGATTTCGAACGCGCCACCGGCATCGCCCGCGACATGGTGACCCGCTACGGTATGTCCGAAGCCCTGGGGCCCATGGTCTATGGCGAGAACGAAGGGGAGGTGTTCCTTGGCCGTTCAGTGACCACCCACAAGAATATGTCGGAAGCCACCATGCAAAAAGTGGATGCCGAAATCCGTCGCATCCTCGACGAGCAATATGCCTTGTCCCGTCGCCTCCTTGAGGAGAATCGCGACAAGGTGGAAGCCATGACCGAGGCTCTGCTGGAATGGGAAACCATCGACGCGGACCAGATCAAGGACATCATGGAGGGTAAGCCCCCCCGGCCCCCGGCCAGTAGTGGCGGCACCCCCAAGGTGGCCTCGGACAATCCGCCCTCCGGTGCGGCCCCCAGTGCTACGGCGCCGGCCTGATTCCTTCCGTGTTCGACTTTGGGCCGCGCTGATGCGCGGCCCTTTAGTTTCAAGCCCCGCACATTCCCCATTGCTTTTGCCATGAGCCATAACCTCCACTGCGGCCGTTTTGTTCTTTCCCTGGAGCAGCCTTTGATCATGGCCGTGGTCAACGTCACCGATGACTCTTTCTCCGGCGATGGCCTTCGTGGTGATGCCGTCCGCGCCATCGACCAGGGCTTGCGCATGCGGGAGGAAGGGGCCCACATCCTCGATATCGGTGGCGAATCCTCCCGTCCCGGCGCTGCGCCGGTATCGTTGCAGCAGGAGCTGGACCGCATCATGCCGGTGATCGAAGGATTGGTCCATTGCGGGATTCCCCTCTCGGTGGATACCGTCAAGCCCCAGGTCATGAAAGCGGCCTTGGCCGCCGGCGCCGACATCATCAATGACATCAACGCCCTGCGGGCCCCCGGCGCGTTGGAGGCCGTGGCCGGCAGCAAGGCGGCGGTGTGCGTCATGCACATGCAGGGAGATCCGGGCACCATGCAGGCCAAGCCCCACTATGCCGATGTGGTGGCTGAGGTGGCAGAGTTTCTCGCAGAGCGCGTCGCCGCAGCGGAGGCGGTCGGGATTCCCCGTCAGCGCATCATCGTGGACCCCGGCTTCGGATTCGGCAAAACCCTGGAGCATAATATTGAACTGCTGCGCCGTTTGCAGGAGTTGGTGGTACCCGACTTACCCCTGTTGGTAGGTATGTCGCGCAAGACCATGCTGGGCCTGATGACCGGAGAGCCCGTGGGCGCTCGTGTCCATGCCGGCGTGACCGCCCACCTGCTGGCAGTGCAAAGAGGGGCGCGTATCGTTCGCGTCCATGATGTGGTTCCCATGCGCGATGCTCTCGCCGTATGGAAAGCTGTGGAGAATCCTTGAGCATGAGTCGTAAATATTTTGGTACGGACGGTGTACGCGGCCTTGTTGGCAAGGCTCCCATTACCCCTGATTTCGCCATGCGTTTGGGTTACGCTGCTGGCACCACCTTGGTAGCACAGGAGCAATTGCCTCCGGGGGAACATCCCGCGGTGCTGATCGGCAAGGACACCCGTATTTCCGGCTACATGTTAGAAGCGGCTCTGGAGGCTGGTTTTGCCGCCGCCGGAGTGGATGTCTGCCTGGTCGGGCCAATGCCGACCCCCGCCGTGGCCTATTTGACTCGGGCGCTACGCCTTCAGGCGGGTGTGGTGATTTCCGCGTCGCACAACCCTTACTACGATAACGGTATCAAGTTTTTCTCGGCCAGGGGAACAAAACTGCCCGATGCGGTGGAACTCGAAATCGAATCCCGCTTAGAGCAGCCCATGGGTTGTATGGAATCGGCGAAGCTGGGCAAGGCCCGGCGTATCGAGGACGCCGCAGGGCGCTACATCGAATTCTGCAAGAGCACTTTTCCTAATGAGCTGGATTTACGCGGACTGCGTATCGCTGTGGATTGCGCCCATGGCGCTGACTACCATGTGGCGCCGGCGGTGTTCCACGAGCTTGGCGCGGAGGTAACCCGCTTCGGCGTGTCTCCCAACGGACTCAATATCAACGAAGAAGTAGGGGCGACTCATCCGGCGTCGATCCGCAAGGCCGTGCTGGATTCCAAGGCCGATATTGGCATCTCCTTGGATGGGGACGGCGATCGTTTGATCATGGCCGACAGCACAGGCAATATTTACGATGGCGACCAGTTGCTCTATGTCATCGCTCGCCACCAGGCTCGCCAAGCCAAGGTGCCTGGGGTGGTGGGCACCTTGATGAGTAACTTGGGATTCGAGCACGCGTTGGACCGGTTGGATGTTCCCCTTGTCCGAGCCAAGGTGGGGGATCGGTATGTTCTCGAGCAGTTGATGGAGAAGGACTGGCTCCTTGGCGGTGAAAACTCCGGCCACATCATTTGTCTGGACAAGCATTCCACCGGCGATGGCATCGTGGCTGCCTTGCAGGTCCTGGCTGCACTCCGGGCGGGCAAGGAAACGCTTGCAGAAGCTTGCGCAGATTTGCGGATGTATCCGCAAAAGCTGGTCAACGTGCGTATGCCGGATGGTTTCGACTGGAAGAGCGAACCCGGTATTGCCGCTGCTCAGACGGCTGCGGAGAAAAACCTGGCAGGGAAGGGCCGGGTGCTGTTGCGCCCGTCGGGAACCGAACCGCTACTGCGGGTCATGGTGGAGGGACAAGAAGCGGCAGTCGTCACCGCCGAGGCAGAGGCCATCGCGGCTGCCGTAAGGCAAGCCTTCAGCCAGTGACCTCAAGCCCAGGATATCTCCGCATATACATAAGCTAAGTAGAATTTCTTGGTTCTATCGGTAGAGCCAAACCCGTAGATTTCTCTCCATCGCAAACCGATCGGAGAGAAACCATGCACTTCCCCCGCCGCACCTTCCTGTCTGCCGCGCTGTTGGCCGGCCTGGCCCTTGGCAGCATCGGCAATGCCCTGGCCGATACGACGCTGCTCAACGTCTCCTACGATCCCACCCGGGAGTTGTATCAGGACTTCAACACTGCCTTCGCCAAATACTGGAAGGCCAAGTCCGGCGAGACGGTCACCGTCAAAGCCTCCCACGGCGGCTCCGGCAAACAGGCTCGGGCCGTGATCGACGGCCTCGACGCCGATGTGGTGACCCTGGCCTTGGCCTACGACATCGACGAGATTGCCGAAAAAGGCATCATCGCTCCTGACTGGCAGAAGAAGCTGCCCCACAACGCTTCTCCCTATACCTCCACCATCGTTTTCCTGGTGCGCAAAGGCAACCCCAAGGGCATCAAGGATTGGAACGACCTGGTCAAGCCCGGTGTTGAGATCATCACCCCCAACCCCAAGACCTCCGTCGGTGCCCGCTGGAACTACCTGGCCGCCTGGGGTTACGCCAAGC
>RXJP01000087.1 GCA_003963315.1 Rhodocyclaceae bacterium | reverse complement strand
CATCACCCCCAACCCCAAGACCTCCGGCGGTGCCCGCTGGAACTACCTGGCCGCCTGGGGTTACGCCAAGCAACTGAAAGGCGGCTCCGACGCCACGGCCCAGGACTTCGTCAAAAAGCTCTATAGCAACGTGAAGGTGCTCGATTCCGGCGCCCGGGGTTCCACCACCACCTTTGTCGAACGGGGTATCGGCGATGTGCTGATCGCCTGGGAGAACGAGGCCTACCTGTCGGTGAAGGAACTGGGGCCGGATAAGTTCGAGATCGTCACCCCCTCCGTTTCCATCCTGGCGGAACCGCCTGTCGCGGTGGTGGACAAGGTGGTGGACAAGCGCGGTACGCGCAAGGTGGCCACGGAATATCTGAACTATTTGTACACCACCGAAGGCCAGGAGATCGCCGCCCAGAACTATTACCGCCCCATCGACAAGAAAGTGGCGGCCAAGTACGAGAAGCAATTCGCCAAGGTGAAACTGTTCAACATCACGGAGGCTTTCGGCGGTTGGACCAAGGCCCAGAAGACCCATTTCGCCGACGGCGGCATCTTCGATCAGATTTCCGTCAAGTAAACGCTGTGGTCCATACCCTCATCGTGCCTGGCCTCAACGGCAGCGGCCCCGACCATTGGCAAAGCTGGTGGCTTGCCCTGGAGCCGGACGCGGTGTGGGTCGAACAGGAAAACTGGGCGCAAGCCGATCTTGGTCGCTGGGCCGGCAAGGTGGAGGCGGCCCTTGATGCCGCCGCCCACCCGGTTTGGATCGTCGCCCACAGTTTCGGCGTATTGGCTTCGGTCCAAGCTGCCAGCAGACGGCCCGACAAGGTGGTTGGCGCATTTTTCGTGGCGCCGGCCGATCCCCATAAATTCCAGCTCTCCGGACGCTTGTACGGGCAACCCCTGCCTTTCCCTAGTCTCGTGGTGGCAAGCAGCAACGATCCTTGGATGAAGTTGATGCATGCCGCTTACTGGGCGGATCGCTGGGGTAGCCATCTGTTCAATCTGGGGAATGCGGGCCACATCAACCCGGAATCGGGCTTCGGTCCCTGGATCGAGGGGCGGACCCTGTTCCAGAAATTCGTCCGTAGCCATGACGGCATTTTCTCCGGCGAGATTCCCCTGTCAGGGGCGTCTGCCGGTCCGGATTTCCTGCTTTCCAGCGCACTGCATTTGTCCCTTTGATGCCATGAGCTTCCGCGCCCGGTTCACATTGCGTTGTGCGTGCTGCGGCAAGGTCGTGTCATCGCGCAACTGGTCCCGCACCGGACGTTGCGGCAATTGCCAGGAGCCGGTCCCCACCGAATTCTTGCCGCGGCGGGTCAGCGGCTAAGGGGCCAGTGAAATCCGGCCGCTCGTAAATCCAGTCCTGCCGCCGCCGTTACATCCCAACACCTTTTTTCGATTCTTTCAATTGGCGCGATTTTCTTAGCAGATTTTCTTGTTTGCTCCGATGTGTTTGTTTGCATAACGTGAGCGCCGGTATTCCTTGAGGAGCCTCTATGACTGACCTTGCGATTCCTTCCGTTGCCAATGGCAAGTCCGGGCATTGGGGGCTGGAATCCATTGTGCAAGCCCTGCGCTTATCCAGGGAGGAAAGCCACAAGGTGCGCCATCTTGGCAGGATTCGCGACTTGCCGTCCCGCACTGCCTTGGTAAAAATTCTCGATGGCCTTTCCGCGGCTTTGTTTCCCACCCACTACGGACAGCCCAGTCTCAGCGACGAGAGCATCGACTACTACGTCGGCAACACCCTCAACACCACCTTGGTGGGCCTGGCCGAGCAGGTGCGCCGTGGCCTGCTGTTCGCCGCCTCTCCGGAAGAATTGGAAGGGCAGGACATTCCTGCCCGGGCCCAACAGATCACCCGGGATTTCGCTCACCAACTGCCCCACATCCGCGGCCTGTTGTTCAGCGATCTGCAAGCCGCCTACCAAGGCGATCCTTCCGCCACCAGCCTGTCGGAAATCCTGGTCTGCTATCCCGGCATGACGGCCATCATCTATTACCGCTTCGCCCATGCCCTGTACGTGCTCGGTGTACCTTTCCTGGCCAGGCTGATTGCGGAAATCGGCCATTCCAAGACGGGCATAGATATCCACCCCGGCGCGGAAATCGGCGGCAGTTTCTTCATCGATCACGGCACCGGCGTCGTCATCGGCCAGACCGCCGTGATCGGCAGCAATGTGCGCCTGTACCAGGCCGTGACCCTGGGCGCCAAGCGTTTTCCCGCCGATGAGAGCGGCGCCTTGGTCAAGGGCGAGCCGCGCCATCCCATCATCGAAGACGATGTGGTGATCTACGCCGGCGCCACCGTGCTGGGGCGCATCACCATCGGCAAGGGTTCTTCCATCGGCGGCAACGTCTGGCTGACCCACAGCGTGCCGCCCGGCAGCAATGTCCTTCAGGCCAATAACAGACAGAACGGCCTGCAGAACGATTGATTTCCTTTTCATAAAACCCATCCATTCAGGAGCGAACAATGACCGACCAGTATCAACATCCCACCGCCCTCGGCGACGTAGCCGCGCGGCAGTTGGCCAATGCCACCAAGACCGTTCCCCAACTGGCCACCATCACGCCCCGCTGGCTGACCCACCTAATGCAGTGGGTGCCGGTGGAGGCCGGTATCTACCGCCTCAATCGGGTCAAGGATGCCGACAGCGTGACCGTGGAATGCTCCGGCCGCGACGAAAGGGAACTGCCCCAGACTTTCGTGGATTACATCGAGAATCCCCGGGAGTATCTGCTCACCGCGGTGAACACTGTGCTCGACGTGCATACCCGTGTCTCCGACCTGTACAGCAGCCCCTACAACCAGATCAGCGAACAGCTGCGCCTGACCATCGAGACCATCAAGGAGCGCCAGGAATCCGAGCTGATCAACAACAAGGAATACGGCCTGCTCAGCAACATCGTTGCCAAGCAACGCATCAAGCCGGTAAGCGGACCGCCTACCCCCGACGATCTGGACGAATTGTTGACCCTGGTATGGAAAGAGCCCGGCTTCTTCCTGGCCCATCCCAAGACCATTGCCGCCTTTGGCCGTGAATGCACCCGTCGTGGCGTGCCGCCCCCCACGGTGAACCTGTTCGGCTCCCAGTTCATTACCTGGCGTGGCGTGCCCCTGATCCCCTCCAACAAGGTGCCCATCGAGAACGGCAAGTCCAGCATCATCCTGCTACGCACTGGCGAGAGCCGCCAAGGCGTGGTCGGTCTGTATCAGCCCAATCTGCCGGGCGAACAAAGCCCCGGCCTGTCGGTACGTTTCATGGGCATCGACCATCGCGCCATCGCTTCCTACCTGGTTTCCCTCTACTGCTCCCTGGCCGTGCTGACCGACGACGCCATCGCCGTTCTCGAAAACGTGGATATCACCAAGTACCATGACTACAAGCCTGAATACCGCTGATCTGTCCAGCGCCCAGCCGATGGGGTTGCCGGCAGGTTTCCCTGACGTTGCAGCCCTGGCGCAACTGGCGAATCAGTTCTTCCGTGCCGCACCGGGTGGCCTGCCCAGTGGCGGCGGGGCCGGGGGTGTTGATCCGGCGGCTATCGTTGCCGCCAATCCCGGCCCTGTGTCACCGCCGACCGATTTGCCGGGGCAGGGTACCGCCGCCGCCGTGCAGCAAGGTCTGCCGACAGGGCTTCCCACGGGAGGAGTGCCCGCTCCCGGCTTTGATCCCTTCTCCCCGGGCATCCCGTCTCCGACGGAACTCACCCGGGCTGCGCCTTCCATCGTTTCCGCTGCCAGTCCATCGGTGCCCGTCGGCGCTGGACAGCGCAATCCGGAAAGTTTCAGTTCTCTGCCTGGTTTTCCGAACGTGGCAGCTCCCTTCGCACCCGTGGCGCCGGGTGATGCCGACTTGCGCAAGTTGTTGCAGCCCCAAGCGGTGCTCGGTGGTTCCCAATTGCCCAACGCGTTGCCGGGACAATCGAATTCGCCGTTTTACTTCCTCGATTTCGCCAAGCCGGAAACCACGGGGACCCGGGTGCCGGGCTTCGAGGCCGAGAAGGTGCCTGCGACCAGCCCCGCCAATGTGAGCTTCGGCGGCGTCGGTCTGCTCGATGCCCATTTGATTCGCCGCGACTTTCCCATTCTTAATGAACGGGTCAATGGCCGGCCCTTGATCTGGCTCGATAACGCCGCCACGACCCAGAAGCCGCGCCAGGTGATCGAGCGTCTCAGCTATTTCTACGAGCATGAGAACTCCAACATCCACCGCGCCGCGCATGAGTTGGCCGCCCGCGCCACCGATGCCTACGAGGCGGCCAGGGAAAAGGTGCGTGGCTTCCTCAAGGCCAAGTCTACCAACGAGATCGTCTTCGTCCGTGGCGCCACCGAGGCCATCAATCTGGTGGCCAAGAGTTGGGGTCGGCAGTTCATCGGCAAGGATGACGAAATCGTGGTCAGCAACCTGGAGCACCATGCCAACATCGTGCCCTGGCAACAGCTCGTCGCCGAAACCGGGGCAAGGTTGAAGGTGATCCCGGTGGATGATAACGGTCAGATTCGTCTCGACGAATACGCCAAGTTGCTTGGGCCCAAGACCAAGCTGGTGTCGTTCACCCAGGTCTCCAATGCCCTAGGTACTGTGACTCCAGCCCACCAGATGGTCGCCCTGGCCCATGCCGTCGGTGCTCGGGTGTTGGTGGACGGCGCCCAGGCCGTGTCCCACATGCCGGTGGACGTCACCTCGCTGGATGCCGACTGGTATGTGTTCTCCGGCCACAAGGTGTTCGGCCCTACCGGCATCGGCGTGCTCTACGGCAAGGAAGACCTGCTTAACGAAACCCAGCCCTGGCAGGGCGGTGGCAACATGATCGAGGACGTCACCTTCGAACAGACCCGTTACCACAAGGCACCGGGCCGCTTCGAAGCCGGCACCGGCAATATCGCCGACGCCGTGGGTCTGGGAGCCGCCATCGATTACGTGAGCGCCATCGGCATGGAGAAGATCGCCGCCTACGAGCACAGCTTGTTGGAATACGGTACTTACCTTCTGAAGGGCATCAACGGCTTGCGTATCATCGGTACCGCGCCGGAGAAGGCGGGCGTCCTGTCCTTCGTTCTCGACGGCCACAAGACCGAGGACATCGGCGCCGCCCTCAACCGGGAAGGCATCGCAGTGCGCTCGGGCCACCACTGCGCCCAGCCCATCCTGAGGCGTTTTGGCGTCGAAGCCACGGTCAGACCGTCCCTGGCCTTTTACAATACCTGCGCTGAACTGGACGCCCTCGCGGCGGCAGTGCATCGCATTCGCGGCAGTAAGGCCACCGTCCAATCCCTGGGCGTGACCTCATAGGAGATATTTGATGAGCAACGAAGCAAATGTGGACGCCATCCTCAAGCAAGCCGAACAACGGGCCAAGGATGGCGGCCTGCCTTACCGGGGCGCTGTGACACCGGCGGAAGCCTGGGCCTTGGTGCAGCAGTTGCCCAACACCCGCTTGGTGGATGTGCGCTCCAAGGCGGAGTGGCAACTGATTGGCCGCATCCCGGGCGCCATTGAGGTGGAGTTCAAATTCTTCCCGGACTGGAAACCCAACTCCGCCTTCATCGACGAGCTGCAACGGCAATTGCGCCTGGACGACAACGTTCTGTTCCTCTGCCGTTCCGGCGTGCGCTCCGATGCGGCGGCCAAGGCTTTGCTGGCGGAGGGCTTCACGAGTGTGTTCAACGTGCTGGAAGGCTTCGAAGGCGAGTTGGACGAGAACAAGCACCGCCTGAAGAACGGCTGGAAGAATTCCGGATTGCCCTGGACCCAGGGCTGACAAGAGATTTCTTTCCAACAAAAAGGGGATGCCACGGCATCCCCTTTTTGTTGGTGTTTGCAGTCGTTTATTCGCTGAGGCCTTTTGCTATGCGGTCGATGCCCGCTTGTCCGCAAGCGGCGTCCTTATCCCCGCCGGGCGCACCGGAAACGCCGATAGCTCCCACCACATCCTTGCCAGCAAAAATAGGCAAGCCGCCTTCCAGAGTGGTGATCTTGTCGAGACTGAGCACGCCGACGGAAGAGGGATTGGCCGTGACGCGTTTGCCATACTCTCCCGAAGGTGTACGGGAGGTGAGGCTGGTGTAGGCCTTACGCAAGCTGTTCTCAATGGTGTGGGGATTGGCATTGTCGTCATGAAGCACCACCTTGGTCCGTCCGAGACGATCCAGAACGGTCACCGTGACGGTATAGCCGCTTTCCCTGCATGTCTCCAGGGCTGTTGTCGCTGCTTCGTGGGCCGCGTTGTAGGACAAGGTGCGTACGTTGAGCACGGCCTGCGCACCGGCAAAGCCGGGAAGGATAGCCAGCATGGCGGCCAGCGCTGTCAGCTTGCCGAGTTTCATCATGTTTCTCCTCAATGTTCGGTTGTACCGGGGATGTCCGGTATGGGAAAAACAATTCGCAAGACTTGTGCCGCAATGAGTGCGATGTACCAATTCTTCTAATCCCATGGCTGGCAAGGGTTTTCATCAGACAAGGGCATGCCTGGATGCAGCGCGGATGTTTCGCCAGCAGCATCCGGTGGTGGTGGTGCAACATGAAATTGACATTGTTCACCGGCATCACCATCCATATGGATATCGAAATTAATTGGTTGGATGTTCCATGACGGCAAGGCAGACTGATTTCGGTGCCGCAGATTGCGGGCGGAATTTGAGGATGATGTTTATGCAGGCATTGATCGTCGGGGCTGATCGGATTGAAACCATCCGCGCCGAGATATTGCGGGTTGGGCCTCAGTTGGGTATTGAGAAGGTGGATCACTGGCCGGGCCGCAAGGTTTCCGAATCCCGGCGCGCCATTCCCAGCCGGACCGGACTGGTGGTCTTCGTTTGCGATCGGGCGAATCATATGCTGATGAAGAACGTGCGTAAGCAGGCGGAGGACTTGGGTATCCCCATGGTGTTCTGCCGCCATTCGGTGCTGGAGGTCCGTGAGCGTTTGGGCGATCTGGCCTGCGCACGGTGCATGGAAAAGGGAGACGCGGTCCTGCGTTATTCCCAATAAAGCCCTTCCATGGATTCAGTGTTGCCGACCGCCAAGCTGCCGTCCTCGGTGGCTTGGCGGTCTTTGTTGCGGGGTGTCAGCAAAACGCTTGAATTTCCCCCGAGCAAGTGGAATCGGCAAGCAAGGCGACGGCAAATCCGCCGAGAAAGATCACGGTTTCAGGATTGTCGGGGACGGCAAACAGCGCAATCCCGAGGCCGGGGCAGTAACCGCCAATGCCCCAGCCTATGCCGAACAGTAGCGAACCGACGACAAGGGATGCATCTACCTCTGTCCGTGGGGAAAATATGAAACTTATCGTCCAGCACCGGTTGCCTGCGTTGTAGCGTCCAGTGGAAGGCAGCCGCTGCAACGATGACGGCTCCTCCCAACACGAACAACAGGGATGGATCCCATTGCCCGGTGATATCAAGGAATGCCAACACCTTTTGCGGCGACGTCATTCCCGCCAGGGCAAGGCCGATGCCAAAGATCAATCCAGAAATCAATTGGATGGCATTGCGTATCAGGCGATATGCCATAAGTGACGAACCCCGTAAGTGGTGATGATGGCCGTGGAAAGAAAAATGGCGACGGAGGCCAGGGAGCGCGGTGAAAATCGGGCCAGGCCGCAGACGCCATGGCCGCTGGTGCAGCCCCGCGCCAGTGCGGTGCCGCTTCCCACCAGCAAGCCCGAGATGGCGAGGAGGTGCGGCGGGAAATGCTCCCGGGGCAGGGGGGGCTGACCTGACCATGTTTCATAGATACCCGCGCCCGCTACTAGGCCGAGCAAAAAGAGAAAGCTCCCCAGGGTGTTACCTCGGCCGGGTGGGAGTAGGCATGTGGGCCATGCTGCTGACACCGGCGATTTTGCCGTTGAAGTAAAGGAGAATCGCCGCCGAGATGCCGATGAGAGCGCCTTCCCCAGGGTTTGCAGAATGCTGGAGATAGCCATGGCGTCGCTCGATCAGAACTTCCAGCCGTAGCCCGCGCCGAGAATGTTTTCCTCAAGATGTACATAAAGATCGAGCGGTTGTTATCGAGGATGGTTGCGTTGGATGGAAAGGGCGTCAATCCGGCAACAAGTCGAAACGTTTGAGTTGCGCCCGCAGGATGTTGCGGGAGATGCCCAAACGTTTCGCGGTGCGGACCTGGTTGCGGCCAGCGTGGTCGTAGGCGGTATTGACCAGTAGGCGTTCCATCGTCTCGAACACCGGTTCATGGTCGCTGTCCAACAGCCGTCGGAAAGCGGCTTGGAGATCGCTCACCGGATCTGTCGTGGGGGGGGAGACAGCGTGCAGGGCATGGCTGGCCTCCCGCCCCAGAGAGGAGAATCGCAGGTCATCGACTTCAATGGTCTGGTTGCGGCAAACGATCAATGCATAGTGGATGACATTTTCCAGTTCACGGATATTCCCCGGCCACTCATAGGACTCAAGGGCATACAGCGCCTCTTGGGATAGTGTGGCTTTACCTTGGCCGAGCTTGCGGCAGTACAGGTCGATGAAATAGTTCACCAGCGGCAGAATGTCTCCCGGCCGGGCGTTGAGATTGGGCAGGTTGATGGATGCCACATTGAGACGGTAGAACAGGTCGCGGCGGAAATGGCCCGCCACCACGGCACGCTCCAGATCCACGTTGGTGGCGGCGATGAGGCGCACATCCACGTTGATGGCCTTGCGTGAGCCGAGGCGAACCACCTGTCGCTCCTGCAACACCCGCAACAGCTTCACTTGCAGGGGTAGGGGCATGTCGCCGATTTCATCCAGGAACAGGGTGCCTCCGTTGGCGGCTTCAAACCAGCCGGCCCTGGCCTGCTGGGCGCCGGTAAAGGCGCCGGCTTCATGACCAAACAGCTCGGCCTCGATGAAGTTCTCGTTGAAGGCGCCGCAATTAATGGCGACGAAAGGGCCTTCCCGTCCGCTCAGGGAGTGGATGTGCCGCGCTACCAGTTCCTTGCCGGTACCGGTCTCGCCGATGATCATCACCGTGGCATTGCTTGGGCTCACCAGTTCAATCTGGCGCAGGATGCGTTTTGACAGCGGGTCGTTGAAGACCAGGGCCTTGGCCCGGATGGTGGGGGCCGTACCACCGCC
Source organism: Rhodocyclaceae bacterium (assembly GCA_003963315.1). Lineage (GTDB taxonomy): Bacteria > Pseudomonadota > Gammaproteobacteria > Burkholderiales > Rhodocyclaceae > AWTP1-18. Next base: position 11,233 of record RXJP01000087.1, on the reverse strand, counting down.
CAAAGGTAGGGTCAGCAGTTTGCTTTCGTATTGAGTCGGAAAGACGGCTTCTTCATCCCGGAGTTTCAGATTTGTCATCGCGGTGGTGACCGAAGTCAGCAGTTTTTTGATGAGCCAAGATTAACAATCCGGTTCCCCTCGACCAACCAATTATTTGTGCTTTGTTTTTTCGCAAATCCAGTATTGGTGGGGGTTTGCTTCAGATATAAAAAAGCGGCCCCGTAGGGCCGCTGGCAAGACAAGGAGAAAATCTCTTTATTTAACGTAGGGGGCGGCGCGGTTACTTCTTCTCGTAGATTTGGTCGAATACACCACCATCGGCGAAGTGGGTCTTCTGGGCCTTCTGCCAGCCACCGAAGGTGTCGTCGATGGAGAACAGTTTCAACTTGGGGAACTTCTTCGCATACTTGGCCAGCACGGTGGCATCCGTCGGTCGATAGCCATTCTTTGCTGCGATTTCCTGACTGTCGGGGCTATACAAGTGCTCCAGGTATTCGGTGGCGACCTTGCGCGTGCCCTTTTTGTCCACCACTTTGTCCACGATGGCGACCGGCGGTTCAGCCAGAATGCTGGAGGGGGGATAGACGACGTCGAAGTTGTCTCCGAATTCCCGCTTCACCAGGTCGGCCTCGTTTTCCCAGGACAGCAGCACGTCGCCGAGGCCGCGCTGGGCAAAGTCCACGGTCGCGCCGCGGGCGCCGGATTGGAGCGATGGCACATTGGCGTACACCTTCTTGATGTAGTCATTGGCTTTCTGTTCATTGCCACCGGGCTGATGCAGGGCCCAGCCGTATGCCGCCAGATAGGCCCAGCGCGCGCCGCCGGAAGTCTTGGGGTTGGCGACGATCACGCCGATGCCAGGCTTGGCGATGTCGGCCCAGTCCTTGATCCCCTTGGGATTTCCCTTGCGAACCAGTAGGACGATGGTGGACGTGAAGGGCGTGGAGTTGTTCTTGAACTTCTTCTGCCAATCGGGCGCAAGCAGGCCCTTGGCGGAGATGGCGTCGATGTCGTACGCCAGTGCCAGGGTCACCACGTCGGCGTCCAGACCGTCCTGTACCAGGCGGGACTGGGCACCGGAACCGCCGTGGGAAGCCTTGATCTCGACGGATTCGCCGGTCTTGGCCTGCCAGTATTTGGCGAAGGCGGCGTTGTAGTCCTGGTACAGCTCCCGGGTGGGATCGTAGGAGACGTTGAGCAACGTCGTGTCGGCCAGGGCGTTGCCGATGCTGCCAAGGGCCAGTCCGGCCAACAGTGCGGCAGACATAAAGGTACGGCGGGGGAAATGCATGAGGAAGCTCCTGAGTCAGATAAATGTCGGGCTGCCCAGACTACGAAACTCCCCCGAGTTGAAAAACCAATTATTTCTGCATTGCTTATGAGGCGCTTGTCAGGCGACGAAGTGTTTCTGCCGCAACAGCGCCGTCAGGTGGACTGTTGCCGGGGAAGCAGCGCGTAGCGATCTTCCTGGTGAGCCCGGCGCATGCGTGAGTGCGGTATATGGCAATAACCTTGATGCTGGGCCGGTTTGTGACGAATGGCGGGGTGAGCGTGTCGAGGAAACTTGCAGTGGCACGATAGCTGCGAAGGTTTGCCATCGCTGATTTCAGCGCACCCAAGGAGCATTGTTCATGACGCGAAAAACCGCGAAGGATTTCCACCCCGAAGTACTGCGGCTGTTTGATAAGTATGTGCACGGCATCATTCCCCGTCGGGACTTTCTCAAGTCCGCCACCAAGTTTGCTGTGGGCGCCATGAGCGCCGAAGTACTGCTGGAGGCATTGAGCCCGAAGTTCGCCGCAGCCCAGCAAGTGCCGCCCGGTGATGTCCGCATCAAAAGTGAGCAGGTGGAATTCCCCTCGCCCCAGGGTTACGGCAAGGTCCATGGCCTGCTGGTGAAACCGGCCAAGGCCACGGGTAAATTGCCTACCGTGTTGGTGGTCCATGAAAACCGGGGGCTCAATCCCCATATTGAAGATATCGCCCGTCGCCTTGCCCTGGACGGTTTTATCGCTTTCGCCCCGGATGCTTTGTACCCCCTGGGCGGCTATCCCGGCGACGAAGACAAGGCCCGGGAGTTGTTCCCCAAACTGGATCAAGCCAAGACCCGGGAAGACTTCGTCGCCGCCGCCAATGCGCTCAAGACCTTACCTGAGGGCAACGGCAAGGTGGGTGTGGTGGGCTTTTGTTACGGCGGCGGTATTGCCAACTTCCTCGCCACCAGGCTGCCCGATCTGGCCGCCGCCGTACCGTTCTATGGCAACCAGCCCAAGGCCGAGGAGGTCCCGGCCATCAAGGCGCCCCTGTTGATCCACTATGCGGGCACCGACGAACGCATCAATGCGGGCTGGCCCGCCTACGAGGCTGCGCTCAAGGCCGCTGGTGTGCGCTACCAAGCCTATTTCTATCCCGAAGTGCAGCATGGTTTCAACAATGACACCACGCCGCGATACGACGAAATCGCGGCCAAGAAAGCCTGGCAGCGGACCATCGAATTCTTCAACACCCATCTACGTGCCTGAGGACCCGTGTCATCCGGCCTACCGATTACTTTTCATCCAACCCTTTGAGGAAAAACCATGAGTAAGTCTATCAAGTCCCTGGCTGCCGCATTGGCCTTGACCCTATCCGCTACCGCCATGGCCCAGCAGGCCACCAAGCCTGAGCAGCTTATCAAATGGCGTCAGTCCGTCTATCAGATCCTGGCCTGGAACACGGGGCGCATCAAGAACAACGTAGAAGGTCAATTCAACAAGGATGAGGTGGTGAAAGCCGCCAACGTGATTGCCGCTTTGGCCAATTCCGGATTGGGTGCCCTCTATGCACCGGGTACCGAAACCGGAAAAGGCTGGAAAGATACGGCGGCCAAGCCGGAAATTTTTACCGATAAAAAAGCCGCAGAAGCAGCCGGAAATTTTGTTAAAGAAGCCAACGAACTGGCGAAGATTGCCGCCACCGGCGATGTGGCTGCCATCAAGGTACAGCAAGGCAAGCTCACCCAGACTTGCAAGGCTTGCCATGACGATTTTCGCAGGAAGGATTGAGTTCTTCTGAATCGACTCTCGTCCTGGGGTATGCAATTTCACCCAGGACGAGTCATCCAGCTGCTTTTCTTTCTTCGAGATGCGTGAGGAAGACGTGTTGGTGAAACGCCGCTTGGTTTAACGCGAAACGGGAGGGGCGAGGTGACTGAATGTCACGATCGCTACCAGGCCGGCGTCGTGAAGGCGGCGACCGGAGCCTGGGGTAGCCATGCTCCAGTTGCAACGTAGCTCGCGGTAGCAGCGACGACCAAGGCAAGGGTCAATGCAAGCAGGCCGCCGCCTTTATGGGCTGCCGGCGCACTATCTTCCGGCACTGCCTTCCAGCCCGTGACCATGGGCTTCACCAGATTGTCCTTCTTGAATCGGACATAAAAGACAATGGCCGCCAGGTGCAGGCCAAGAAAGCCGAGTAGCACCCAGGACAATTGCTTGTGCCAACCCGTGAGACGTAAAGCCAGGTCTTCGTCGATCAGGGAATAAAGCGGGCCGGTAAAGGCGATGTCGTCATTGGTGAACAAGCCGCTGCCGGATTGCAAGGCCAGCAGCCCGAGGAGGGCAAACACAGAGAGGGCGCCGAGGGGATTGTGCCCGTGGCCCTGCCATTGCCCTTTGAGGTAGGAGCGAATGCGTCCTGGTGTGGGCAGGAAGTGAAAAAAACGGGAAGGCGTGCTGCCGATAAAGCCCCACACCAGACGGAATGCCAGCAGACCGACTACGGCAATGCCGACCTTGCCGTGAATGGCGATCAGGTTGCCCCCCAACTGGCCGGTGACGAAAGCGGTGGCGATGGCGGCCACCAGTAGCCAGTGGAATAGCCGGGTGGGCAGGTCCCAGAGGCGGATACGATGGATATGGGATTGCGGATCGGTGCTCATGGCATCGTTCTTTCTTGCAAGGTAGAAGTTAATGGCCGTGGGCGGAAACCGGCCCCACGGCCGAGAGATCACTATTTCGAGGGCGCGGGAGGGGGCGGGGTGATGTGGGCAACAATACCGCCCTGATCCTCATAGTCCAGGGTGCCGGCGGCGCCCGCGACCTTGAAGCCCTTGGTGGTCAGCAAATCGCCGGCAGCGCCGGCCCGATGGGCGCGGTTGGAAACGGTGATGATGAGCCGGTTCTTGGGGATGTAATCCAGATTGTTTTCCAGGTCCTTGATCTGGATATTGAGGAAGGCCGGAAAGGAACCCTTGGAAATCAATTCGTCAGGGCGACGCACATCCAGCACCACCACCTTGCCGGGCTTGGCCAGCAAGGCGTCGATCTGGGCCTTGTTGAGTTGTTTGGTTTTGTAGGTCCAGGGCGGGGCTACATAGGGCGTCTTGGCCGCCGGGGCGGCGGCTTCCTGGGCGAAAGCGATGGGAGCCGACAAGGCCAGTAGCATGGACAGCAGGGGAGAGAATTTGCGCATGGATCAACTTTCTTGGTGATGGTTGTGAAGGAGAGTCATTGCTCGCCGCGGAGAGGAGGTGAGATGCTGAAGCCCTTCAGCAACTATCGCGCCGAGATCAGGGCATGAGGGGCTCCGGACCGTTCCATGGCAACCATGCGGGTTCTGCCGGATCTGATGCTTTGGCCAGGTAGTGGGAAATGATGGCTATTGTTGATGGCGCAGCAGCAAGTGCAGGGGGTGTTGTTGGCGCAGCAGTGGGTGCCCTGGTTATGGAAAGGGAGCGATGTTGACTCCTTGGGATTACGGCGTAATGGGTGGAGATAAATTTCCCTTGTGGGGTATATCTTGAATTTATCCCCTTTGGGGTATATTGTTCGGCTATACCTTAAAAGGGATATGGTCATGGATGCCATCGTCAGAACACCGGAACAGCTAGCCCAGGCGTTACGAGCCCAACGGACAAGGAAGAAGCTCACCCAGGGGAGTGCGGGGAAGAATGTCGGCCTCTTGCCCAAGACCATCTCCGGACTGGAGAAAACTCCGGAACGCAGCAGCGTGGCCAGCCTTTTTCGCCTGCTTTCCGCGTTGGATCTGGAACTGGTGGTCCGGGCAAAGACCGCCGATCAGGATGCCTCCGGGACGGAGTGGTAGACATGGGGCGCATCTCGCAGAAGCAGACTCTGGGCGTCTGGATGAATGGCGAATTCGTCGGACGGTGGACCGTCACCTCGCGCGGTGAGCATGAGTTTGTCTATGACGCCGGCTGGCAAGCATCACCCCTTGGCCGGGCAATTTCCTTGTCGCTACCCCTCGCCGAGCAGAAGGCCAAGGGGATCAAGGTCAAAAACTACTTCGACAACCTGCTGCCCGACAGCAAGGAAATCCGGTCGCGCATCCAGCAGCGGTTCAGCCTGGCGTCCACCATGCCCTTCGATCTGCTCACAGCCATCGGTCGTGACTGCGTCGGTGCGCTCCAGTTGCTACCCGATGGCGATAGCCCGCAGAACGTCCGAATCATCGAGGCCGATCCGGTCAGCGAGGCGGAGATTGAACGCTGGCTGATCGAAACCCCGATCAGGGGACGGCACCAGGACGCGGACGACTTCCGCATCTCCATTGCCGGTGCCCAGGAAAAAACCGCTTTTTTGCTCCATGAGGGGCAGTGGATGCGCCCCAGGGGTTCAACCCCGACGACCCATATCTTCAAGCTTCCCATTGGGCACCATGAGAACAAGGGCGTCGATCTCACGGCCTCGGTCGAAAACGAGTGGTTGTGCGCCCAGATCCTCAAGGCCTACGGCCTACCCGTCGGCGATTGCTGGCCGGCGGCCTTCGGCTCGCAGATGGTGCTGGTCGTCGAGCGCTTCGACCGGCGCCTGTCCTCTGACCGAAGCTGGATCATGCGGCTGCCCCAGGAAGATATGTGCCAGGCGCGGGGGCTGGCCCCGGAGCAGAAATACGAGAGCGAGGGCGGCCCCGGAATCCAGACCATCATGAACGATGTGCTACTGGGTTCCACCATGGCAGAGAGCGACCGGCAGGAGTTCTTCAAGACCCAATTGATCTTTTGGCTGCTGGCAGCAATCGACGGTCATGCCAAGAATTTCAGTCTGTTCCTCGAACCCCGCGGCGGCTATCGCTTGACGCCCCGTTACGATGTCCTCTCCGCCTATCCGGTACTCGGCAATGGCCCCGGTCTGTTGCAGGCCAAGAAGATCAAGATGGCCATGGCCCTTGATGGTCACAACCGCCACTACCGTTGGTGTGAGTTGCAACGGCGCCATCTCGAGTCAACGGCCAAACGCTGCGGGATGGAAGAAACCGGTCGGGCGATCATTGATGCCGTCATTGCCATGACGCCGGAGGTCTTGGCCGCCATCAGTCGCCGACTGCCTTCAGGATTTCCACAGCGGGTTGCTGAACCGATCCTCACGGGATTGGCAACTGCCGTTGATCGACTGGCGAATGTCTCCGCCGTGCCAACGAGCGGCATTACACATTCCTGAAGCTGCTATCCAATGCCTGTATCAGTCACGTCGCATTCGCTCACTGCGTTTTGTCGCGAAGCTGGATCGTGAGGTATCAGCCCAACTAGGTTCTGCTACTCGCCCCATCCCCCACCCAGCGCCCGTATCAGCAGCACCGCATTGGCCCATTGCTGCCCCTCCAGTTGCAGCACTTGCCTTCGTGCATTCAAGGCGTTCTGTTCCGTCACCAGATGTTCCAGGGCTGTTGCAGCGCCGAGGCGGTAGCGGCTGGCGGTGATGTTGGCGGCTTTTTCTGCACCGCTGGCAGCCCGGTTGCTTTCGAGGGCGGCGGCGGCCAGGGTGCGGCGGGAAGCGAGGGCGTCTTCTACTTCCTGCAATGCTTTCAAGACTGTCTGTCGGTAATTGGCCGTGGCCAACTGGTGGCCGGCTTCGGCCTGGGCGACGCGACTGCGGGTACGGCCGCCATCGAAGAGTATCTGACTGAAGGCGAGGCCCAGGGACCAGGTGTTGCTGGGGGCGTCGAGCAGGGCGCCCCAATTCTTGCTCTCCAGGCCGTTGCTGGCGCTGATACGCAGACCAGGGAACCAGGCACTACTGGCGACGCCGATCTGGGCGTTGGCGGCGGCCACGGCCCGCTCGGCACTGGCGATGTCGGGGCGACGTTGCAGCAGCACCCCCGGCAGGGCAAGCGGAATGTCGGGCAATGTCGTGGGCAGGGCGCTTTTTTTCAACTCCACGCGGGCGGCATCGATGCCGAGTAGGGTGGCGAGGGCGTGGCGTTGCTGGGCTTGTTGGCGCAGGGCCAGTTGCCATTGGCTGCGGGTATTGCCCAGCAGCAGTTCCTGTTGAGCCAGATCAAGACCACTGACAGCACCGAGGGCGTAGCGGGATCGCACCAAAGCCAGACTGCGTTCCTGGAGGTCGGCGGTCTGTTGCAGCAAGTCGATGTCGGCTTCCTGGCTGCGCAGGGCGAAGTAGGCGCTGGCGACATCGGCGGTCAGGATCAGGCGCGCATTTTCCAGGTCGGCCTGGCTCTGCTCCAGGCCAGCGCTGCTGGCTTCCACATCGCGCTGGATGCGACCGAACAGGTCCGCTTCGTAGGAGAGGCCGAGGCCCAGCACGTGGTCGTTTTGCAGGGTGGACGTGACTGCACCATTGCCAGTACCGGGCCGGTTGGATGAGGTGAGTGTGCGGGTGCTGCGTTCACTGAGGTCCAGCGTTGGGCTACGAGCGGAGCTGCTGATGCCCAGCAGCGCGCGGGCCTGTTCCACCCGGGCCAGGGCGGCCTTGAGAGTGAAGTTGCCGATAAGCGCCTGCTGTTCAAGACGATCCAGGGTTTCGTCTTTGAAGATGCGCCACCATTCGCCGCGGGGATAACGGTCTCCTGGTGCGGCAGGCTGCCAAGTGTTGCCGTCCGTAGCTTCGGCCCATTGTTGCGGTAGGGCAAGCGTGGGGCGCTGGTAGTCGGGGCCGACGGCACAGCCGGCGAGCAGGGCCATAAGCGTCAGGGCCAGGGACAGACGTGGGCTCATGGCTTGCGCCCGGCGAGCTTGGCGGTATCGGTAGTAAGGGGCTTGCCGCTGTCGTTGGGCTTTGCCAAGGTATCTGCTTTGGTATCCCGCTTCGACTTATCGTCATTGGTCGCCAAGGTTTCGGTCTTGACCGTGTCTCCCTCTGTCAGGAGATCGGAAGGACTCACCACCAGTTTGTCTTCGCGATTGATGCCGCTGACGATTTCCACTTCCCGGCCCAGGTCGCGGCCGAGTTTGACGGCATGGAAGGCGACTTTTTCGCCGTCGCGTATGGTGGCCACCTTGGGGCCGTCGCTGCCGATCACCAGCACGCTTGCGGGCACCACCAAGGCTTTGACGCCGCTGGTGAGGCCGATCACCACTTCAGCGTAAGACCCAGGCAGGAGCTTCCCATCGGGATTGGGCAGGGTGATGTCCACCTGGCGGGAGCGGTTCAGAGGGTCGATGCCGCCGGCCACATGCTCAATGACAGCGGTGAACTTCTTGCCGGGAAATTCATTGAGGCTGACATTGACTTCCTTGCCCAGTTTCAACTCGTTGGCATAGCTCTGGGGCACCCAGACCGTGAGCCGTAATGGATCGGTTTGGCTGATGGCGAAGAGTTCCTTGCCGCCCGCTCCGACCAATTGGCCTACTTCCACATTGCGTTTGGTGACGACACCGGCAAAGGGGGCGACGATGCGTCGAAAGCCCTGCAACTGTTCCAGCCGCTTGACGTTGGCCTCGGCGGCGGCCAGATCGGCCTGGGCCTGAGTCAGGGCACCGCGTTTTTCCTCCAATTCCTGTTGTGAGACGCCGTCCTGCTGGCGCAGGGCTTCCCAGCGTTCGGCGGTGGTCTTGGTCAGGAAAAGGCGGGCCTTCACCTGTTCGCGGTTGGCGCGGGCCTGGGCCAGTTCCTGATCCTGCTCCGGGGCGTCAATAGTTGCCAGCAGCTCCCCTTTCCCTACCTTATCGCCGATGGTCTTGTGCCAGGCGGCGACATAGCCGTTGCTGCGGGCGTAGAGCAGTATGTCGTTGTTGCCGCGCAGGGTGGCGGGCAGGGTGGCGTTACGCTTGAGCTCCCCCTCTCTTGCCTGGGTAACGATGACGGTACGTAGCAGGCTTTCCTTCGTGGCGCTTGCCAAATCCTGGGCGTGCAGGTGGTTGATGAGGAACCGGCCGCCTCCGCCCAAGGCAAGCAGGATCAGGCCGTGGCTCACCAGGCGGCGGCCGTGGCTCAGGGTGCGTTGGGAACGGTCGGCATCGGCCACGGCTAGGGGGTGTTGGTTGAGGTCAGTCATGGTCGCGGGCCAGGGAGGGAATGCCATGGCCGGCGCTGTAGCGCCTTTCCAGCCAGCGGTGGGTACTGGCGAAAACCACGGGAACGAAAAGCAGGGTGGAAATGGTGGCGAAGAGCAGGCCGCCAATGACGGCACGGCCCAGGGACGCATTTTGTTCGGCGCCTTCGCCCAGGCCCAGGGCCATGGGCAGCATGCCGGCGATCATGGCCAGGGCCGTCATGAGCACGGGGCGCAGGCGGGTGGAAGCGGCCTCCAGGGCGGCGCTGATGGGCGGGATGCCGGCTTCCAGGCGGCTGCGGGCGAAGGAGACGAGCAGGATGCTGTTGGCGGTGGCGACGCCCATGGTCATGATGGTGCCGGTCAGGGCCGGGACGCTGAGGGTGGTGCCGCTGAGGAACAGTATCCAGGCAATGCCGGCCAGGGCGGCGGGCAGGGCGCTGATGATGATCAGCGGGTCGAGCCAGGACTGGAAGTTGACCACGACCAGCAGATACACCAGCAGGATGGCCACGGCCAGGCCGATGGCGAGGCCGGTGAAGGAATTGTTGAGGGTCTGTATCTGACCTCTCACCACCAACTCGGTACCCTTGGGCAGCTTGGGCCGGAAGGTGTCAAGCACCTTGTCTATGTCGCGGCTGACGGCCCCCAGATCGCGGCCCTGGACATTGGCGTAGATGTTGGTCATGTCGCTGATGTTGTAGTGGCTGACGATGGAGGGCTGTACGCCGCGTTTTATGTTCACCAAATTGCCCAGCACCTGGGGCTCGGAACCGTTGCCCGTGTTGACGGGGATGTGCATCAGGGCGTCGATGCTGTCCAGATCTGTTTCCAGGCTGCGGGCGCCGATGTTGTAGGTGTTGCCGTTGGCGGGATTGAGCCAGTAGGTGGGCGTGGTCTGCATGCTGCCGGACAGGGCGATCAGCAGGTTTTCCGCCACGTTGCGGGCGGAGAGGCCGAGTTGCTGCAACTGGGTGCGGTTCATTTCCAAGGCCAGGGTCGGTTTGCTCCAGCGCTGATAGATGTGTATGTCCACCAGGCCGGGGATTTCCCGTAGCGCGTTGTTGATGTCTACCAGCAAGGGTTGCGTTTCCTCGGCCCTGCCGCCGATGAGTTGCACATCGATGGGAGCGGGAATGCCGAAGTTAAGGGTCTGACTCACTTGGTCTGCGGGTTGGAAGAAGAACTCCACGCCAGGAAAGTGTGTGGGGAGTTCCTTGCGCAATCGATCCATGAAGTCGGGACTGGGTGCGTGGCCGTGTTGCAGGGAAATCATGATTTCGGTGTCCGAGGCTTCCGCCGTGCCTGAGTTGCCATACAGGGTGTTGAGCGTGCTGTAGGGGCCGCCGATGATGTCCACGATCTCCGCCAGTTGATCCCCGGGAATCTGTTGGCGCAAGACGCTCTCAACCTGGTTCACCAGCGCGGGCATTTCCTCCAGCCGTGTGCCGGGGGCGGCCCGCAGGTGCAGGCGAATCTGACCGGCGTCCACGGCGGGGAAAAGGTCTTGGCCCAGAAAGGGCACCAGGGCCAGGGAAGCCAGGCCGAATGCGAAGAAGGAAAAACCGAACTGCTTGCGTTTTTGCAATACGTGGCCGAGGAGGATCACGTAGTGTTCCCGTAGTAGTTCGAAATAGTGGTTGAAGCGGCGATGGATGGCATGGAAGCGCCGGGCAAGCCTGTTGCCGCTGGGCCCTTCATCCGGTTGCAGGTGGTGATGGCCTTGCATCATGTACATCACCAAAGTTGGTACCAGGGTGCGCGAGAGGGCGTAGGAGGCCAGCATGGCAAACACCACGGCTTCGGCCAGGGGGACGAAAAGGGACTTGGCCACGCCGCTCAAGAAGAACATCGGGACGAAGACGATGCAAATGCAGAGGGTGGAAACGAAAGCGGGTACGGCGATCTCTGCTGCGCCATCAAGGATGGCTTGATGGGGGTTCTTGCCCAGGGCCATTTGCCGTTCGATGTTTTCGATTTCCACCGTGGCATCGTCCACCAG
>RXJP01000162.1 GCA_003963315.1 Rhodocyclaceae bacterium | reverse complement strand
GCCTTACCGACGGCATCAGTTCGCCACCGGGACGCAGGGCTTCGCCGGCGAAGAATTTGAATATCTGTCCAGCGCGGGCCACCTCGCCCATGGCTTCGACCAGGGGCTTGCCTTCCTCCCGGGCGAGGAGATCGCCCAGTTCGTTTTTCCGGGCGAGGATTTCCGTGCCAATGGTGTCGAGGATGTCCGCCCGTTGCTGGATGCCCGACCGTCGCCAGGCTGGGAAGGCGGCCCTGGCCGCTGCCACGGCGTCTATCGTGTGCGCCTCCCCGGCCCAATCGTAGTGGCCTAGGGTGTCGGACAGGTCGGAAGGGTTGATATCGGGTTGAGCATCTACTCCCTCGACCCAGGCGCCGTCGATATAGAGGGGTTTCATGGCCGGGGTCTTATTTCAGCAGGGGATAGCCGCGGCCGGCGTAATCGAAGCCGCCGATGCGATGCTCGGCCACACCGGGATGGGTGGGGCAGGCGTAGTAGGCGCGGATTTCCACGATCTTGCCGTCCTCATTGAAGCGGTACCACTCGTCGCCCCGGAGCAGTTGCTCACTCTTGCGCTTGAAGTGGCTCCACTCGATGACGGCTTGGCCGCTGTTGGGGTCGCCGACAAAATTGTCCACGGTCCAGTAGGAGCCCAGCTCGGCCACGCAGCGCACCCAGCAATCGGCGATGGCGGCCGCGCCACGCAGCACGCCGAAGGGGCTGCCTTCTGGAAAGTAATGGGTGCCCTGGGGCACGAAAAAGGACATGATGCCTTCCCGGTCCGCCTGGTTGCAGGCATCGAAGTAGCTGCGGATGGTGTGTTCCATTTGTTCCCGGATGATCGCCATGGCTGTCTCCTAGCGCCCCATATCCTTGGCGGTGACGCCGGCGATGCCCCAGTTGGTCTTGGGCATGTCGTGGATCCACACCCTCACGTTTTCCACCGGGGCGCCAAAGGCTTCTACCAGGGCTTGGGTCACCTTCTCGATGGCGGCGCGCTTTTGTTCTTCGCTACGGCCTTCCAGGATATAAAGTTGGGCGAAGGGCATGGGACTCTCCTTGTTTGCGGTGCAGGTTGTGCCGATGTGGCTGATGGGATCAACCCATTCTAGGAAGGGGATGTGATGCGATCCAATACCATTTTTGTTTAGGTATGATCCAGTTTCTGAATCACTCCCCGTCCATCACCCGTGACCCGTCCCCCCTTCGACCTGCGCCGCCTGCGCCATTTCGTCACCGTTGCCGAGCAAGGCAGTTTTCGCGGTTCCGCTGAGGCGCTGCATGTGTCCCAACCCTCCCTGACCCGGCAAATCCAGTTGCTGGAAGAGCAACTGGGGGTAACGCTTTTGAAGCGCGGCCCCCGGGGGGTTGAGCTCACGCCGGCTGGTGAGCAGTTCTATGGCGACGCCACCCGCATCCTGCAAATGTCCGTGCAAGCGGCGGAGCACGCCCAACTGGCCGCCCAGGGACAAATGGGCCGGCTGGACATCGGCATATTCGGCTCGGCGGTATTCCATGCCATCCCCCGCATCGTGCTCGGTTTCCGTAGCCGCTATCCCGGCGTCAAGGTGGCCCTCCACAGCATGGACCGTACCGCCCAGGTCCAGGCCTTGCGGGAGCAGCGGCTCAATGTCGGCTTCAACTGGTTTTTCCGGGGCGACAGCCAGATCGCCGGGGAGGTGGTGACGTCGGAAACCCTGCGGGTGGTGGTGCAGGAACAACATCCACTGGCGGAACGGGATGTGCTCTCCATGGACGATTTGCGCGGTGAACCCCTGATCGTTTTCCCCCGGGTGGGCCGGCCGAATTTTGCCGATCACGTGCTGTTTCTTTGTCGCCAGGCCGGTTTCGAGCCGACCATTGCGGAGGAAGTGGATGACGTGGTGACGGCGGTGGCCTTGGTCTCCAGCGGTTTCGGCCTCAGCGTGGTGGTGGATGCCGCCAGCCGTATCGTCGCCCCCGGCGTGCGGTTCATCCCCCTGGAACACGTGCCCGGGATGAAGGTGGACCTTAGTCTCATGTACCGCCGGGAGGACGATACCCCCTTGTTGCAGGCCTTCCTGGCCGAGGCGCGGGCTTATGGCGGGAGCGGGAAAAGGGCGGCCCCCAAATAGCCGACGTTTTACTTGATGCGCTGTTTTACATTTTTGTAAATTCTTCTGCTGAATTTGACGTTTATGTCAAATATTGCCGGGCGTGAATTTCATTTAAAGATAAACAATTCTTTCCGAAACATATGCTTGCCGTGGCTGGCCCACGCCTTGCGAATGTAATGACTGGAATGCGCTGCCAGGAAATACGTCTGACAGTGTTGTCAAAACGGCCCCCAGGGGTCTTCGCCAGTCAGGTGTCCCGGCAAGCGTCGGGTGCCATAAGGAGGAATCGTCAATGTCGACTATTGATTTACGCACGGTAAGCATCACGCCCCTGAGGCAGACTTTTGATCATCTGGCAAAACGCATGGGCGGCGACAAGCCCGCGTCACGCTACCAGGAAGCCACCTTCGACATCCAGCCGGTGGAAAACTTCCAGTACCGCCCCACTTGGGCGCCCGAGTTCGAGATCTTCGATGCCAGCCGTAGCGCCATCAAGATGCAGGACTGGTATGCCCTGAAGGATCCCCGCCAGTTCTATTACGGCACCTACACCCTGGCCCGGGCGCGGATGCAGGACACGGCGGAGGCGGATTTCGAATTCGTCGAAAGCCGGGGCCTGTTCGATCTGTATCCGGCGGAGTGCCGCGAGATCGCCCTCAAGTTCTACCTCCCCCTGCGCCACGTGGCCTGGGCGGCCAACATCAACAACTCTGCGGTGGCGGCCTACTGCTACGGCAATTCCTTCGCCCAGCCGGCCCTGTTCGCCTGCATGGACCAACTGGGCATCGCCCAATACTTGACCCGGCTCGGCATCGCCTTCGGCGATACGGACGCCCTGGCCTCGGCCAAGAAGGCCTGGCTGGAAGGCCCCGAGTGGCAGGACCTGCGTCGCCTGACGGAAAACTCCATGGTGGTGGAGGACGTCTTCGAACTCTTCCTTGCCCAGAACCTGGTCTTCGATGGCCTGCTCTTCCCCCTGGCTTACAGCCATGTGGAAAACGCGCTGACCACCCGGGGCGGTCCCCTGGTGTCCATGCTCACCCGTTTCCAATCGGAATGGTTTGCCGACAACGGCAAGTGGGTGGATGCCACGGTCAAGACCGCGGCTGCCGAGTCTGAAGACAACAAGGCGCTGCTGGCCAAATGGACCTGCTATTGGCGCGACCGCATGGCCGCCGCCCTGAAGCCCATCGCTGCCTTGGCCCTGGGCGACCAGGCGGAAGGCGTCATGACCGAAGTGGTCGATCAATTCAATGTCCGCGCCCGCAAGCTCGGACTTCCCGTGTAAGGAGCGCGCCATGTCGAATGCCTTTATTGCCTTTCAGAAAAATGACGAAACCCGCTCCATTGTGGAAGCCATCATTGCCGATAACCCCAACGCCATCGTCAACGAGCAGCCGGGCATGGTGAAAGTGGACGTGCCGGGACGGCTCACCATCAAGCGCCAGACGGTGTCGGACCTGATGGGACGGGACTTCGATCTGCAGGAATTGCAGATCCACCTGATCACCATTTCCGGCCACCTGGACGAAACCGACGACGAATTCACCCTGAGCTGGAACAGCTGAGCGCAAGAACTAGGAGAAAACATATGGACATGAAAGCCAACAAGAAACTGGGCCTCAAGGAACGCTATGCCCTGATGACCCGGGACCTGGAATGGGACACCACCTACGAACCCATGGACAAGGTGTTCCCGTGCACCAGCTATGAAGGCATCAAGATTCACGACTGGGACAAGTGGCAGGATCCCTTCCGTCTGACCATGGATGCCTACTGGAAATACCAGGCGGAAAAGGAGCGCAAGCTTTACGCCATCATCGACGCCTTCAACCAGAACAACGGCCATCTGGGCGTCACCGATGCCCGCTACTTGAATGCCGTGAAGCTGTTCATCGGCGCCGTGCCCCATCTGGAGTACATGGCCTTCCGCGGCTTCTCCCACCTGGGGCGGCAGATGGTGGGGGCGGGGCCCCGGGTCGCCTGCCTGATGCAGGCCATTGACGAGCTGCGTCACTATCAGACCCAGATCCACTCCATCTCGAACTACAACAAGTACTACAACGGGATGCACGACTTCGCCAACCAGATGTCGCGGGTCTGGTATTTGTCGGTGACCAAGTCCTTCTTCGATGATGCCTATACCTCCGGTCCCTTCGAGTTCATGGTGGCCATCGGCTTCTCCTTCGAATACGTGCTGACCAACCTGCTGTTCGTGCCCTTTATCTCCGGCGCCGCCTACAACGGCGACATGGCGGCCATGACCTTCGGCTTCTCCGCGCAATCCGACGAAGCCCGCCACATGACCCTGGGCCTGGAATGCATCAAGTTCATGTTGGAGCAGGATCCGGACAACCTGCCTATCGTCCAGCGCTGGATGGACAAGTGGATGCACCGCGGCGCCCGTATCCTGGGCGTGATCGGCATGATGATGGACTACATGCTGCCCAAGCGTGTGATGTCCTGGCAGGAAGCCTGGGAGGCCTATTACGAGCAGAACGGCTCGGCCCTGTTCAACGATCTGGCCCGTTACGGCATCCGTCCGCCCAAGGTGGGGCAACTGGCCGCTTTCGAAAAAGAGCACATCAGCCACCAGCTGTGGGCCGGCTTCTACCAGTACGGCGCCCTCACCAGCTTCCATACCTGGATTCCCAGCGACGAGGAAATGGACTGGCTGTCGTCAAAGTATCCCAACACCTTCGACAAGTACTACCGCCCCCGCTGGGAGTACTGGAAGGAGGAGGCTAAGCAAGGACGGCGCTTCTACAACAAGACCTTGCCCATGCTGTGCCAGACCTGCCAGATTCCCCTGCTGTTCACCGAGCCGGACGATCCCACCCAGATCAGCTACCGGGATACCGAGTACAAGGGCGAGCACTATCACTTCTGCTCCGACGGCTGCAAGGAAATCTTCGAGCACGAGCCGGAGAAGTACATCCAATCCTGGCTGCCCGCCCACCAGATCGTGCAGGGCAATTCCTTCAACCCGGGAACGGATCCCACCGCACCGGATTTCGACGTGGTTGGCGCCGTGTTCCAGCACTACAACATGCAGCATGGGCGGGACAACCTGGATTTCGACGGTTCGGAAGACCAGAAAAACTTTGCCGCCTGGCGTGCGGCGGCAACCAAGAACTGAGGAGGAACGACCATGGCTGTAAGCGCATTGAGGACCTACGTCTTCGAACCCGCGGATGCGGAAAAGAACTTCCACGGCTTGCGTATCGTGTACGTGGGATGGGACAAGCACCTGATGTTCGCTTCCCCCTTCATGTTGGCCGTGACGCCGGATTCTTCTTTCGGCGACTTGGTGGCCAAGAACCTGGCGGATGCCTATGGGGCCCATCCGGATTTCGCCAAGGTGGACTGGAGCAAGGTGGAATGGCTGAAGAACAGCCAGCCCTGGACGCCGGATTTCGGCAAATCGGTGGACGCTAACGGCATCCGCCACAAGGATTTGCTGCGTTTCCGTACGCCGGGACTGGCAGGCATCGGCGGCAAGGACATCTGACGCCATAGCCCTCTCCGGCATCGGGCTTTATCCCGATGCCGGAAAAATTCCGCTATACCCTTTCGGTATGTCCAGGCCGCAAAAAGAGTATTGGACGTTGGCAAGGGGTGCGAATATCGTCTTAGACTTGAAACATATAAATTAAAACCACAATGCTGGCAGCCGCTTTAGTGGCAAGCCGGTTTACCCCACCCGCAACAGGAGAAGAAACATGGCGCTAAGAGGCGTATTACGATTGGGCGAAGTTGCCATCCGCGTTCTGGACATGGCCGAAGCCCGCCAACATTACGGCGACCGCATGGGATTGCATGAGGTCATGGAAGATGCCAAGGGCCAGGTCTATTACAAGGCTTGGGACGAGCACGACCACCACAGCATCGTGCTGCGCCAGACCGACCGGGCGGGCATGGACTACTTCGCCTTCAAGGTGTTCGACGACGCCACCTTGGACTCGCTGGAAAAGCGCATCAAGGCCTTCGGCCTTGCCGTAGAGCATATCGATGCCGGCGTTTATCCCAAGAGCGGACGGCGTATCCAGTGCGTGCTGCCCAGCGGCCACACCATGCAGCTCTACGCCCACAAGGAGCAGATCGGCAATTCCCTCGGTTACCGCAATCCGGGCACCACGCCCGACGAAGGCGTGATCCGCGGCTTCCGCATCAATCGTCTGGACCATGCCCTGCTGGGCGGCATCAACATCGATGAGAACGCCAAGTTCTTCACCGAGGTGCTTGATTTCAACATGAGCGAGAAGCTCATCGACCACGACTCCGGCGCCACCCTGGTGGTGTTCCTGAGCTGCTCCATCAAGCCCCACGACATTGCCTTTGTGCTTCAGCCCGAAGCCAACAAGTTCCACCACGTGTCCTTCTTGTTGGAGTCGGCCCACGATGTCATCAAGGCTGCCGACATGATCGGCAAGTACCGCATTCCGGTGGATGTAGGCCCCAACCGGCACGGCATCACCCGCGGCGCCACCATCTACTATTACGATCCTTCCGGCAACCGCAATGAAGTCTTCGCCGAAGGCTATATCTACTATCCGGATACGCCCACCATCGTGTGGGATACGTCCGAACTGGGCAACGCAGTGTTTGCCCAGGATAACGTAGTCAGGGCGAGTTTCCTGGAAGTGTTGACCTGACCGCTTCCAACGGGCCGCACTGTCAGCAGTCGCGGCTCGATAACATCAAAAGGGAGGAGCACCATGAGTGGGGAAAAATTGAGCGGGGGTTGTGTTTGCGGGGCGATTCGCTACGAGCTTGACAACACGCCCGCCTTCGTCGCCCATTGCCACTGCCGGGATTGCCAGCGCTCCAGCGGCGCGCCGATGGCGACGGTGATAGCGGTTCCCCGCTCGGCTTTCCGCAAGATCAAGGGAGAGACAGCGAGCTACCGCTACACGGGAGACAGCGGTAATCCAGTGGTCCGCCATTTCTGCCCCGGCTGTGGCGCGCCGTTATTCTCCGATGTGGCCGTGATGCCCGACCTGTGGTTCGTCCGGGTCCCCAGCCTGGATACGCCGGACGTGGTGGCGCCGGGCATGCATGTCTATTGCGATAGCGCCCAACCCTGGGATATCTCCGGGGATGAGCTGCCGCGCTTCGGCAAACTGCCGGGCTGATGCCCTTCAGCGAGACGAGGTATTGTGATGCGCTATACGGTCACTTTGGCGGAAACCGGCGAGACCTATCCCTGCGGTGAAACGGAAAACCTCTTGGAAGGCATGTTGCGCCTGGGCAAGAAAGGCATTCCGGTAGGTTGCCGCGGCGGCGGCTGCGGTGTGTGCAAGATCGAGGTGGTCTCCGGCAACATCACCACCAAGGTGATGAGCCGCGACCATGTCAGCGAAGAAGACCAGGCCGCAGGCCGTGTCCTGGCCTGTCGCGCTTTTCCCGCCAGCGATATCACGCTGCGGGTGATAGGGCTGATGAAAAAGAACGTCTGCCGGACCAAAACACAGGCCTTGGCTGCATAAATTTCCGGATCACAATTAATGAATGTGCTGATTGTTCACGCGCATCCCGAGCCGCAGTCCTTCTGCGCCGCGCTCAAGGATGCCGCTGTCGAGACCTTGGCATCCCAAGGTCACCAGGTCCAGGTATCGGACCTGTATGCCATGAATTTCAATCCCGTGGCTTCGGCCGAGGATTTCCGGCAACGGGAGAATCCCGATTATCTGGTCTATGCCCTGGAGCAGCGCATGGGCGTGGCCTCGAACTCCCTGGCGCCGGATATCCAGGCGGAAATCCGCAAGGTGCAGGAAGCAGATCTGCTGATCCTGAGTTTCCCCATCTTCTGGATGTCGGTCCCCGCCATCCTCAAGGGTTGGATCGACCGCGTCTTCGTGTCCGGTTTGTTCTACGGCGGCAAGCGGGTGTACGACCGGGGCGGCATGGCCGGCAAGCGGGCCTTGGTGTGCACCACCCTGGGGGGACGCGATTACATGTTCGGCGCGGGGAGCCTCCACGGCGAGCTGTATGGCGAGGCCGGCATGCTGCGTTCCGTACTGCAAGGTAGTCTGGGCTATGTGGGGATGGAGGTGCTGGAACCCTTTGTCGCCTATCACGTGCCCTATATCGATGACGGCGCCCGGTCCGCCCTGCTGGCCCAATGGCGTGACGAATTGAAACAGCTTGATCGCCGCCCGGTCATGGCCATGCCCAGCTTGGCTGATTTCGACGATACCTTCCGCCCCCGTCAGGCATCTGCGGCCTGAGGACGATTGCGGCAACGGGCCGCTATTTGAAGCGCTGCTTGGTGGCGTCGCGTAGGGACCAGTCCCATTCCCTGGCGTCGCCTTCCCCCTTGGGAGCTTCGTCGCCGAGCATGATGACCCGGTTGGCCTCGCAAAACTCCTTGAAGGCCGCTTCAGGCAATACCAATTCCACCATCAATTCGGGCTCCCCCACGGCGAAGGAAAATTCGATGTGGCCGGTGGAGGTGCGGCCGAGAATTCGGACATATCGTTTGTCCAGGGAAAACCCCGTGTTTTGATCTTCGGTCATGTCAACTCCTCGCTTGCCGTCCGTACACCTCAGTATACGGACGGCGGGGCGGGTTAGATACCCAGACCGCGGATGCCGTCCAGACCCGGTGTGCGGAAGCTCATGTGGCACTTGTGGGTGATGCCGTTCTCAGCCAGGGTTTTCGCCATATCGGGTTGCCAGGGCTGATAGGACTTGCGCCATTCCACCTTGCTCCAATCGATCTTCGCCGCATCGGGATGGGGCTGGATGACGCCGGCGATGGCCTTGATGTAATCGCCGAAGAGCATGGAAGGCGGCACCGGGAAAATGAAGGGAGCGGCGAACATCAGGTGCTTTTCCCAGGTGATGTAGGTCATGATGTTGCCGTGGTAGTTGGCTTCCAGGTCGCGGGGAACGCCGACGTACTCTTTGATTGCTACGACTGACATAGTGGTTTCCTTTCCTGACGGAGTTCAGTTGTTGCCCGTGACCTGGCCCTTCCATTTCTGGAAATTGGCCTGATCCTGGGAACCTTCGAAATTGCCGTTGTCCTGGCCCGGCACCAGATGGACCCATTCCATCCAGCCTTCCAGGGTGCCGCCGCCGCAGGTGCCCTGGGGCAACTGGTTCATGGGCAGCCAGGCCTGGATGTATTTCTCCGGTTCGTTTTCGAAGATCTCCTTGCAGTGGTCGGAGCAGAAGTGGTAACGCTCTTCCTTGTAATGGGTCTCGCGGTGGCAGAGGGTGGTCGGGTCGCCCGGTTCGGTGAACAGCATGGGGAACTGGCAAACCTGGCAGTTTTCGGCAAGCCCGGTATTGATGAACTGCGTGCCGGTCTTTTCCTGTTCGCGCCAGAATTCCCAGCGGGGACGGTAGTACTTGTCGAAGGTGTTGGGATACTTGGCGGAGAGCCAGTCGAGTTCGTCGTCGCTGGGCACCCAGGAATGCACCGAGGTACCGAAGTTCCACTGGTATATGCCGGCCCAGAGCTGATGGGAGATGTGCTCCTTTTCCTCGATGCCCTGCAGGGCGCACTTGGGCAGCTTGATGCCGTAGCGTTCCAAATCCTTGAACAGGGCGCCGCCGTTCTGCTCGAAGTAGATTTCCCAGGCTTCCTTCCAGCTCATGACGCGCTTGGGCAGCATGTAATCCATCATCATGGCGACGAGGCTAAGCACGCGGGTGCCGCGCCAGGTCCATTTGTCGATCCAGCGCTGGACGATGGGCAGGTTGTCCGGGTCCTGCTCCAGCATGAACTTGATGCACTCCAGGCCCAGGGTCATGTGTCGCGCCTCGTCGGACTGGGCCGAGAAGCCGAAGGTCATGGAACCCAGGTCGCCGTTGTAGGCGGCGCCGGACATGAAGGGGACGAAGAGCAGGTTGGTCAGCACGTATTCGAAGGAGAAGCCGATGGCGATCATCCATTCGAAGGGGCCGGCGGTGATGGCGTCGTCGAAGAAGGACTTGGGCACCGAGGCGTACCACATGCGCGGCAACTGGTGGTGCACGGCATGCATGCCGTTGTAGTACTTGTTGTAGTTGCTCGCCGTGTGCATCTGGGTCTGCATGTGGCGGATTTCGTCGATGGACTGCATCTGGCAGGCAACGCGGGGACCGACGCCGCGGAACTGGCGGCCGGCGATGGCGAAGCCGCGGTGGGCCATGTACTCATGCAGCGGAATGGCGGCGAAGAACAGCTTGATGGCGTTGATGTAGCGCGCATCAGTGACGTTGAGATGGCCGTTGGACTGATTGAAGGCGTCCAGCACGGCGTAGAGCTTGCGCTCCTTCTCGGCCTGGTATTTCCAATAGGCGTCCATGGTCAGGCGGAAGGGGTCTTCCCACTTTTCCCAGTCGTGAATCTTGATGCCTTCGTACTTGTCGTAGGGAAACACCTCGTCCATGGGCTGGTAGGTGGTGTCCCAGTGCAGGCCGCGGGTCTGGTTGCGGTAACGATCCTTGAGGCCGAGTTTCTTGGTGGCTTTCATATCCATGATTTGATCTCCTGTGGTCGCTGGAATTAATTGGGCCAGGCGAGGGTGAATTCGTCGTCGTCTTCGTCCAGATGACCGGAAATGGTGATCAGATGGACTTGCAGCTCCTGCAAATCGAATGCACGACCGATACGTTCTTCAATCGAGGTGCGCTTGACGGTGAGGCTGCCTTCGGCATCGATCTTGACCATGCCGGGGCTTTCGGTGGCCTTTGCTCCCGGATTGTCGGCAAGGATGGACTCGACGATGGGTCGGCTGTCCTCAGTGGTTTGAAACGCGATGAATACGTTGGACACGGGGGGCTCCTTTTCTGGTCAAAGACCAATTTTCTTCAGGCGGGCGTCCAGGTCGGCATTGATCGCCGCCATCACACCGGCCGTGTTACCGGCGAAAACCGTTTCCGCCAGGGCGGTCACGGCGGCCTCCGCCTTGGCGCGGTAGGCTTGGATCCAGCCCTGCACCAGGGCCTTGTTCTCAGCCGATTCGTTGGCGGCGGCCTTGACCATGGCGTCCACCCAGCGGCTGGTCTCGCCGTACCATTCCTTCTGGAAGGTGGTGGCCAGGGTGTAGAAGGGGCTGCCGCTCTTGCCGGCTTCCTTCGATACATGGGTGTAGAGGAAGGGGTAAAGGAAGCTGTCCAAGGCCAGGTTCTGGGCGATGAACAGTTCGAACCAATCCTTCACCACCAGGGTGTCTTCCACGTAGCGGCGCAGGGGTTGCCATTGGGGCGCATCCATCCAGAGCGTCTTGGCTTCGTCCAGTATTTCCTCACCGCCGACAGCCAGGCCGACGCGGGAGATGGATTGGGCGATACCCAGTCGGTCCATGGCGTGGAAGATGGTGGCGGCGTTGATGGCCGTGCCGTAGCTGTAGGAGGAAATGAAGGTGTTGTTCATGTTGGCGCCCCATTCCACGTGGCGCATGGGCAGGAGCACCGTCAGCAGCAGTTTGCGCAGGCTGTCGGGCGCCGTGTCGGCCAAGCCTTCGTCCAGGGCCAACTGGAAGTTGGCATCGGCGGCTTCCTGTTGGCGGGAACGGGCGATGGTGTAGGTGCCGTAGTAGTACTGGCGGGGATCGGCGAATTTGTACCAGTCGGCCATCTTGATCGCCGTGCGGCGTTCGTCGAAGATTTCCCGATCCGGATCCCAGGTGGGACGGTAGTGGTACAGATAGTTCTGCTGGATGTCGTAGGTGCCCTCCTGATACCGGGTCGCCGGCTTGTCGCCAAAACGTTCCTTCAGGTTGTCGAAGGTGTGGCGCAGGGGCTGAAGGGTGATGGCCTGCAGGTCCAATTGCATGGAATGCTCTCCTCGCTGTTCTTGATCGGGGGCGGCGGGGCCGACCCGGTTCTCCACTCATCCTCGGGGATGGGGTGGTTCAAAGAAGCTATCGCAATGGCCGTGCCACAAATCCGGGTTTGGTCTGGTTTGTTTAAATCAAAAATAATCATGGGTTTAGGGATTCTTGGCCCTGCTTGGTCGCACCTCCTTCTCAGATCGGTTGATAAATTTATTAAACCGATGCAGACTCTGTTGATAATTTTGTTAATTTTCGGGGTGTAAAGGATATCGTTATGGCACGCACCAACCCCCGCTCGGACGGGGAAGGCATCAAGCTTGAAACCCCCCAGGGCAGCTTCCGCCAGCGCTTTCCCGACATCGGCGACCTGGCTTCGCGGCTGCGTTTCGCCCCCAGCGAAGGGCAGATCTGGTTCGACAACCGG
Organism: Rhodocyclaceae bacterium; assembly: GCA_003963315.1. GTDB lineage: Bacteria > Pseudomonadota > Gammaproteobacteria > Burkholderiales > Rhodocyclaceae > AWTP1-18. The sequence continues at coordinate 8,520 of RXJP01000162.1, read as the reverse complement.
CGCATGATGCTGATCCAGACAGCGGCCATGGCCGCTTTGCGGCGGGAGCTGATCGAGACGGTGGGGGCGGAGAAGGCCCGCGGCCTGCTCACCCGTATGGGCTACCTCTCCGGCACCCGGGATGCGGAAACCGTGCGGCGGGTCCGGCGTGATGCCGATTCCTTCGAGGCCTTTGCCGTGGGGCCGCAACTCCACGCCCTGGAGGGCATCGTCGCGGTGGAAACCGTATCCATGGAGTTCGACGTGAAAACCGGTTTGTTCAACGGCGAATACATCTGGCGCAACTCCAGCGAAGCCGAAGAGCACATGGCGGTGTACGGCATCGGCCACGAGCCGGTGTGCTGGATGCAATTGGGCTACGCCAGCGGTTATGTCAGCGCCTACATGGGGCGGCAGATCCTGGTGAGGGAGGTGGAATGCAAGGCCATGGGCCACGCCTGCTGCCGCATCGTCGCCAAACCCGTGGAGGAATGGGAGGATGCGGAAGAAGAGGTGCGCTACCTGAAGGCCCAGACCTTCGTCCAAAGCCCGCTCGCCACCCTCGGCGAACAGGCGGCTGGCCCCGGGCAATGGGGGCGGCCTTTCGATCTGGTGGGGGTGTCGGCGGGCTTCAATGCCGTCTGCCACATGATCCAGCGGGTGGCGCCGACCCGGGCCACGGTGCTGTTCCTGGGGGAGAGCGGGGTCGGCAAGGAGCAGTTCGCCCGCACCCTGCACCGCGTCAGCAAGCGCAAGGATGAAGCCTTCGTCGCTGTCAATTGCGCGGCGATTCCCGAGACTTTGATCGAGTCTGAATTGTTCGGTGTGGAGAAGGGCGGCTTCAGCGGCGCGACCCAATCCCGCCCCGGCCGTTTCGAGCGGGCGGATGGCGGCACCCTGTTCCTGGACGAAATCGGCACCCTTAGTCCCGCCGCCCAGGGCAAGCTGCTGCGGGCCTTGCAGGAAGGGGAGATCGAACGCATCGGCGACACCCGCACCCGCCACGTGGATGTGCGGGTGGTGGCGGCCACCAATGAAAACCTCAAGGACTTGGTGGCGGAAGGCAAATTCCGCGAGGACCTGTATTTCCGCCTCAACGTCTTTCCCGTGTTCATCCCGCCCTTGCGGGAACGTCGCGAAGACATCCTGCTGCTCACGGAGTACTTCCTCAACCGCTACCGCACCCTGCACGAGCGCAAGGTCACCGGCCTCACCGAACGGGCCATCGAGGCCCTGCAGGCCTACGATTGGCCGGGCAATGTGCGGGAATTGGAAAACATCATCGAACGGGGCGTCATCCTGGCGCCGGATGGCGAGGCGGTGGACATCGCCCACTTGTTCACCAGCGGCGAAAAGATCCGCAGCCACCAATTCAAGATCGGCCAGTCGGGGGCGCTGCGGGACACCGGCCTGGCGGATGCGGGCGTGGCCATGCCCGCCGACCAGCAACAGCTCTCGGCCTTGATGCGCAGCGCCCTGGAAAATCGCATGGTGACCCTGGATACCATGGAGGCCCTGATGGTGAAGACCGCCAATGAGATGGCGGAAGGCAATGTGGTGGCGGCGGCGAAGATCCTTGGCACCACCCGTGCCCGGGTGGCTTACCGCCTGGCAGGCCGGGGCAAGAAGTAGGGCTGGGCGCGCGCATCCGGGGATGGGCCGTGGCACGCCTATCCCCTATCATGGCGGTCTGATTTCCTTCTCCACGCCGCCATGAAAACCGATACCCCCAAGACCATCTACCTGAAGAACTACACCCCCCCTGCCTTCTGGGTGGACACCGTGCATCTGGACGTGGACTTCCAGCCCGACGGGGCGGTGGTCACGTCGCGCCTGGCCCTGCGCCGCAATGCCGCGGCGGACTCGAAAGCCCCGCTGGTGCTGGACGGCGTAGAGCTGGAAACCCTGGCGCTGGCCGTGGATGGCAAACGCCTCACCGCCAAACAATACGCGATCAAAGGCGATACCCTCACCATTCCCGGACTGTCCGATGCCTGCATCCTGGAAACCCTGGTGCGCATCCGGCCCGACGGCAATACACAATTGTCTGGCCTTTACCGTTCTGCCGACGGCTACTTCACCCAGTGCGAGGCCCAGGGTTTCCGCCGCATCACCTGGTTCCCCGATCGTCCCGATGTGATGGCCCGTTACATGGTGACCCTCCATGCGGACAAGGCCACCCTGCCGGTGCTGCTGGGCAACGGCAACCCCGTGGCCAGCGGCGATGAGCCCGGGAACCAGGGCCGCCACTGGGCCACCTGGGAAGATCCTTTTCCCAAGCCCTGCTACCTGTTCGCTATCGTCGCCGCCAAGCTCGATGTGCTGAAGGGCCAATACACCACGATGTCGGGGCGCAAGGTGCAACTCGCCATCTACGTCGAACCGGGCAAGCTGGATCAATGCGGTCATGCCATGGACGCGTTGAAAAAATCCATGAAGTGGGACGAGGAAACCTTCGGCCTGGAATGCGATCTGGACCATTACATGATCGTCGCCGTGGGCGACTTCAATATGGGGGCCATGGAGAACAAGGGCCTCAACATCTTCAACACCAAGTACGTGCTGGCCCGGCCCGACGTGGCCACCGATGTGGACTACGAGAACATCGACCGGGTGGTGGGCCACGAATACTTCCACAACTGGACCGGCAATCGCGTCACCTGCCGCGACTGGTTCCAGCTCACCCTCAAGGAAGGCCTCACGGTCTTCCGCGACCAAGCTTTCGGCGCCGACGTGCACAGCCGCGCCGTGAGCCACATCCGCGATGTACGGGCGCTACGGGCTGCTCAGTTCCCCGAGGATGCGGGTCCCATGGCCCACCCCATCCGGCCGGCCTCCTACATGGAGATCAACAACTTCTATACCGCCACGGTGTACCAGAAGGGCGCCGAGGTGATCCGCATGATCGAAACCCTGATCGGCAAGGCCAGCTTCCGCAAGGGCATGGATCTCTATTTCGCCCGCCATGATGGCCAGGCCGTCACCTGCGACGATTTCGTCGCCGCCATGGCCGATGCCTCGGGCATGGATCTGGATCCGTTCATGGGCTGGTACGAGCAGGCGGGTACGCCGCGGCTGACAGCCCGGGGTGATTACGACGCCGGGACACAACGCTATACCCTTCACCTCAGCCAGTCCTGCCCCGCCACCCCGGGCCAGGACAAAAAGCAGCCTTTCCTGATTCCCGTGATCGTGGGGTTGGTGGGGGCCTCCGGGGCCGACCTTCCCCTGCGCATGAAGGGCGACCCGGCGGCAACCAAGGGGCCTACCCAGCGCGTACTCACGCTTGCCAGGACCCGCGAAACCTACGTCTTTGAAGCTGTGGCCGAAGCCCCGGTGCCTTCGCTGCTGCGGGGATTCTCGGCCCCAGTGGTGCTGGACTACCCCTATAGCGACGCCGACCTGGGTCATCTGCTGGCCCACGATAGCGACCCCTTCAATCGTTGGGAGGCCGGACAGCGGCTGGCGGGCAACCTGATCCTTGGCGCTGCGGTCCGCATCCACCAAGGTGAAACGCCGCAATGGCCGCAAAGCTTTGCCGAAAGCCTGGGTCGGGTGCTGACCTTGGCCATGACCGGCAAGGGTGGCGCCAATTGCGACGCCGCTTTCGCCGCCGAAGTGCTGACCCTGCCTACCGAGGCCACCCTGGCCGAGCAGATGGACGTGGTGCTGCCGGACGCCCTGCACGCCACCCGCAACGGCTTGCGTCGCTTTATCGCCGAACAACTGGAAGAAGTTTTGCAGGCCGCCTACGACTGCTTGTCGCCCAAGGGCTCCTTCCGTGTCAGCAATGCCGAAGCGGGCCGCCGCGCCCTGCGCAATGTCTGCCTCGGCTATCTATGCGAAACGGATACGGCGGAAGGCCGGGCCCTGGCCCTCAAGCAGTTCGACAGCGCCGACAACATGACCGACCAGTTTGCCGCCCTGGCCGTTCTGGCCCAAAGCGAAGGCCCCGAGCGCAAGCAGGCCCTGGAGGCTTTCCATCGCCAGTGGCAACAGGAGGCTTTGGTCATGGACAAGTGGCTCACGGTACAGGCCACCAGCCGGCGGCCCGACACCCTGGCCGAAGTGAAGGCCCTGGTGGGGCATGCCGCCTTCGATATGCGCAACCCGAACAAGGTGTACGCCCTGATCCGCAGCTTCGGCGCCAATCACGTGCGCTTCCATGCGGCCGACGGCAGCGGCTACCGTTTCCTTGCCGAACAGATCATGCATCTGGACGCCATCAACGCCCAAGTGGCAGCCCGGGTGGCCCGCAGCTTCGACCGCTGGCGAAAATTCGATGCGGGGCATCAGGCCCAGGCAAGGGCTGCCCTGGAGAAGCTGCATCGACATTCCGGTTTATCGCGGGATGTGTTCGAAATCGTGGACCGGGCCTTGGCCTGAATCCCATTAGAATGATTCCACACTCGAGACCGAGAGACTGGCCATGAACCGTTTTGTTTCCATCGTGTTTGCCGGCATCGTCGGCACCTGTATTTCCAGCGTGGCCACTGCGGCGGAGACCCTGAAGAAAGTAAAGGATGGCGGCGCCATCTCCCTGGGGCACCGGGAGTCCTCGATTCCCTTCTCCTACTACGATGACAAACAGCAAGTGATCGGTTACTCCCAGGAGATCATGCTCAAAGCGGTGACCGCCATCAAGACCGAAACCAGGATGCCGGGATTGCAAATCAAGCTGGTGCCGGTTACTTCCCAGAACCGCATTCCCCTGCTTCAGAACGGCACCATCGACATGGAGTGCGGCTCCACCACCAACAACACCGAGCGGCAGAAGCAGGTGGCCTTCTCCAACACCATCTTCATCATCGGCACCCGGCTGCTGACCAGGAAGGACTCCGGCATCGCCGACTTCCCTGATTTGGCCGGCAAGAATGTCGTCACCACCGCGGGCACCACCTCCGAGCGGCTGCTGCGCAAACTGAACGACGATAAGAAGATGGGCATGCACATCATCTCCGCCAAGGATCACGGCGAATCCTTCCTGACCCTGGAAACCGGTCGCGCCGTGGCCTTCATGATGGACGACGCGCTGCTCTACGGCGAACTGGCAAAGGCGAAAAAGCCCGGCGACTGGGTCGTGGTGGGCACGCCCCAATCCCGCGAGGCCTACGGCTGCATGCTGCCCAAGGATGCCCCCGCCTTCAAGAAGGTGGTGGATGCCGCCATTGCCAAGGTGATGACCTCCGGCGAAGCGGAAAAGATTTACGCCAAGTGGTTCATGAACCCGGTGCCGCCCAAGGGGCTGAATCTCAACTTCCCGCTCTCGGATGATATGAAGGCGCTTTACAAGTCGCCCAACGACAAGGCCTTCGAGTAATCGGATAAGCGCCATGGCCTACGCCTGGCATTGGGAGGTTTTCCTCCAGCTCGCGGCTTCCGGCGATACGACCTATCTGGGCTGGATGCTGGCGGGTTTTGAAACAACCATCGGCCTCTCGCTGGCTTCCTGGACCATGGCCCTGGTATTGGGCTCCCTGGCCGGCGTGGCCCGTACCCTGCCCGGGCGATTATGGCCGGGCCTGGGAACGGCCTACGTTGAGCTGTTCCGCAACGTTCCCTTGCTGGTGCAGTTGTTCGGCTGGTATTTCGTTTTGCCGGAACTGCTGCCGCCCAGCCTGGGCAACGCCTACAAGCAGATGAATCCCTTCCTGCAACAGTTCCTTGCCGCCTTCATTTGTCTTGGGTTTTTCACCAGCGCCCGCGTTGCCGAGCAAGTACGGTCAGGCATACAGTCGCTGCCGAAAGGGCAGAAGAACGCCGCGTTGGCACTGGGCTTCACCTTGCCGCAGACCTACCGCTACGTCTTGCTGCCCATGGCCTATCGGCTCATCCTGCCGCCCCTGACCTCGGAGTTCCTCAACATCTTCAAGAACTCCTGCGTGGCCTCCACCATCGGCCTGCTGGAGCTGACCGCCCAAGGGCGGCAGTTGGTGGATTACACGGCGCAGCCCTACGAGTCCTTCATCGCGGTCACCCTGTTCTATCTGCTCATCAATGTGGTGGTGATGACCGCCATGCGTCGTCTTGAGTCGCGGGTGCGGGTGCCCGGCTATCTGGGCGGTAAGTGATGTACGAGTTCGACTGGTCTTCCATCCCCGGCGCCTTGCCCTTCCTATGGACGGGCATGAAGGTCACCCTCGAGATCACTGCCACGGCCATCGTCTTCGGCATTGTTTGGGGTACCCTGCTGGCCGCCATGCGGCTGTCCCCCTTCCGCGTCCTGTCATGGTGTTCGGCGGCTTACGTGAACCTGTTCCGCTCCATCCCGTTGTTGATGGTGCTGTTGTGGTTTTTCCTCATCGTGCCCCAGGTGCTGGAGCATGTCTTCGGCCTGGCGCCGGGCAGCGATGTGCGTATGACGTCAGCGATGGCCGGCTTCGCCTTGTTCGAGGCCGCCTACTATTCGGAAATCATCCGTGCCGGTATCCAGAGCGTGCCCAAGGGCCAGGTGGCCGCCGCCTACGCCCTGGGCATAGGCTACGGCCAGGCCATGTGGCTGGTGGTGCTGCCCCAGGCCTTCCGCAACATGGTGCCGCTGTTGCTCACCCAGGCCATCATCCTGTTCCAGGACACCTCCCTGGTCTATGTCAGTGCCCTGGCGGATTTCTTCGGCGCCGCCTACAAGGTGGGCGACCGGGATGGACGCATCGTGGAATTACTGCTGTTCGCCGGCGCTGTGTACTTCGTTATCTGTTATTCGGCTTCGTTGCTGGTCAAATATTTCCGCAGGAAGGTGAGCGCATGAGCATGATTTCCATCCGCAACGTGAGCAAGCACTACGGCAGCTTCCAGGTGCTCACCGACTGCTCGGTCGAAGTGAACAAGGGCGAGGTCATCGTCGTCTGCGGCCCTTCCGGTTCCGGCAAGTCTACCCTCATCAACTGCGTGAATGGCCTGGAACCCTTCCAGGCTGGGGAGATCGTCGTCAATGAGGTATCCGTCGGCGATCCCAAGACCAAGCTCTCCAATCTGCGCGCCCGGGTCGGCATGGTGTTCCAGCATTTCGAATTGTTTCCCCACATGACCATCGCCGAGAATCTCACCATCGCCCAGGAAAAGGTGCTGGCCCGGCCCCACGACCAAGCGTTGGAAAAGGGCATGAAGCTGTTGGATCGGGTGGGTCTCAAGGCCCACGCCCACAAGCATCCCGGGGAACTGTCCGGCGGTCAGCAGCAACGGGTCGCCATCGCCCGCGCCTTGGCCATGGATCCGATTTGCATGTTGTTCGACGAACCAACCTCAGCGCTTGATCCGGAGATGATCAACGAAGTACTGGACGTCATGGTGGAGCTGGCCCAGGAAGGTATGACCATGATGGTGGTCACCCATGAAATGGGCTTTGCCCGCAAGGTGGCTCATCGCGTGGTGTTCATGGACAAAGGCGCTATCGTCGAGGATGCACCCAAGGATGCTTTCTTCGGCACTCCCCGTTCCGAGCGCGCCCAGCAGTTCCTGGCGAAGATACTCAGTCATTAGCCATGGGATGAACTGCGACGGTGACCCGTCCTGCTATAGGTTGACGCCTAAAATTATTGGATTGGACTGAGTTTGTTCAGTCAAAGACGCCTGCGCTGTCTCCCTGAATCAGTAGCGAGAGGTGAGGTCGCTCCCGGTTATAGATATCAATCGATTCCGGACCATGCGCCGGGCCTGAGCCAAATTGGCAGGGTGCTGAAGCAGCAACTCGTTCTTCAGAATGCCATTGATGCGTTCAGCCAAGGCCTTCTGGTAACAGTCGTAGCCATAGTCATCAAGCACGTCAGACCGTGTTGTCGGTGAATCTGCTGATATTCGTTGGCGCAATACTGGATGCCCCGGTCCGAGTGGTGAATCAAGGTCTGTCGCGTCTGCCGCCCTTTGAGGGCTTTCTTCAGTGCTTGACTGACCTGCACCGTGTTCAAACTGTCATGAACACGGTGGCCGACGATCTGGTGCGAGTAGGCATCCGTGATCAGGCTGAGATAGACGGGGCGTTCATCGGAAGGCAGATAGGTGATGTCGGCTACCCAGACGTGCTCGCTCCTGCAGGGGAGCACCTGCCCTTCCCCAGGCTTGAGCAGATTGGGGTGCCGCCGAAAGCGGTGATGGCTATCGGTCGTCTTGTAGTACGCCCGTCGCAGCGGCACTAACAGGCGGGCTTGACGCAGCAGGGCGAGGAGGGCGTCGCGGCCAATCTTGATCCCCGCTTGCGCAAAGGCGTGGCTGAGCAGGTGGTGTATAACTTGCGTGCCCCCAATCGTGGCTGACGCCGCCGCTTGTGACACACCCGTTCAACGACCTGCGCCTGGCACACCTACTGCCGGTACTGACGCTGCCGGCCATGGTAATAGGCTTGTGTCTATTGAACCGGCAGCAGCCCAAACAGCCAGGGCTGCTCGATACGACGACGGGCTTCGAATTCCTTGATCAGATCGGCATGGCGCAGGGTGAGACCGATATCGTCCCAACCGTTGAGCAGGCATTCCTTGCGGAAAGCGTCGATCTCGAAGTGGTAGCTGACACCATCGGGCCGGGTCACGGTCTGGGCTGCCAAGTCGA
>RXJP01000153.1 GCA_003963315.1 Rhodocyclaceae bacterium | reverse complement strand
ATCGAGGGCACGCCCCATCAGGTGCGGCCGGTGAAGGTGTTCGGCGACATCGAGCTATGGCGCGACAACGCCTTCGCCGCCCTGGAGAGCCTGGTGCAGCGCCAGCGCAGCCGCGACCCCCATTGCCTGGATGCGGCCTTCAAGGCCTATCCCTTCTTCGAGATGGTGTTCGAGCTGGACGCCGACGGCGTGCAACGCTTTCCCAACTGGATCAACCCGGTCATGTATGGCCGCATCCGCGCCGGCGGTGTGGGGGTGGATCGCAGCGCCCAGGACTACTTCGCCAAGGTGGCGGCAAGCCGGGAGAACTACGTGTCCACCATCTACCTGTCCTCGGCGTCCGAGGATTTCTGCCTGACCCTGTCGCAGCCCTTGTTCGACAGCCAGGGATTGTTCAACGGCGTGTTGGTGGCCGATCTCAACCTGGCATCCATGGCGGCCTTGCTGGACCGGGGGTGAGGCATAAATCTAATTTAGGTGCGGCTTGATTGGCTGCATGCAACCCAGAACGGACTGATGACAGCGGCAATAGATATTTCACCTTTATGACCCACAAACAATCTGGCGAGAAATAGGTTGGCGGTTTCATCGTCAATCGTGGTGGGCATCGTCTTAGCCGACCTGCTCCTTCGGGTTGGTTCGAATCTCCACCCAGGCTTTCGAGAGCACATACAACGCTGACTTCAGGAACAGCACGGCGATGATGGCTCCGATCACGAGGTCGGGCCACATCGAGCCCGTCAACGCGACCCCGGCACCCGCCACGAGCACGCCAATGTTCGCGACGATGTCGTTCCTGGAGCATAGCCAGACGGACTCCATGTTCAAATCATCGCTGCGATGCCGGGTGAGCAGGTAGAGACAGGTTGCATTGCAGGCCAGCGCGAAAAATCCGAAGCCGCCAATCATTTCCGCATCCGGTACGACCGGCGACAGGATTTTGCCCGATAGCGCGAAGGCCACGGCAACACCGAAACCCAGCATGATGACGCCCTTGAGCATTGCCGCGCTGGCACGCCATTGATCGCTGCGTGACAGCACGTAGAGACTGACCGCATACACCAGCGCATCACCAAGGCTGTCGAGGGAGTCAGCCATCAATGCGGTCGAATAGGCCAATAGTCCGGCGCTGAATTCCACCAGAAACAGCATGACGTTTATCGCCATAACGATGCGCAAGGTCTTGCCTTGGCGCTCGCGCAATGCGTCGAGCGCGCAGACCTTGTCGTGACAGCAGTTTCCCATAGCCCAATCCCCGGTATTTTCCTGACAGTGAGATTAAAGACCCTGTAGTCGCTACAAGGTCAACCGGCTATAGTTGATCCCCTGATCCACACTTGACGAGGCAATGATGCGCATTGGAGAACTTGGATGGGCCACCGGCGTGGATGTCGAAACCATCCGCTATTACGAGAAGGCAGGGTTGTTGCCAGTCCCTGCACGACAGGCCAATGGCTACCGGGACTATGGCGACAAACATCTGGAACGGCTGGCCTTTATTCGTCACTGCCGCGTGCTTGATTTGCCGCTCGTCGAGATTAAGCGCCTGCTCGAACTCCTGTCAGAGCCTTCTGCTGCCTGTGACGATGTTGACCACTTGATCGAAGGCCAACTGGAACGGGTACGAACCCGGATTCGCAGCTTGCGTGCTTTGGAGCGACAGTTATGCGTCCTGCGCAGTTGCTGTGCTGCCCCGCAGACAGCAGCCGAGTGCGGCATCCTGCACGAATTGGTGACATCAGCACATCACGAAGCGATAGCCATAAATCGGGCTGGCCGATGAAGGGACGGGGGGCAGCTTGATGATCTGTTGCCCGTCTTTCGTGTTGGCAGATTTTTCGGTGTCGTTATGCTTCTTCGTGGCCGAGTGCAGCCAGATGAATCCACAAAAGCCAACGGCCCCAAGCGGGGCCGTTGGCCTTGAGCAGTATGTTCGTCCGAGTTACAGCAGCACCCGCTCAATACCCCCGTTATTGGCAGCCTGAACGTACTTCTCCATCCAGTTGTCGCCGAGGATGTGCTTGGCCATTTCCACCACGATGTAGTCGGCCTGGAGGCCGCCGGCGTCGTTCTCGAAGCGGGAGAGGCCTTGCAGGCAGGACGGGCAGGAGGTGAGGATTTTCACATCACCCCGGAAGTCGTCCTTGCGCAGGCTGGCTGCGCCGGCTTCAAGCTCCTGCTGTTTGCGGAAACGCACCTGGGTGGATACATCGGGCCGCGTCACCGCCAGGGTGCCGGATTCGCCGCAGCAGCGGTCGTTCAGCTCCACGCCGCCACCGAGCAGGGTGTTGGCCACCTTCATCGGATTGTGGGTCTTCATGGGCGTGTGGCAGGGGTCGTGGTACATGTAGCGGGTACCGGTCACGCCTTCGATCTTGAGGCCCTTTTCCATCAGGTATTCGTGGATGTCCAGCAGGCGGCAGCCGGGGAAGATCTTCTCGAATTCGTACTTCTGCAACTGGTCCATGCAGGTGCCGCAGGAGACGATCACCGTCTTGATGTCGAGATAGTTCAGGGTGTTGGCGACGCGGTGGAACAGCACCCGGTTGTCGGTGGTGATCTTCTGGCCCTTGTCCTCTTCGCCGGCCGCCGTTTGGGGGTAGCCGCAGCACAGGTAGCCCGGCGGTAACACGGTGACGGCGCCGGTTTCGTAGAGCATGGCCTGGGTGGCCAGGCCCACCTGGGAGAACAACCGCTCTGAACCGCAGCCGGGGAAGTAGAACACGGCGTCCGATTCCTCCGTGGCCTTCTTCGGGTCGCGGATCACCGGGATGATCTCGTCGTTCTCGATGTCCAGCATGCCCCGGGAAGTGCGGGTGGGCACGTTACGCGGCAGGGGCTTGTTGATGAAGTGGATCACCTGGGTTTTCACCGAGGGCTTGCCCAGGGTGGCAGCGGGCCGACTGGTGGACGCCTGGATCAGGCCCAGGGACTTGGCCACGGTGTGGGCCAGGCGCTGCACCTTGAAGCCGAGGCCGGTGATGCCCACCCGCATGGCCTTGATGGTGGCCGGGTCCTTGAGGGTGAGGAAGGCCATGGTCATGGCCTTGGCCGGGATGAAATTCTTCTTGCCCTGTTCCCGCAGGAAGTTGCGCATGGCGATGGAGACGTCGCCGAAGTCGATGTCCACCGGGCAGGGTTTCAGGCAACGGTGGCAGATGGTGCAGTGGTCGGCCACGTCGTTGAATTCATCGAAGTGTTGCAGGCTGATGCCGCGCCGGGTTTGCTCTTCGTAGAGGAAGGCTTCCACCAGCAGGCCGGTGCCGAGGATCTTGTTGCGCGGCGAGTAGAGCAGGTTGGCCCGGGGCACGTGGGTGGAGCACACCGGCTTGCACTTGCCGCAGCGCAGGCAGTTCTTGATGGAGTCGGATATTTTGCCGATCTCCGATTGCTCCATGATGAGGGACTCGACCCCAAGCAGGGCGAAGGAAGGCGTGTAGGCGTTGGAGAGGTCGCCGCCGGGCAGCAGCTTGCCCTTGTTGAAGCGGCCTTCCGGGTCCACCTTCTGCTTGTAATCGGCGAAGGCTTTCATCTCGCCTTCGGTGAGGAATTCCAGCTTGGTGATGCCGATGCCGTGCTCGCCGGAGATCACACCGTCCAGCTTCTTGGCGATGCCCATGATGCGCTCCACGGCCTTGTAGGCGGTTTGCAACATCTGGTAATGGTCGGAGTTCACCGGGATGTTGGTGTGCACATTGCCGTCGCCGGCGTGCATGTGCAGGGCGACGAAGACGCGGCCGCGCAGCACTTCCTTGTGGATGGCCGCGATGCGGTCCTGGATCAGGCGATAGGTGTCGCCGTCGAAGATGTTGCGCAGGGCGTTGCGCAGCTCCTTCTTCCACGAAACGCGCACGGAGTAGTCCTGCAAGCGATGGAACAGCACCGGATGGGCGGCGGTGTTGGTCAAGGTGCCGGCCTCGATGCCGCGGGCGGCGAACTCGGCTTCGGCCTGGGCCAGGGGCGTATCCAGGTTGTCGAAAATCCACTGCCAGCGGGCGCGGGCTTCTTCCACTGCGGCCAGGGCCTGCTCGCGCCGGTCGCCGATGAGGATGTCCTTGTCCAGATTGGCATCGCCGGCGTTCACCGGCAGGTCGGATTCGAGGAAGCCTTTCAGCTCGGCGCACAGCTCCAGCTTGTTCTGGATGGACAGCTCGATGTTGATGCGTTCGATGGCATCGCAGTAGTCGCCCATGCGCGGCAGGGGAATCACCACGTCCTCGTTCACCTTGAAGGCGTTGGTGTGGCGCGAGATGGCGGCGGTGCGGGAGCGGTCGAGCCAGAATTTCTTGCGGGTTTCCGGCGATACGGCGATGAAGCCTTCGCCGCCCCGGGCGTTGGCGATGCGCACCACTTCCGAGGTGGCGGCCATCACCGCGTCTTCCGTCTCGCCGACGATGTCGCCGATCAGCACCATCTTCGGCCGGCCGTGGCGCTTGGCCTTGGTGGCGTAGCCGACGGCGCGCACATAGCGTTCGTCCAGGTGTTCCAGGCCGGCCAGGATGGCGCCGCCCGGACGGGACTTCAGGTAGTCGGTGATCTCGACGATGGTGGGCACGGCTTCCCGCACCTGGCCGAAGAACTCCAGGCAGACGGTGCGTACCACCGGAGGCATCTTGTGCAGGATCCAAACGGCGGAGGTGATGATGCCGTCGCAACCTTCCTTCTGCACGCCGGGCACGCCGCCGAGGAACTTGTCGGTGACGTCCTTGCCCAGGCCGGCCTTGCGGAACATGCGGCCGGGCAGGGTGAGGGTTTCTTCCTTGAGCAGCGTCTTGCCTTCGGCGTCGGAGTAGCGCAGGCGGAAGGTGACGGTTTCCTGGTCGTGGATCTTGCCCAGGTTGTGGTTGATCCGTTCCACGTCCAGCCAGGTGCCGTCCGGGGTGACCATGCGCCAGGAAGCCAGGTTGTCGAGAGCGGTGCCCCACAGCACGGCCTTCTTGCCGCCGGCGTTCATGGCGATGTTGCCGCCGATGCAGGAGGCTTCCGCGGAAGTCGGGTCGCAGGCGAACACCAGGCCCGCGTCCTCGGCTTTGTCCATCACCCGTTTGGTCACCACGCCGGCGCCGGTGCGCACCGTGGCGTAAGGTTTGTCATTGGGGCCAACTGTGCCGGGCAGGGTCTTGTATTCCACGCTGCCCAAGTCGATCAGCTTTTCGGTATTGATGACCACCGAAGTGGGCGTCAGGGGTACGGCGCCGCCGGTATATCCGGTGCCGCCGCCGCGGGGGATGATGGTCAGGCCCAGTTCGATGCAGCCCCGCACCAGGGGCGCGATTTCCTCTTCGGTATCGGGGCAGAGTACGACGAAGGGGTATTCCACCCGCCAGTCGGTGGCGTCGGTGACATGGGAGACGCGGGAGAGGCCGTCAAAGCAGATGTTGTCCTTGCGGGTGTGCTTGGCCAATACCTTCATCACCTTCTTGCGCAGGAAGAGGGTATCGATGAAGTGCTGCTCGAAGCGTTCCACCGCCTTTTCGGCGGCAGCCAGCAATTGGGCCACGGCGGCGTTGCCGGCACGGCGCTTGTCGATTTCCTTGAGCCGGTGGCGCAGGGCATCCACCAGGGCGTCGCGCCGGCTTGGATTGGCCAGCAGGTCGTCTTCCAGGTAGGGATTGCGCTGCACCACCCAGATATCCCCCAGCACTTCGTACAGCATCCGGGCGGAGCGGCCGGTAACGCGCTGGCCGCGCAATTCGGCCAGGGCGGCCCAGGCATCGGCGCCAAGGAGGCGGATGACGATCTCCCGGTCGGAGAAGGAGGTGTAGTTGTAGGGGATTTCGCGCAGGCGGGCAGTCATGGTGTGAGGCCGTGAAGCAAAGACCGCAATTGTAGGGGATAGGCTCCCCGCGTGCAGCCATGGGGCAGGTAGGGATAAACCCACCGCATGGATCCAGCCCCTTCAGCCCGGGACCCGCGGGGATTTTTCTCTGTCCCGCGTCGGCCGGCCGCTCTTTGCGGGTTCCTCCCGTCGCCGCAGCTCTCCCCAGGTGAATTCGATATGGGCGCGCATGGCCTGCCGCGCTTGTTCCGGCTTGCGGCGCCTGATCGCCTCCCAGATGGCCAGGTGTTGTTCCATCAGGTTGATGGCCATGGCGCCTTCCAGATCATGCATGCGGTGCAGGTTGAGGGCGATGTGTTCCCGCAGCATGCGGATGATGCCGGCGTGCAGGTAGCGAAACATGCTGTTGTGGGAAGCCTCGGCGATCGCTTCGTGGAAGTCGGCATCGGCCCGGGCTTCTTCCTGGCGGTCCCCCGCCTTGTAGGCCTTGGTCAGGCGTTTGACCACATCGCCGATATTTTTCAGGTCGGCCCTGCTGGCGCGCAGGGCGGCGAAATGGGCGGTGGCACATTCCAGTTCGAGGCGGAATTCCAGGGTGTCCCAGCGCAGCTCGGGGTGGTCTGCCACCAGTTGCCGCCAAGGGGAGGCCAGTCCTGCCTGCAGGCGGTCGGTGACGTAGACGCCGCTGCCGGGGCGGCTCATCAGCATGTCCCGCGCCGTCAGGCGGGAAATGGCTTCCCTCACGGTGGCACGGGAAACATTCCATTCCTCAGCCAGGGTACGTTCCGCGGGAATCCGCGCACCGGGCGCCCAACTGCCGTCCAGCAGGCGGGTTTCCAGTTTTTTTTGCACCGCGTTAACTGCACCTCGATTGTGGCTAATAGCCATGGCACCCTCGCGTAAACCCTTGCCCCACGGATGATTCAGGTCGAAATAAAAAATTGGTCTGACCAGTTTGAGGGGAAGTCTAGATATCTCCATGATTCGCGTCAATTTCCGGCGGTCCATCGGTGTCGGAAGCAGAGGAGATGCAAACATGGAGAAGCGTATTTATCCGGCGCCACCGCAGCAGGTGTATCTGTTCGGCACCTGCCTGATCGACCTGTTCGTGCCGGAAGCGGGCATGGATGCCCTGCGCCTGCTGGAGCAGGCCGGCGTCGCCGTGGATTTCCCCATGGGCCAGAGTTGCTGCGGCCAGCCCGCCTACACTAGCGGTAATGAAGCGTCGGCGCGCACCGTGGCCGCCGCGCAAATGGCTTTGTTCCAAGAAGACTGGCCCATCGTCGTCCCCTCCGGTTCCTGTGCCGGCATGATGCGCCACCACTGGCCCAAGCTGTTTGCTGCCGACCCGGTGTTGGGCCCCCGTGCCAAGGTCCTGGCGGAGCGCACCTTCGAGCTGACCGAGTTCCTGGTGGAAGTTCTCAAAGTGGACTTTGCTGCTCTCCACGCTCAGTCCACCGTAGCGCCGCCGCCAATCAAGGTCGCCCTCCATACTTCCTGTTCCGCCCGACGTGAAATGGGCACCCGCAGCCACGGCCTGGCCCTGCTTCGGGCCCTGCCCGGCGTCGAACTGGTGGAGCAGAAGAACGAGGCGGAATGCTGCGGCTTTGGCGGCGTGTTCTCCCTCAAGCACCCGGACATCTCCGGCGCCATGGTGGCCGACAAGACCGCCGCCATCGAAGCCAGCGGCTGCGACCAATTGGTCTCCGCCGACGCCGGCTGCCTGTGCAATATCGGCCACGCCGCCGAACACCAGGGCAGGGCCCTCAAGGTGGAGCATCTGGCCAGCTTCGTCGCCCGCCGCCTCCGGGGAGAGGCGCAATCATGAATGCGCGTCACCGCATTCTCGCCAAGCTGCGTAACGCCTTGCCCGTTGAAAACGATATGCAGGCAGCGCCCGCCGTGGCTGGCTACTACGCCGCCAACACTTTAGCGCCCCAGACGTGTCAGGAACGGGTGGCGCAACTGCGCGGCCTGCTCCAAGCCGCCCATGCCGAGGTCATTGTCGCCAGCCGCGCTGCCTGGGTGTCCTTGCTGGCCGTCCGTCTCGCCGCCCTCGGCGTCGGTCGCCTGGCGCTCAACGAAGACACGGAGGAAGGCCGCCAACTGGCCGCCACCCTGCGTGAATCGTCAGGCAGCGTGACCTTATTGCCCTTCGACAAGCCCATCGAGACCTGGAAGCAGGAATTGTTCGACACCGTTGATGCCGGTTTCACCGTGGCCGACTCCGCCATCGCCGCCACCGGCACCCTGGTCTTCAAGTCTTCCCCCGCACAGCCCCGCAGCCTGTCCCTGGTGCCGCCCCTGCATGTGGCCCTGGTCCGGGCGGAGACCATCCATGCCCATATGTTCGCCGCCGCCCTGGAGGAGCAATGGGCCGCCGCCATGCCCACCAATCTGGTCATGGTTTCCGGTCCGTCCAAGACTTCCGACATCCAGCAAACCCTGGCCTACGGCGCCCACGGGCCGAAGCAGATGTTGGTGGTGATCGTCAGCGGCGAAGGGGAGTCGGCATGAGCACGCAAACGACAACACAGCCCTTGCAGTTCCATCCCTCCGCCGATTTCAAGAACCGTTCGCGGGAGGCCCTGGCCGATACCAAACTGCGGCAGAACTTCCGTGGCGCCATGGATTTCCTGCGCGGCAAGCGCAGCGCCCAGTTTCCCGACGAAAACGAATTGGAGAATCTGCGCGATCTCGGCGAGGCCGTCCGCAAGCATGCCCTGCGCAATCTGCCGCAGTTGCTGGAAAAGCTCGAAACGCAACTGACGGCCAATGGTGTCCAGGTGCATTGGGCCGAAACGGCGGAAGAAGCCAATGCCATCATCCACGGCATCGCCGTCGGCCGCGGCGCCAAGTCGGTGATCAAGGGCAAGTCCATGGCCAGCGAGGAAATCGAACTCAACGATTACCTGGGTGAGCGTGGCATCACCTGCGTCGAGTCGGACATGGGCGAGTATGTGGTGCAACTGGCCCACGAGAAGCCTTCCCATATCGTGATGCCGGCCATCCACAAGACCAAGGGCGACATCGCCGAGCTGTTCCACGAGGAAATCCCCGACACGCCCTACACCGAGGACGTGGACGAGCTGATTCAGATCGGCCGCAAGACCCTGCGCCAGATGTTCGTCGATGCCGACATCGGCCTCTCCGGCGTCAACTTCGCCATCGCCGAAACCGGCACCCTGTGGTTGGTGGAAAACGAGGGCAATGGCCGCCTCAGCACCACCATTCCCAACACGCACATCGCCATCATGGGCATCGAGAAGGTGGTGGAAAAGCTTGAACAAGTGATTCCCCTGGCCAGTTTGCTGACCCGTTCCGCCACGGGCCAGGCCATCACCACCTACTTTAATTTGATCTCCGGTCCCCGCCGCCCCGGCGAGCTGGACGGCCCGCGCGAAGTGCACCTCGTGCTACTGGACAATGGACGTAGCCAGGCCTTCGAGGACGCAGAACTACGCGCCACCCTGCAGTGCATCCGCTGCGGTGCCTGCATGAACCACTGCCCGGTGTACGCCCGCCTCGGCGGCCACGCTTACGGCACCGTGTATCCCGGCCCCATCGGCCAGATCATTTCCCCCCACCTGCTCGGCCTCGACGACACCCGCGACCTGCCCACGGCCTCCAGCCTGTGCGGCGCCTGCGCCGAAGTCTGCCCGGTGCGCATCCCCATTCCGCAGTTGCTGATCCGTCTGCGCACCGAGGCCCAGCGCAACCCCGGCGAAGCCGTGGCCCACCGCCTCAAGGGCCAGGGCGCCAGCTACAGCCTGGGCGAACAACTGGTCTGGAAATTTTGGACCGGCGCCTACGCCCACCCGTCCCTGCACCGGATATTCCGTTGGCTGGCGACGCGGTTGCGGGCTTTCGCGCCGAAACAACAGATGGGCTGGACCCGCTTCCGGACCCCACTGCAACCAGCCGAACGCAGCCTGCACGACCTGATGGCCGAACGTAAAGGCAACCGCCTCTGACACAGAGGCCATAGAGACACAGAGAACACGGAGGAAACCACCACCATGAAAGATTCGATGCAGCAATGCTGTATGCCCCCCCTTGGCCTAGAGAATTTCGCTTTTCTCTGCGGCCTCTGTCCCACGGGGATTTCCTTCGGTCATCTCTCTGTGCCCGCTGTGTCGAAAGAGGTTGGGGTTAACCGGCCATGAGCGAACTGATTTCCGCCTTGGGTCAGGTCCTTCCTGCGCCGCAAATCATCACCGACGAACTGCGCCGGCTGGCCTGGGGCACCGACGCCAGCTTCTATCGCTTGGTGCCCCAGGTGGTGACCGTCGTTGAAAACGAAACCGAAGTGTTGGCTGTGCTGGCCGTGGCTCGTCAATTCGACATGCACCTCACCTTCCGTGCCGCCGGTACCAGCCTTTCCGGCCAGGCCGTGACCGACGGCATCCTGGTGCTGATCGGCGAAGGCTTCGCCAGTTGCGAGATTGCCGCCGACGGCCAGAGCGTGCGTCTCGGCCCCGGCATCATCGGTGGCGAAGTGAATCGCCGCCTCGCCCCCCTCGGCCGTAAGATCGGTCCCGATCCGGCTTCCATCGCCACCTGCAAGATCGGCGGCATCGCCGCCAACAATGCCTCCGGCATGTGCTGCGGCACGGCCCAGAACAGCTACCGCACCCTGCTCGGCTTGCGCGTGGTATTCGCTGATGGCGCCGTGCTTGATACCGAAGACCCGGCCAGCATCCTTGCCTTCCGCGCCAGTCATGGCACCCTGCTGGCCGAGGTGGATGCCATCGCCCGTCGCGCCCGGGACAACGCCGACCTTGCGGCCCTGATCAAGCGCAAATACAAGATCAAGAACACCACCGGCTACAGCCTCAACGCCCTGGTGGATTACGAAGACCCGGTGGACATCCTGGCCCACCTGATGATCGGCTCCGAAGGCACCCTAGGCTTCATTTCCCGCATCAGCTATCGCACCGTGGCCGACCACGCCCACAAGGCCAGCGCCCTGGTGTTCTTCCCCGATATCGCCAGTGCCTGTGAAGCCGTAATTGCATTGAAGCAACAACCGGAGGGCAGCGTCGCCGCAGTGGAAATCCTTGATCGGGCCTCGCTCCGTTCGGTGGAAAACAAGGCCGGATTGCCGGCCATCATCAAGACCCTCGGCGCCGGTGCCGCAGCCTTGCTGATCGAGGTTCGCGACGAAAGCGCCTTTGCCCTGCAAGGTCGTATCGGGGTAGCACTGCGGGTGCTGGCCGCCTTCCCCACCGTGGAAGCATCCCGTTTTTCCACCGATCCGGCCGAATGCGAGGTGTTCTGGAACGTGCGCAAGGGCACCTTCCCCAGCGTCGGTGCCCTGCGCGAAACCGGCACCACGGTCATCATCGAGGACGTGGCCTTCCCCGTGGAACGTCTGGCGGAAGCCACCTTGGACCTGCAAGCCCTGCTGGCCAAGCACGGCTACCACGAGGCCATCATCTTCGGCCACGCCCTGGAAGGCAACCTGCACTTCGTCTTCACCCAGGACTTCGGCATCGAAATCGAAATCGCCCGCTACAGCCGCTTCATGGATGACGTGGCGCAACTGGTGGCCGGCAAATACGAAGGCTCCCTCAAGGCCGAGCACGGCACCGGCCGCAACATGGCCCCCTTCGTCGAATTGGAGTGGGGCCGCGAGGCCACCGTGCTGATGCAGCGGATCAAAGCCCTGTTCGATCCCCAGGGTCTGCTCAACCCCGGCGTCATCCTCAACGCCAATCCCCACGCCCACCTCGAAAATCTCAAGCCCCTGCCCGCAGCGGCAGCGGTGGTGGACAAGTGCATCGAGTGCGGCTTCTGCGAACCCCTCTGCCCCTCCCATCAGCTGACCCTATCGCCCCGGCAGCGCATCACCAGCTGGCGCGAGCTGGCGCGTCGGGAGCGTGCTGGAGAGGCCGCCGGCAGCGTCGGCGACGACTATCTCTACATGGGCATGGATACCTGTGCCGGCTGCGGCCTCTGTTCCACCGCCTGCCCGGTGGGCATCGACACCGGTGAGTTGATCCGCGACCTGCGCGGCCAGCGCCAGGGCAAGCTGGCCAAAGCCGTCGGTACTTTCTCCGTGAATCACTTCGGCACCCTGACGGGCCTGGCCCGTACCGGCCTGAAAGCCGGCCACAGCGCGGCCGGCATCCTAGGTGACGGCTTCGTCAATCGCATCGCTGGCGGTGCCTGGCGCCGTGCCATGCCCCAGGCGGCGGCCTTACCCAAGGCTACGCCCCCCGAGCAGGGCGATCCGGTCGTCTATTTCCCCACCTGCGCCGGGCGTGTGCTGGGCGGCAATGAAAACGGCGAGGTCAGCCTGCCCGACACCATCCTCACCCTGCTCGCCCGCGCCGGCTATGCGGCCCGCCTGCCCGCCGATTTCGATGCACTTTGTTGCGGCCAGGCCCTGGCCAGCAAAGGCTTGACCGAGGCGGCCGACGCATCGTCAGCCAAGCTTGAAGCCGCCCTGCTCATGACCAGCGAACAGGGGCGCTACCCGGTGGTGATGGATGCCAGCCCCTGTGCCGCCCGCATGAAGGAAAAACTCAAGGACAAGATCCGCATTCTCGATTTTCCCGAGTTCGCCGAGGCAGCCTTGTTGCCCCGGCTGCAAATCGTCAAGCAGCAAGGGCCGGTGGCCCTGCACCTCAATTGCAGCGCCCGCCGCCAGGGCGAGGAAAACGTCATGCGCCGCCTCACCGCCGCCTGCGCCGAGGAGGTGGTGGTGCCGGCCGAGGTCAAGTGCTGCGGTTTTGGCGGCGACCGGGGTTTCGCCGTGCCCGAGCTCAATACCCACGCCCTGCGCCATATCCACGGGGCCCTGCCCGACAACTGCGGCTGCGGTGTTTCCTCCAACCGCACCTGCGAAGTGGGCCTGACCGCCGAGACGGGCCGCTCCTACCGATCCATCGCCTGGCTGCTGGAACAGTGCAGTCGTCCCGTCGATTTTTGTTCGTAACACCGCCATACCTTAGCTGCACATAACCTTAAGGAGACACACCCATGCAACCCTGGCTGCAAGTCTATGACCCGCTGGGCAACCTCTGGTTGTCCTCGCTGGTCGCCGTACTGCCCATCGCGTTCTTTTTCTTCGCCCTCACCGTATTGCGCCTGAAGGGGCATATCGCCAGCACTATCACGGTCGCCATTGCGCTGGCCGTGGCGGTGTTCTTCTACAAGATGCCGGTGGAAATGGCCTTCGCGTCGGCGGGCTTCGGCTTCGCCTACGGCTTGTGGCCCATCGCGTGGATCATCATCGCGGCGGTGTTCCTCTACAAGGTGACGGTGAAGACCGGCCAGTTCGAGATCATCCGCGCCTCGGTGGTGTCCATCACCGAAGACCAGCGCCTGCAGATGCTGCTGGTGGGCTTCTCCTTCGGCGCCTTCCTGGAAGGTGCGGCCGGCTTCGGCGCGCCCGTGGCCATCACCGCCGCGCTGCTGGTGGGCTTGGGCTTCAACCCGCTCTACGCCGCCGGTTTGTGCCTGATCGCCAACACGGCGCCCGTGGCCTTCGGCGCCATGGGTATCCCCATCACCGTCGCCGGCCAGGTCACCGGCATCGATGCCTTCAAGATCGGCCAGATGGCCGGCCGCCAGTTGCCCCTGTTGTCCGTCATCGTGCCCTTCTGGCTGGTGATGATCATGGACGGCCTGCGCGGTGTGAAGGAAACCTGGCCCGCCATCCTGGTGGCCGGTCTGTCCTTTGCCATCACCCAGTACTTCACCGCCAACTTCATCGGACCTGAGCTGCCGGACATCACTTCCGCCTTGGTCAGCCTGATCTGCCTGGCGACCTTCCTCAAATTCTGGAAGCCGAAGCGCGTCTTCCGCTTTGATGACAAGCATCATCCCGAAGCGGGCGAGGACGATACCCACACCGTTGGTCAAATCGCCAAGGCCTGGTCTCCCTTCGTCATCCTCACCATCATGGTTACGATCTGGAGCCTGAAGCCTTTCAAGGCCATGTTCGGCAAGGGCGGTGCCCTGGAAGGCACCATCCTCAAGTTCTTCGTGCCCATGCTGGACAAGATGGTGCTCAAGGTGCAACCCATCGTCACTGCGGTGAAGCCCTACGAGGCGCTCTACAAGCTGGACCTGCTCTCCGCCACCGGCACCGCCATCTTCCTCGCCGCCATCATCTCGATGTTCGTGTTGAAGATGAAGCCGGCCGACGGCATCAAGGCCCTGGGTGAAACCATCGTCGAACTGAAGCGCCCCATCTACTCCATCGGCATGGTGCTGGCCTTCGCCTTCGTCGCCAACTACTCCGGCCTTTCTTCCACCCTGGCCTTGCTGCTGGCCGGCACCGGCGCCCTGTTCCCCTTCTTCTCGCCCTTCCTGGGCTGGATGGGGGTCTTCCTCACCGGTTCCGATACGTCGTCCAACGCCCTGTTCTGCTCGCTGCAATCCACGACAGCACAGCAGATCGGCGTGAACGACACCCTGTTGGTGGCGGCCAATACCACTGGCGGCGTTACGGGCAAGATGATTTCTCCGCAATCCATGGCCGTCGCCTGCGCCGCGGTGGGCCTGGTGGGCAAGGAGTCCGACCTGTTCCGCTTCACCGTCAAGCACAGCCTTGGCTTCGCCACGCTGGTCGGCATCATCACCCTGCTACAGGCCTATGTATTCACCGGCATGCTGGTGCACTGAAACGTGAAAACCTGCCCGGCTCTGCTATACCGGAAGCCGGGCAGGTCCTACGTTTCCATCCCTTGAAGGGACAGTGACATGAATAATTTTCGTGCCTTGTACGAGTGGTCGGAAAAAACCTTCTGGAATTCCTTGACCAAGAAGCTGGGCAGTTTCCTGCTGTTGTCCCTGCTCACTTTTGGCTATGTGCTGATCTATCTCCGCCAGAAAAGCTTCATCGAATCCGCCGTTGCCGGCCTGGGGCCGGAATTGGCACATCGGATTACCGATTCCCTCGATGTTGGCCTGTACGCCATGATCGGTCTTACCTTGTTCATTCTGGTGTGGAGCATTGCCCAGACGATTTACCTGCGTTATCTGATCGTGCGCCCGGTGCGTACCATCACCGGCATCTTCAACGAGATCGCCCGCGGTGAAGGGGACTTCTCCCGGGACCTTCCCCTCATCACTTGGGATGAATTGCGTGACCTGGCCCAGGGTTACAACTGTTTCGCCGAAAAGATGCGCCAGGTCATCAGTGAAGTGCGTCAGGCCAGTATTTCCATCGCCTGTGAAGCCGTGCAGGTGAAGGCCACAGTGGACCGAACCGGGAGCAGCGCCCGGCAGCAGGGGGAGCTGAGCGAGTTGGTGTTCACCGCCAGCACCGAGGCCACGCAAGCCATTGATGAAGTCTCCCGCAGCGCCCAGGTGATTTCCCTGTCCACCGCCGGCAATCTCGATAATGCCCGGGAATCCTTGGAGGAGATGCAGGCCATCGCCAGCAAGATCACGGTAGTGGGCGAGAAAGTACTGCATTTCAACCGCACGGTGGATGACCTGTCCCGCCGTTCGCAAAGCATCAACCAGATTGCCGCCCTGATTCGCGATGTGGCCGAGCAGACCAATCTGTTGGCCCTCAACGCCGCCATCGAAGCCGCCCGGGCAGGAGAGGCCGGACGCGGGTTTGCCGTGGTGGCCGATGAGGTGCGCAAGCTGGCGGAACGGGTCAATACGGCCTCCTCGGAAATCACCGGCAACATCGGCTCCATGCTGGACCTGGTGGGCAACACCCGCGCCGAGAACGAAGCCATCAATGCCGATGTGCAGCAGACGCGGGATGTCGTGGGCCGTTCCGCAGCCCAATTCGAAGTGATGGTGGGGGACTTTGAACGGACCGGGGAGCAGTTGCTGCACATCGCCGCGGCCATGGAAGAGCTTTCCGCCACCAATACATCGGTCCACGGGAATGTGACCCGGGTGCACGAACTTTCGGCGACTGCGGAGGCGTCGATGCGCAATTCCGAAGAACGTACCGCCCAGCTTTCAACGGCGACAGAAGGTGTGCTGGAACTGGTGTCCCGCTTCAAGATCGGCAAGGGGAATTTTGATCGCGCGGCGGATACGGTGAGGGCGCTGCGGGATGGCTTGCAACAGCAACTGACGGAGATGGCGCAGAGCGGCATCGATGTTTTCGACCGCAACTATCAGCCCATGGGTAAGACGGTGCCGCAGAAATACAGGGTGTCCTGGGGCGAGGAATACACGCGCCGTTGCCAAGCCTTGCTGGAAAAAAGCCTGATGGATTTCCCGGCCGCCGCCTATGCCGTGGGCGTCAATACGGACGGCTATTTGTCCGCCCACAACCTGAAATTTTCCCAAGCCTTGACCGGCGATAACGCCAAGGATCTGGTGGGCAACCGTACCTGCCGCAAGTTCGAAAACCCGGGGGAATTGAAGGCCGCGCGAAATACGCTGCCTTTGCTGGTCCGAACCTATCAGCGGGACACGGGAGAGGTGCTGTGCGATCTGGCCATGCCCATCGAAGTCCGTGGCCGCCTATGGGGCAATGTGCGTATGGGTTGTGCGGCGGATGCATTGGTGACGGGGGCAGGTTTTTCTTAATACCATGATTAAATGTGGTTTTTATGGATCTAAGACGGCCGCCACTTTCAAGGAAAGAAAGACAGTTTTCCATACTTGGGCGGCTCAATAGGCCTGTCGCTCTATACAATAGTCCGGCTTCGGATTATTTCCGGAGACCGCAATAAAATCGAAGCTCTTGTATATAATCGATTTTGTTGCAGTGTAGCAAAGGAATCTGTACGCTTCCTTGAGCCGCAACACCGTAGTCGAGAACAGCTAACGCCCTTCCCTTTTAGATGATTGCAGCCGGCCCGTCATAAACGGAGCTGGCACACCAGAGGCGACCTCAAAATATGAAGACGATCCGCAGCATCCTAGTAGCGAACCGAAGCGAAATCGCGATCCGCGTCATGCGGGCTGCCAGTGAGTTGGGCATCCGCACGGTGGGGATTTACTCCAACGAAGACCGCTTCGCCCTGCACCGTTTCAAGGCTGACGAAAGCTACCTGGTCGGCGACGGCAAGAAGCCCATTGGCGCCTACCTGGATATTGCCGACATCATCCGTGTCGCCAAGCTCGCCAAAGTGGACGCCATCCACCCCGGCTATGGCTTCCTCTCCGAGAACCCCGACTTCGCCGAAGCCTGTGCCGCCGCCGGCATCGCCTTCATCGGCCCCAAGCCCGACGTGATGCGCGAACTGGGCAACAAGGTCGCTGCCCGCGCCCTGGCGGAACGGGTCGGCGTGCCCGTGGTGCCCGCCACCGGCGCCTTGCCCTACGACGACGAAGAATGCCGCAAGCAGGCCGCCAAAGTCGGCTACCCCATCATGCTCAAGGCCAGCTGGGGCGGCGGTGGTCGCGGCATGCGCGCCATCAATAATGAAGCCGAACTGCTGCCCGCCATCGAAGTCGCCCGCCGCGAAGCCGCCGCCGCCTTCGGCAACGACGAGGTCTACCTGGAGAAGATGGTGGTCCGCGCCCGCCACGTCGAAGTGCAGGTCATGGGCGACACCCATGGCAACCTCGTCCATCTGTTCGAACGGGACTGTTCCGTCCAACGTCGCAATCAGAAGGTCGTCGAACGCGCCCCCGCCCCCTACCTCAATGACGCCCAGCGCCAGGCCCTCTGCGCCTCCGCCCTCAAGCTCGCTGCCGGGGTGAACTACACCCATGCCGGCACCGTCGAATTCCTCATGGATGCAGATACGGGCAACTTCTACTTCATCGAAGTGAATCCCCGCATCCAGGTGGAACACACCGTCACTGAAGAAGTCACCGGCATCGACATCGTCAAGGCCCAGATCAAGGTCACCGAAGGCGCCGAGATCGGCAAGAACGACTACCTGCCCCAACAGGCCGACATCCGCCTCTCCGGCCACGCCCTGCAATGCCGCATCACCACCGAAGACCCGGAGAAAGGTTTCACCCCCGACTACGGCAAGCTCACCGCCTACCGTAGCGCCGCCGGCGCCGGCATCCGCCTGGATGCGGGCACCGCCTACACCGGTGCGGTGATCACTCCCTTCTACGATTCCCTGCTGGTCAAGATCACCGCCCGCGGCCACGACCCCGAGGAAGCCATCCGTCGCATGGACCGCGCCCTGCGGGAGTTCCGCATCCGTGGCGTCTCTTCCAACCTGGCTTTCGTCGAGAACGTCATCGCCCATCCCCTGTTCAAGAACGGCGAATGCACCACCCGCTTCATTGACACCACGCCGGAGTTGTTCACCTTCAAACAGCGCCGCGACCGGGCTACCCGCCTGCTCAAGTTCGTCGGCGACGTGATCGTCAACGGCAACCCGGAAATGAAAGGCCGCGCCAAGCCCGCCCATGCCTTGAGCCGTCCGCAATTGCCCAAGATCGACCGCTGCGCCACACCGGCCCCCGGTAGCCGGGACAAACTGAAGGAACTGGGCCCGGAGAAGTTTGCCCAGTGGATGCGCAACGAAAAGCGCATCCTGCTCACCGACACGACCATGCGGGACGCCCACCAGTCCCTGTTCGCCACGCGCATGCGCACCGCGGACATGCTGGCCGTCGCCCCCCATTACGCCCGCCTGCTGCCGGACCTGTTCTCCATGGAATGCTGGGGCGGCGCCACCTTCGACGTGGCCATGCGCTTCTTGAAGGAAGACCCCTGGGCCCGCCTCCAGCAACTGCGCGAAGCGGTGCCCAACGTCCTCTTCCAAATGCTGCTGCGGGCCTCCAACGCCGTGGGTTACACCAACTACGCCGACAACGTGGTGCGCTACTTCGTCCAGCAGGCCGCCGCCAACGGCATGGACATCTTCCGTGTCTTCGACTCCCTCAACTGGGTGGAGAACATGCGGGTGGCCATGGATGCGGTGATCGAATCCGGCGCCGTCTGTGAAGCCGCCATCTGCTACACCGGCGACCTGTTCGACCCGGCCCGGCCCAAGTACAACCTCAAGTACTACGTGGACATGGCCAAGCAATTGGAGAAAGCCGGCGCCCACATCATCGGCATTAAGGACATGGCCGGCGTCTGCCGTCCCGCCGCCGCCCGGGCATTGGTCAAGGCGCTGAAAGACGAAGTCGGCCTGCCCATCCACTTCCACACCCACGACACCAGCGGCGGTGCCGTGGCCAGCGTACTGGCCGCCGTGGAAGCCGGCGTGGATGCGGTGGACGGCGCCATGGATGCCATGAGCGGCCTCACCTCCCAGCCCAGCCTGGGCGCCATCATCGCCGGTCTGGAACACACCGAGCGCGACTCCGGCCTGACCTACGGCCGCATCGCCCCCTTCGCCCGCTACTGGGAAGGGGTGCGCCAGTACTACAGCCCCTTCGAAGCCGACATCCGTTCCGGTACCTCTGACGTCTATCGCCACGAAATGCCCGGCGGTCAGTACACCAACCTGCGCGAACAGGCCCGCTCCATGGGCCTGGAACACCGCTGGAACGAAGTGGCCCAGGCCTATGCCGACGTGAACCAACTCTTTGGCGATATCGTCAAGGTGACGCCCTCCTCCAAGGTGGTGGGGGACCTGGCCCTGTTCATGGTGGCCAACGACTACACCCTCGAGGACGTGGCCAATCCGGACAAGGACATCTCCTTCCCCGACTCCGTGGTGTCCATGATGCGGGGCGAACTGGGCTATCCCGCCGACGGTTTCCCCAAGGCATTGCAAGCCAAGATCCTCAAGGGCCAGACCCCCATCGAAGGCCGCGTCGGCGCCCATCTGCCGGCGGTGGACCTGGAGGCGGAACGGGCCAAGGCCGAGAAAGTCGCCGGCCACCAGATCAACGACACCGATCTGGCTTCCTACCTGATGTACCCCAAGGTCTTTGCCGACTACGCCGCACACCAGAGCCATTACGGGGATGTCTCCGTCCTGCCGACCCCGGTGTTCTTCTACGGCATGGGTGAGAAGGACGAGATGGCGGTGGAGATCGACAAGGGCAAGACCCTGGTGGTGCGCCTCACCGGCCAGACCGAGGTGCCGGATGATGCGGAAGTCCGCCTCTTCTTCGAGCTCAACGGTCAGCCGCGGCCCATGCGTGTCGCCAGGGCCGGCCTGGAAGCGACCAGGAAGTCGCGGCCCAAGGCCGAGGACGGCAACCCCAACCACGTGCCGGCGCCCATGCCCGGCGCCGTCGCCACGGTGGCGGTGAAGGCGGGGCAGAAGGTGAGCAAGGGCAGCCCCCTGGTGTCCATCGAAGCCATGAAGATGGAAACCGCCATCACCGCCGACCGGGACGCCACCGTGGCCAAGGTGTTGGTGTCGCCGGGGGATCGGGTCGATCCCAAGGACCTGCTGGTGGTGCTCGAGTAGCCGGATCAGAGCAGCAAAACAAAAGCGGGAAGGACTGTCCAGTCCTTCCCGCTTTTTATTTCCAGATCGGCAGGCGAAGCGGTATCCCGCCTTGGCGATGTCGATGCGCTTCTGACATCGGTCCTGGCTGTCCAACTCCCGCGTCGCCAAACCCTTGGCATCCACGCGATCGATGATTTTCACAAGGGTTCGAAATTTCTTTCGCTTTCCGCTAGCTGGATGAAACAGAACACCGCTGTGTGAGGGCCATCATTTGTGTCGACAGATGTGCCTTGTCTTCATGCGACACAGAGCCTATAAAAGAAGTGCAAGTCGAGTTTGATCACCGTGAGGAGATCCCCTATCGAGCATGCAAACGATGAGTGAAATGTAAGCAACACCTTTCCGGGTTACCCCCGGCCATCAGTGCGGAATGCATTGATACAAAACGCCGCGCAATGCGGCGTTTTTGTTTGCAAGCAGTAGGTTTTCCCCTGGATTCGCGGCATTCAGAGTTTGCATTAACAAGTGTGTCAGCGATTTTGATTTTTGCAGCCACATGAGACAACACGATGCGACATTTGTCGCTGGATGCATTGCCTCGTTATGAAATTCATGGTCGGCGTGAAAACTAGAATCTTTCTCCGCTGACCGCAGCCCTCCTGGTTCTTCGCATTCAATTAGCCCTTGCGCCAGAGGGCGGACAACCTGCTCTTAGTTGAGGCATAAAGTTTGCTGTCTTTTCCAACATGCACAAATAACAGAACAATAAAAAAGCATCACAAAGACTACAAACATGTGGAGGAAAAAATTGTGAATTCGGATGTTTCGACGAGGCATGTCGCACACGTCTTGAATATTCCCGCTGAGTTGAATGGGGAAAGGTGCCTCGCAGTCCGAAACATATTCGTTTGCTATGTTTTCTGCTGAGCAATCAGTTTTGAAGGCGCACTGACCGCCATGACGTCCCTGGTCCTTTCCCACCGTTCGCAGGACACCGGCCTGAGGATTTCCCTGAGCACGGGGCAATGGGCATTGGCCATCTCGCTGTTGGCCCACCTCGCCATCCTGGCCTGGCCCCATCGCCCCCCCCCAAGCCCGCCCCCTAGCCGCCCGCCCCTGCTGGCCAC
>RXJP01000137.1 GCA_003963315.1 Rhodocyclaceae bacterium | reverse complement strand
TGGCGTCAGGATGGGATGACCTATTGGGCGGTATCCGATGTGAGCGCGGATGATCTGGAGGTATTGCGCCGACTGTCGCGATGATGGGCCAAGGGGCAGGGCGGTGTGTTACCGCAGGAATGTAAGGAACCGGACTTCCGTGCGACCAAGTCATGGGTGTACTGGCGGTCCCCTGTTCGGCATTGAATAGCCCTCTGCTGGCAGGGGAAGACCAAGCATCTATCGGAGCCGTCATATAAAGGCCGGACAAATCCGCAGCCTGATGGCTAAACTGTGCTCGCTCATTATTGCCATCCTCCTGATCCATGCCTGCCATTCGTCCGTTGAAGTCCTTGAGTACCGTTCCCAGAAGAGCTTTGGCCTGGATATTCCTGGCGGCCAGCGTGCTCGGTTTGGGCCTGTCCGGATTCATCGCTTCCAGCAGCCGCGACGTATTGAAGGCATCCACGCCCTTGATCCGGGAAAAACTTCCCCTGCTGGAGGACATTGGTCAGGTGGAGCGCAGCCTGCTGGCGATACAGGTCAACAACCATCAGTATTTCGCGTATTCCATTCCTCGCGCCGTTTATCTCGAGCGCCGGGCCCAATTGCATGAGACCTTGGAAGGCAGCTTGGCCCGCCTGGGCGTTGCCTTTCCCGAAAACCAGCGATTGGACAAGATCCGCGACGTCTATCGGAATTCCTACCAGCTTGGTCCGCGCCTGGATCAGCTCATGGAAAAGTCGCCTTCGGACAAGGCGGATCTGGACGATGTGCGGGCGGTATTGGTGGAAATGGCCATCGATGCCAACGAAATCAACGGGCAACTGACGGAACTCAGGAAGCATGTGGAGCAATCGGTGCTGGAAGCGGGAGCGGCCACCGAGGACAGCATTTCCCGGGTGGCGTTCCTGGTTACCGGCTATAGCGTGCTGATATTCCTCATTGCCTTGCTGGTGGCCTATCACATTCGCGCCAGGGCCCGTGCCGAGGACGAGCTGGCCTACAACGCCAGCCATGATGTGGTGACTGGCCAATTCAATCGCCGTGCCTTGGAGGCCAGGATCAATGCCTTGGCCGGGCAAGAACAGATATTGGTGGTGATTGCCGTGGAGCGCTTCCATCGCTTGGTGGGTACCCTCGGCCACGAGGTTGCCGATACGGCGTTGCAGGCCATTGCAGAGCGGATACTGACCCACACCGAGGCGCTGCATCCTGAGTTGTATCGCCTGGACGGAGCCAATTTCGCCTTGCTGTATGCGCCAGGGCGACAAACCGCGGAAATGGATGTGGCCTTGATTCTTGAGGCGACCGTCAAACCTTTCAACGTCGGCGATTACGAATTGCTGGTGTCGGTGAGCTGCGGTTCCGCCCGATATCCGGCCGATGGCGGCAACGCGGTGATGCTGACCCGCAATGCCAACGCGGCCTTGCAACAGGCGAAACGCAGCGGCAAGGAATTTGCCGCCTATACCGCCGCCTTGCATGAACACAGCGAGCAGCGCCTCGCCATGGAAGTGGCCCTGCGCAAGGCCGCCGCGCAAGACGAATTGGAGCTGCATTACCAACCCCAGCTTTCCATTGTGGACGACAGGATCATCGGCGCCGAGGCCTTGGTACGTTGGCGGCGGGACGGGAAGCTGGTGTCACCGGCGGAGTTCATTCCCATTGCCGAAGAGACCGGCATGATCGTGGAGATCGGCGAATGGGTGCTGCGGGAGGCTTGTCGCCAGACAGTGGCTTGGTGGCGCAATGGACTGGGCAATCCCGTGGTGGCCGTGAATATTTCCGCCCGCCAATTCCAGGACCCGGATTTCTTCGCCATGATCCAAAGGGCGCTGACGGACACCGGCGCCCGGCCGGAAATGATGGAGCTGGAAATCACCGAGAGCGCCATCATGCATGATCCGGAAGGTGTGGTGCTTGAACTGGAGCGCCTGCGCGCCTTGGGGTTTGCCCTAGCCATCGACGATTTCGGCACGGGGTATTCCAGCCTGGCTTACCTCAAGCGTTTCCCCCTGGACAAGCTCAAGGTGGACCAAAGTTTCGTCAGGCCCCTGGAGGCCAACTCACCCAAGGAGGACAAGGCCATCGTCTCGGCGGTGGTCCAGTTGGGCAAGACCCTGAATCTCCATGTGATCGCTGAAGGCGTTGAAACCGAAGAACAGCGGGATCTGTTGAAGCAACTGGGGTGCGATGAAATCCAGGGCTACTGGTTCAGCCGGCCCTTGCCTGCGACGGCAGCGACGGAGTTCCTGGAAAAGCGCATGGGCGACACCGTTCCGGCGCAATGAGGCGAAGTAAAAAGGGAGCCAGCGGCTCCCTTTGTTTTTACATCCCCTGATAAATCGGCCCCTCACCCCCCTGGGGCGTGACCCAGTTGATGTTCTGGCTGGGGTCCTTGATATCGCAGGTTTTGCAATGGACGCAGTTCTGGGCGTTGATCTGCAAGCGCGGATTGGCCCCGGACTCATCCTTCACGATCTCATACACCCCCGCCGGGCAATAGCGCTGCTCCGGGGCATCGTATTGAGCCAGGTTGAGCTGGATGGGAACGTTGGCGTCCTTCAGTGTGAGGTGGCAGGGTTGGTCTTCCTCATGGTTGGTGTTGGAGAGGAACACCGACGACAACCGATCGAAGGTCAGCACACCATCGGGCTTGGGGTAGGCGATGGGGCTGCACTGGGCGGCGGGTTTGAGCTTGAGATGGTCGGCCGTGTTGTGCAGGGTCCAGGGCGCCTTGCCTTTCAGCAGCAGTTGGTCGATGCCCACCAGTAGCGCCCCCAGGTAGGTGCCCTTGCTCATGTAGGGCTTGAAGTTGCGCGCTTTGTACAGCTCTTCGTGAAGCCAGGAGGCCTTGAACTTCTCCGGGTAGCTGACCAATTCATCCCGTGCCCGTTCGGCGGCCAGGGCGTCGGCGATGGATTCAGCCACCAGTGATCCGGTCTTGATGGCGGCGTGGGAGCCCTTGATGCGGGAGGTGTTGAGGAAGCCGGCATCGTCGCCGATCAGGGCACCACCGGGGAACACCAGCTTGGGCAGGGATTGCAGGCCGCCGGCGGCAATGGCCCGGGCGCCGTAGGCGAGGCGCTTGCCGCCTTCGAAGAACTTGCGGATTTCCGGGTGGGTCTTGAAACGCTGGAATTCCTCAAAGGGAGACAGATAGGGATTGCTGTAACCCAGCCCCACCACAAAGCCCACCGCGACCTTGTTCTCGTCGAAGTGGTAGAGGAAGGCGCCGCCGTAGGTATCGGACTCCAGGGGCCAGCCGGCGCTGTGAAGCACCAGGCCGGACTTGAATTGGTCCGGTTTGATCTCCCACAGCTCCTTGATGCCGATACCGTAGGTCTGGGGATCGACACCGTCCCGTAGTTTGAACTTGGCTTCCAGTTGCTTGCCCAGATGGCCGCGGCAGCCTTCGGCAAACAGGGTGTACTTGCCGTGGAGTTCCATACCCGGCTGATAGGCGGCGGTGGGCTGGCCGTCGCGGCCTACGCCCATGTCGCCGGTGGCGACGCCTTTGACGGCGCCGTTCTCGTCGAATAGCACTTCAGCGCCGGCAAAGCCGGGATAGATTTCAACGCCCAGGGCTTCGGCCTGTTCTCCCAGCCATTTGGTGACCTGGCCCAGGCTGACGATGTAGTTGCCGTGGTTCTGGAAACAATCGGGCAGGAGGAAATTGGGGACCTTGTTGCCGCCAGTTTCGGAGAGCAGGTAGAAGCGGTCTTCCGTGACAGGCGTATCGAGGGGCGCACCTTGTTCTTTCCAGTCGGGGATCAGTTCATCCAGGGCGCGGGGATCCATGACGGCGCCGGAGAGGATGTGGGCGCCGATCTCGGCGCCTTTCTCGATCAAGCAGACATTGATGTCGGCGTTGAGTTGCTTGAGCCGGATTGCCGCAGACAACCCGGCCGGGCCGCCGCCAATAATCACGACGTCGAAGTCCATCGATTCACGTTCTGCCATGCTGTTCTCGCTAAGAAGATGTTGTTTTAGTCGGTCGTTGGATCGCCCAATGGAATCCATTGGGAATCAAACAAATTATACGTTCTGGAGGTTGTGCTTCGAAGGCCGCATACGCTGGGGATACCTTTGCGACAAAATTCGTTACGATGCCCCAAATGGGAAAAATTTCATGCTATATTTCGCGCCCCGTTGGCGCAGGCAAAGCTTGCGCTTAGGGATTGAGCAGCAAATGGAGTGGTAGTTCAGTTGGTTAGAATACCGGCCTGTCACGCCGGGGGTCGCGGGTTCGAGTCCCGTCCACTCCGCCAGAATAAAAAACGCCGTCCTCTGGACGGCGTTTTTGTTTGGGACGGCGGCTGCGCTTAATTATTGTTGGTTGCCGTCTTCCGCCACGCGACGGGCACCGTTGTAGCGCTTGGCCCAGTAGCTTTCCCGCATGTCCTCGATACGAATCTGGCCACCGACCCGGGGGGCGTGGATGAATTGGTTATTGCCCAGGTAGATGCCCACATGGGAGAAGGCGCGGCGCATGGTGTTGAAAAATACCAAGTCGCCAGGTTTGAGTTCGTCCTTATTGACGGTTTCACCAGTCTTGCTGATCTCGGCTGCACTACGGGGCAGGATCAGCCCAATGCCTTCGCGGAAGACATGGCCGACAAAGCCGGAGCAGTCGAAGCCATTTTCCGGGCTGGTGCCACCACGACGATAGCGGATGCCAAGCATGTCCAGCGCCTGATTGAGGGCAGCCTGGGTAGCGGCCTGAGCTTTGGCGGTGTATTGCTTGAAGAGGGAGGGGCTGTCGCTGGATGCAGGCTGCGCCTCATCCGCCAAGACACACCCGGTGTGGGCAGCGAGGGAAAGAATCGCTGCAAAGATCAGGTTTCTTGCATGCATGGGGCGGCACTATAACCATCCAGGCGTAATCCGTAAACCCCTGTCTATTTTGATGAATTGCGTGGAGGGAGCACTCGCGCGGTGGATATTTTCGCGGCTGCCCATGGACAGGGATGGCCTAAATGACGAAAATGGCGCCCCCGACGGAGGTGTGGCAGAGCGGTTGATTGCACCGGTCTTGAAAACCGGCGACGTTGAAAGACGTCCGTGAGTTCGAATCTCACCGCCTCCGCCAGATGGTCAGTAAAGACGCGCCTTTCAGCGCGTTTTTGTTTTCTACCCACACCCTTACCCACGTGTATGTGTCGGATTAGTTCGGCGCACTCTGCGCCATTCGTCGGTATGGCGGCGCGCCTGTTCAACATTAACCGTGTAATCATCAACAGCGTGGGCGCCCCGATTCACGCTTATTGGAGTAATCATCAGCCTCGAATTCAGAGGTCAGGCCGTCAGCGTGGCTTTGATGAAAACCCAGGCAACCAAGCCAGCGCCAGCAAGGAACCCAGACAGGACGATCCCCCAAAAGATCGCCAGTAGTACGACGAAGGCCTTGAGCACCGGGTGAGCCGATTGCTCTGTTGCCCCAGTACTGCGCAGCGCCATCGCCACCGCACCTCGAGGGTATTGCACCCAGGAGAGCCGATCGGCCGCCCACTCATGGGCGCGGTGTCGAAGTCTCACGGCTCAAACCTCGCCCAGTAGAGAAAACCACTTGCGCACGGCATGCTGAGCTTCTGGTAGGAGTGGCTGATCGCTACCCCATGCCTCCGCGATCACGCGCAGTTTGTCCTGCTCAGTGATACCGGGAATCAGGGACAGGTCATAGCCCCCTCCGTCAATACGTCCAGCGCGATTGATTCGAGGACGGCGCGCCTCTAGTCGGCGCAGGGACTGCTCAAGCTTGGAAGACATTTCTCTCTCCTATCTCGTAGTCGATGATCATATCCCCAGGACTGACGCCCTGCATCAGCAGATATTCAGCTTCTCCCCCGGGGGAAAGGTCGTAGGGAACCACGACAATAGAATCGATCTGGTTATAAGCTGGGTCGCCGAATGCTTTCCGCTCAAGCTGGAGCAGGCGCCTCTCAAGACCGCTCGCCATTGCACTCATCCGATTTGGCGACCTTGGATCCATCGATTACAAAGAGGGGAATCACTTTGTGCCCTGGATGATCAGAATGAATCGCAGCAATGCGCACTTTGAATTCGGATTCTGTCTCACCTTCCTGCTGTATGGGACAGAAACCCGGCAAAGGTGGCTCTTCGACGCGGAGGGCCATTTCAAGAGCTACAACGCGCCTCTCTAAATTCATCACTGATTGTCCTTGTCCGACGCCGCCTCAAGGGCGGCAATACGCTTTTCCCATTCAGAGTCGCGAATCACGCCGACGATGGCCTGCAGCATCCAAATCAGGCGCCCGGCTTCTGCCGTCGGCAGCTTTCCGTGTCGAGCTTCGGTGAAGAGCTTTGCCATCTCACGCCGACAGTCGCGGACAGTGCTCAGCCGAATGCGTGCAGGGGGAGAGGGGGAAGCGGGAATCACTTCCCCCTCAATGGCTTGCTTCTTCTTGGAGTTGCCATTCCCTGCCATCTCAGTCCTTCCGCGTGGCCTTGGAAGCTGTTCGAGCAACGCCCTCATCAAGATTCAGCGAGACGCTGTTGCTCTTGGCCAGCTCGAACCAGCCCCCGGCGCGCATGTTGTAGATGCGTCCGAAGAAATCGACGGAGCTCTCCCCGAGCTTCGGCCGCTCGCCCATCAGGTCGGCCACAGCCCTCTCGAAGCCATCCATCAGCCGGGTGAATTCTGCTGCGAGGCGATCCAGGGCGACCAATCCGGCCGCCGCGGCGCCGTCGATATTTCCGGCTTCGGCGTTGTACTGCACCAAGGCCGCAGAATCGATGCCGAAGGCCGCAAGCTTGTTGCGCACCAGGATGATTTCCGTGGTCACTGCCTCGAAGGCCCGCAGGTGCTCACGAGTCGCTATGGTCATGCCTTACCTCCGTAAAAAACCTATCCATCATCATCCCCCGACCACCGAATCAGCCAAGTCTGGTGAGACGTTCTTCGCCGTCACCGACATTGCGTAACCGCTCTCAATGCTCATCCGCCGCACGACACTATCGGCGTAGTAGGTCTGGTCGAACTCCATCCCGCTACCAATCATCTTGATCGGCATCCCGGCCTTGAGCAGGTTGTCACCTGGCAGATCGGCGAGCAGCTTCATTTCGTGCTGGGTGATCTCTTGGTGGTAGGCCTCTGCAAGCTGCATGGCCTTTTCCGGTGTCAGGCCTGGCCGGACAAATGGATAGACCGTAGCCGGCGGCGAGGACTGGCCCGGGGAGATTCCCTTCGCATGCCCAGATGGATAGGTCACCGAGTACTTCTGCTTCGTCTTCGGATTCCAGGACGATACTTTAACCACCACCCCCTTTGCCACCGTCAGCGCCCGCTTGAAGCTCAGGCGCATGCCGTTGAAATTTGGCGACGCGTTGTCGGCCGTCGGCGCCTCCCATTGCAGCACGTAGGGGACTGCGCCTTCGGATGGCCTCGGTTCGAAGTGAAGCTCTTTCCCTGCAACATAGACCACGAAGCGTTCCTTGTGCGCCTCCTGGGTGAGCAAATCCCATTCGCTTTGCTGGATTTGAAACCGGCTGTGGTCGATTTCGTAATAGCCGCCGGTCACTGAGTCCGTTTTGGTTATCACCGGCTTCAGCCCGTGCCGCTCTGCGAGGACGGTTGCGATCTCCCATGCTCGTTTGTTGCGGAATTCCTCCGTCACCTTCGTATCGATCAGCAAAGAGGTCAGATCTCGGCCATGCAATTCGAGGACTCCGCGCACCTGGTCAATCTCGATCTCATCGACATTGCCGTAAATCAGGCTGTCGAGCTCGGAAGCGTCGAACCACTCTGGATCGACGGGGAAGCCGGCCAGCACCTCAACCGAAATAGTGCGTTGCTTCGCCCACCAATTCCCACTGAACTCGCTGGGCAGCATGGATAGCGCGAAGGACACGTGGAAGGTGTCGGCCTGATAGAACGTGTTGTTGTCGATCTCCCACTCGATCCACCCGGGCATGATCTGGCCGTTGATCTTGACCATGCCGCGAGGGCGCCGGGCCTCCGCAACCTGCTGGGGGTTATTGGTTGCTCGCATTTCAGCGTACTCCCCCTGCACCGGCAATCGGACGCAACCGCGCGCTTCCATCGAAGCCTCTGGTGGTACCGACAGACGGGCGGTCGGCGCCGCGCATCACCTCATGGGTTACCACTTCGGCCAATACGCGGCCATCTGGCATCACGATCTTGTTGTTGATCGCCTGGGGCGCGCTCTGGGCCTGGGATCGTACGTAGTCGCCATTCAGCTCTCGCCGCATTGCCTCGTAGCGTTCCCGGTCCTTCTTGCGCGGGTCGCTCATCCAGTCCGGCATCCAGCTCTTGAGCTTGTTCGACCACCCCATCAAGGTACCGACGCGCTCCTGGTCGTGGCTGGTATCCTCGGCCCAATTTTTGACCGCGAACATGGCCAGCAGGGGCGCCGCGGCGAGGCCGAAAGCCTTGAGGCCTCCGACTAGTGATCCGAGGTTGCTGATCAGGCCACCGCCAGCTGCACCGCCTCCACTGGCACCACCCCCAAGGATGCCGCTGAGGCCGCCGAAGGCAAGGCGGGTCATTGCGAGACCGGTGATCAGTGGGCCACCAACCGCGAGCACACCCGCGATGGCGCCGAAGCCAAGCACGGCGTCTCGCGTGACATTCGGATGGCGCCGGGCGAATTCGCCGACGCTGTTCAGCGCCTTGGAGAGGTCCAAGAGTGCCGGCACCACGATAGGGACTACATTGACGGTCATCGAGGTCTGGAAATTCTCCCAGGCGGCCGACAGTGCGCGGTGTGCGGTTGCTGGGTCTTTGCTCGTCGCGGACTTGTAGGCATCGTCGGGCGACATCACGCCCTCCATCAGCCCTCTATCGCGCTCGAAGTTTTTCCGCTTGACATAGAACTCTCCCAGGAGGCCTCCCGCGAGCTGGTTGCCACGGCTGATCATGTTCAACACCTGGAGCACGTTCTGATCGTTGCCCTCCATGTGGTGGCGCTTGAGGTATTCCATGACGCGAGGAACTACCGTCTGATTCGTCCATGCAAATGAATCGCTTGCAGCAAGCCCGGCATCCTGCAGCGGCGCAACTACAGTTCCTGGAGTGGTGGTCGGCAGGATGCTACCGTCGCCCAGTAGCCCAAGCTCTTTGAGCAACGGCAGAGATTTTTTATTGACGAAGCCCTGATTCGTCAGCCGGTAGAGCGCGGCCAGAGCTGGGCCGACCCCTTTTGATCCGCCGCCTCCGCCGCCCTTGCTGGCGTTCTCGAGCATCAGCGTCGGCAGATATTTGTAAGCGAAGTCGTCAGAGAGGGAAAACTTCGCCTGGCGAGCGTAGTTGAAAACGCTTTGGAACTGCTCGGGAGTTACCCGTCCCTGCGTGCCGACGATGACGCGGGTCATCAGGTCGGCTTGGCGCTTGAGGGTTTCTGGATCATTGACCGCTCCGCGGATGTCTAGGGCCTTCATCGCGCTGAAGGCAAGATCGCCGGCTTGGCCGCTGACATGCCCATCCTTCGAGGCAGCGAGAATCGTCTGCATCCTCTGCATGATCGGCAGGAACTCGCGGGCCTCCTTCCAGTCGCCGGTGACGTTGCGCAAATCGAGCAGCGCTTTCAGGTTGCCGGTGGCCGTCGTGGTCATGTTGTTGCCGGCCAGCTTCCAGGCGTCTCCGATGGCTTCGGCGATCTCGGCCTGTTTCATGCCGGCCATGTTCATGATGTTGAGCTGGTGGGTGTATTCCTCGGCCGGCTTGATGGCCTTGCCGATCATTCCCAGACCAAAGATGCCGGCGCCAGATGCAGCCGCCCCAAGGAGCGTGATCTTGCGCAGGTTGTCGAGACGAGCGTGGAGAGCATCCACGTCCTTGCCCGTCTTCATGAACTGCTGAGAAATCGCCACGAGCCCGCTGCTCACGTTGTTGATGAGCGAAAGCTTTACGGCGACCTTGTATGCCTCAAACATATCTAACTCCTCTCTTTGAGGCTGCCCCAAGGGGCGAACCCCAGGGGCAGAAAGTGACTAAAACGGTGGTGAGCATGAGGCTCAGGTCAGATGCGCAGACCGACCGATACCGGTAAGCCGACGACGGGCTGCCTCGTATTCCGTCTGGTCCATCTCGTTGGCTCGCTTATGGAATAAGGCCGG
The DNA here is from genome assembly GCA_003963315.1 of Rhodocyclaceae bacterium. GTDB lineage: Bacteria > Pseudomonadota > Gammaproteobacteria > Burkholderiales > Rhodocyclaceae > AWTP1-18. Next base: position 11,250 of record RXJP01000137.1, on the reverse strand, counting down.
CCGACGCTGACGCAGCTCCTCGATGACCTCGCGGGGATTCGTGACGTGACCGTGGCTGTCGAGCTTGATCAGATCGGCATTGATCGCGGTCAGACTCGCCGGATCCTTGATGCCGGCTGCCACAGCTGCCGATCGGACCACGGCGGGGATTTCTCCGAGTCCGCTGGCAGTTTCGTTGTCTTCGACGTAGCCGTGCTTGAGTTCGGTCATCGTGCTCATTGCATTCCCCCTTGCGCAGTTGCGGTCATGGCCAACATGACCGCCAGTGTCGGCTCGGGCGCCAGCGGTTCGGCGTTCTTGGCTGCGGTCACGTAGCGCTGGGCCGCTGCCCGAAGCTCCGGCGTCAGCATCGCCACAAAGGCCTTCTGAGCCGCGGCTTTTTCTGTCTGCTTCGCTTCGATTTCCTTGCCAGCGCCGACAATCGCAAGTGCAGCAAGCTCCGGATGGTTGCCGCTGCAAATTCGGCTGCGCTCCAGCTCGATGTCACGCAGGCGTTTGTCGTCGGCGCGGACTTGTTCGGCCAGGCGCCCAGCAGCTGCCAGTTCCTGCTGGGCGTCACCGTGGCGTTGCCACTCCGAATATTTGGCGGCCTCCTGCTGGTGTTTGACGATGGCGCTGCGGTTTTCTGCGATTCGTGCGTGGAGCCTGCCTTCCTCTTCGGCGAGCTCCAGAACGAGTTCATCGCGCCGGCTGTTGTGTTTGTCGTGGTGAGTCATGGTAGTACCTCATCGAAAGTGCCCGGAGCTGTCGCCGCGGGCGGTTGTGAAAGGTGCTTGTGGGCACCGGTCTTGAAGATGTGCGGCTTCTGGCGCTTCAGGGTGTCGATCGCTTCTTTGGCGCCGAGAAGGTTTCCTTTGCTGTCCAGCGTCACTTCGGACAGATCAAGGAAGACCCAGGCATCCGGATCGACCATGCCGGCCCGCATCGCGGCGACCGTGATTTCGGCGCGGATGAGTCGCCGGTCCGTTTCAGCTCGAGTGCGTTCCGCTTCTCCTGCGCGTAGGCGAAACCTTTCGCACTGTTTGCGGAGGTTCCGCACATAGGAAAGCTTCACCGTGACAAGCTCTGTTCCTCGCCCATCTTTGTGGGTAGAAACGAGGGTGATGTCCTGGTCAAAGCCGTTCTGCTCTGTATTGGCGGGCGATTCGGACCAAATTTCGGCGGAATGAGTCTCCGCCGCAGCCAGAAGCTCGGCATCTGCGGCCGCTACGCGACGAAGGTTCCAGAGCAGTACCAAGGCATCTGTGGCGCTGGAGGCCTTGTGAGCCTTCACCGCTTCGGCGGCAGCCTCTGCTGGCGATCGGTTACCGGATAAGTGGCACCACGGCGGAACGTCGGCAAGTGTTCCCGGCCGGCGCCGCATGCTTGCTTTTGCCTTGGCTTGCACTTCTTCGGTTTCGCGCTGCTCCCGGCGAGCTGCCTGCTGAGCCCGGGCGCCTTTCTTTCCTTTCTCGCTCAGAGATAGTTTCTGCTGCCGCTTCACTCGTTGCCCTCCCGCGAAAATCGGGCCGTGGTGCCCTTAAAGTTGATTCGGATATGCAAGGACGTCGCCGCCATCATGAAAATCGATTGGCGGCCCTGCTGTGCGTGTCTGCGAGACATCAATCAAATCCCCCGATCTTGGGTTTTTGGGGCCGCTTCTCTGCCAGAAGGCGCCGGGGATTGGCGCCGCAGTGATCAGCAAATCGCATCTGCGCCGGGCGGTAGGTCATGAACAGGTCGCCAGTTGGCCCGTTTCGGTTTTTGCGGACCAGTAACTCGGCAATGTCGGCCCATTCGGGGGCGTCGCTGTAAATCGATTCCCGGTGCAACATCGCCACGATGTCGGCGTCCTGCTCGAGTTCGCCGGAGTCCCGTAGGTCGGACATCATCGGGCGCTTGTCGGTACGCCCCTCCACGTTGCGATTGAGCTGGGCCAGGGCAATGACCGGCACCATCAACTCTTTGGCCAGGGCCTTAAGGCCACGAGAGATGCTCCCGATCTCCTGGGTGCGGGTGTCGCCAGTACCGCGCATGAGCTGCAGGTAATCGATAACGATCAGATCCAGCTGTCCAAGCTTTCGCTTAAGGCGGCGCGCCTTCGCTCGCACATGCGATACGGTGGCCGCTGGTGTGTCATCGATCCATAGACGCTGCTGGGAAGCCGCCGAATACTGATCGGACATCCGGTCCCAATCGCCATCCTCCTTTGTGCCGGCTCGCATCGCATGGACGGATACACCCGAGCGCGCAGCCAGGATGCGCATGCCGATTTCGCGCCGAGTCATTTCCAGTGTCAGGAGCAGCACGGCGCCTCCTGCTCGTGCCACATGGTCTGCAACGTTGCAGCCGATGATCGTTTTCCCAACGGATGGCCGTGCTGCGATGATCACCAGTTGGCCCGGCTCCAAGCCACCGGTAATGCCGTCGAAGTCCCGGAAACCCGTAACTAGGCCGCCGGTCTCCCAGCGGTTATCGACATAGGCCATGGCTTCTGCGAAGGCCTCGGCTAGGGAAGATGGCTCGCCTGCTGCGCTATCGAGGGCGGCCAGCATTTCCGCCTCCGCTTTGCCAGCAAGTTCCTGGGCGGTTCGTCCGCCAGGAGTAAAGCAGGAAGCCGCCAGGCTATCAGCCACGCCAATCAGCTTGCGCAGTGCGGCCCGCTCGCGGACGATCTCGGCATAGCGGCGAATGTTGGCGGCCGACGGTGTGTTGTTGGCAATCTCGCCGAGGTAGGTAAGGCCACCGGCCAGTTCGGTTTCGTTGCTGCGTTCCATGGACTCGGCCACGGTAACAACGTCGGCCGCCTTGCCGGTGTCGCAGAGCATGGCGATATGCCGGAAGATGCGTCGGTGGTCGTCGCGGTAGAAGTCGGCCTGGCTCACGAGGTCGGCGATGCGATCCCAGGCCCGGTTATCGAGCAGAAGCCCACCTAGTACGGATTGCTCTGCCTCGATCGAGTGAGGCGGTAGGCGCAGATCAGTGGGGGCGTTCATGCGGCCCCCCGGTGGTATTTGTTCTCAAGGCAGCCTGCGAAACCCTTGGGCGACATCAGGAAATCGATGTCGGCAAAGAAGGGCGGCTTGCCTTGCAGAGGAGTGGCGCGGCCGGTAAGGAAATAGGATTGCGCGCAGACGGAGAAGAATCGTTCCCAAGCGGCGATGCCTTCTTCGACGGTCGAATATCCGAAGGGTTGGCAAGTGAGCTTTGCCGCTTCGTTCCAGCGTGCCTTGATCGATCTGCGGCGCGCAGTGTTGATGACCTTGCACTTCGGGTTATCAGGCATGAGCCGATGGTAGGTATCGACTATTCGATCAGCAGGGCAAGGCAGGGAGTCGCCGGCAGGCGACGTAGTGGTTTTCTCCTGTTCCTGCTCCTGCTCCTGCTCCTGATAAGGCATACCCTTCGCGAAGGCTTCCGGTAAGGCTTTGGCAAAGGCTTCCGGTAAGGCTTCCGCAAAGGCTTTCGCCCTTGTAATGGTGCGGTTCTTGAGCATGCACTCAGGGAGCAAATCGAGGGCACCAACCCAAGCCTTTACCACGTTAGGCGACTCTGGCGAGTTGTACCGAATGAAGTTCGGAAGGGCGATCAAACAAGCCTTCGGGTCATGCTCTGCCATACCCTTAAGCAAGGCTTCCGCAAAGGCTTCCCGGAAGGCTTCCGTGCCCCATCCAAGCTCTTCGGCCAGGCCTGCAATTGTTGCTCGCATGGCGCCGAGTGCGGTCATGTGGGGATGGGTGAGCAGGAACAAGAATGCGAGTTTCCCGTTGTCGGACATTGCCCGAAACTTCTCGTCGTTCCAGATGCGAGGGTCTATTTTGCGGTAGCGGGCCATTACCGCCCCCCTTGTGCTCGCCAGAAGGCCGCAGCCTGAGAACTGGCGAGGGCATACCGCAGCCGCATCAAGATCGCCTTGGCGGTGGCCCGTTTCCGCTCCTGTGGAATCGAAGGCATGAGCTGCGCTAGATGATGGGCGCAGTCGAAGTGCATCGAGGCCTCCGTCGAACGTTGCGAGGCCTGACAGGAGAGACTGATGGTCTCCATATCAAGCCTCGCACGCGGCAGCGTTGGTTTTTTCGAATCGCTTAGCGATCCACGCGTCGATCTCGGCCTCAATCCAGCCTAGAGGGGAGTTCGGGGCAGTACCTAGCTTGACCGCTTTCGGGAAATCAGGATCGTAGCGGGGAGACTTGGGATTCAGCCGCTCATAGATAGCGTTGTAGCTGAGCCCAATCTTCTGTTGGACTTGCCGACGCTTGATGATGTTTGCCATTTTTCGCTCCAATCTGCACCGAAGTGCGATGTAGCGATGATGGCGAGACCATTTCGGAAGGTCTAATCGGGTTCAATAAGGGTGGGGGGGTTATCGTGCGCGATGCTTTCGGGCGCGCAGTGCCGGGGGGAGGGATTCGGGCTCGTTGTCCCTCAGCCAATCGTGGATGCTCTTCATCTGGCTCTCGTTGAAGCTGTAGTAATCAAGGACGGCGCGGGCTGAGACTGACTTCTGTGGCGTTTCGGGCCAGTAACCGCCATCCTCCAATTCCGCGGCTTGTTCCTTGGCATGTTCGTTGAAGGCTTTGGAAGCGGCGGAAGCCGCCTCCTTGCGAGTCATCGCTTTCCCGCTTGTCGATGGCTGCTCCAGCAGTTGATGCATCAGAAAAGCTGCCTGCTTGAGGTCGCTCACATCGTATTTGTTACTCCGGTGCGACTGCTTCAGGCCAAATGCCACGTTGGCATCAATGCCACAAGCGATTTTGGAAATCACGATCGAGAGGTATGCGCGCACGTAGTCGGGAACCTCCAGAATCTCATCCGTTCCCGAGTGCATCGGCTGCGGTAGGAGAATCGATGCTATGGGCGCCAGCGCACTCTTTGCTGCGATTGCATCGCCATTGAGGGCGCGCTCCAGAATGTCGGCAAAATCCTCGGTGTGGAGCGGATTTTCAAACGGTTCGCCCTTCATGGTGTTTGACCAGAGGCTAGGGAAAAGAATAGGTCTCGAACCATCTCAGCACCTTCGCGGCCAGCATCTGCATCGGCACCGGTATCGGCAAGCATCTCCGCAATCAATGGCTCGAAACTGGTGTGAATACGCTCGGGAAGTTGCTTACGTGCTGAATGGGGCAGTACCCCGATAATGGCAGATAACACTGCGACGATGCCGGCGGATTGCCCAAGCAGAAACGCATTGCGATCGGCATCCATCTGTGGCTTAAAAGAACGAAGAGCACCAGGTGTGGCAGTGGCTGATGTCGGCCTCAGGCTAGCCTGCTTGTTGATCCACGCCTGAACCTCCGACTCGACCCAGCCGGAGAGCCGCCCGAGCTTGATCTGCTTCGGGAAGTCGCCGTTCTTCATCTTGTCGTAAATCGCCGTGGTGCCCAGGCCGACCATGGCCTTCACTTGGGGCAGTCGTATGATTTTGGTATCCATCAATGCATTCCCTCGACGAGCTGCTGCGCTACCCGAGGGCATGCGCAGCAGTTCCATTCATCAGACTTGCTCCGAGTCGCGCCGCACAGCCATTGCGACGGCGTTGGGGCGTTTCTCCATCTCTGCTCTGGCAACACCCCAGGCCTGGCGTTTGGTCATCTGTATCCCTACTTTGATTGCTTGACCCATCGGGAGGCAGTCGCGGTGCTGTACCTCAGTCATTACCCAAGGTGTCCAGATCGGTAGCTCGGTGATGTCGATCACATTATCCATGGGCCACCTCCACCAATGCCGGCTGCTTGAGGATCTGTCGGGCGACATCCGTCCGGCCAAGATCAAGGGGAAGAATTGCTTCGTGGCGCAGAGTCTCAAGGCGAACGATCATGCGCTCAGCTGCATCCATGGCCTTCGCGGTTTCGGGATAGACCCGGGCTACTTGGTTGAGGAGGTCGCGCACATCGCGAGCGGACACCTCGATTTCAGGGCAGCGAGGGAGGACGTCACCTATGGTGGTGGCGACACGTTCGATAGAATGGCAATCAGCCATGATGCATCTCCTATTCAGGTGCTTCGTGGTCAGGGCTGGTTTGGTGTTCCACCACCTTACCGGCCCGCTTTGCCTGAGGCCGTCAGGCGGCGGAAGTGCTCTGTGCGATGGAGGCCTTTGTCACTTTCGGGGCGCCGGCCTTCCGGGCCTTCCAGAGGTCGTAGGCCGCCTGTTGCGACAGCCAGGTATCGGCACGCCCCCCATTCTCAATGCCTAGCCAGCCCTCGATGCGAAGGGCCATTTCCGGAGAGATTGCAGCGCGTCCATTGAGCACGCGGGAAAGCGCGGCGCGGGTGACTCGCAGCTGCTCGGCAGCTGCAGTGACATTCAAGCCCAGGGCCGGCAACACATCTTCCCGGAGGGTTTCGCCGGGATGCGGCGGATTATGCATACGGGTCATGTTCCGTCCTTTCAGTGGTAGTCCTGATAATCGACCAGCACGGCATCCTCGCCCTCGAACATGAAGGTCAGGCGCCAATTGCCATTCACAGTGATCGAGAAGTGCCCCGCCAACTGTCCGGTCAGCGGATGCAATCCCCATCCCGGCACGTTCATGTCGGCGGCCTCTTTGGCGACATCCAGCCGCGCCAGTTGGCGCCCCAGACGGGCCGCATGGTGAGGCTGAATACCGGCCTTGCTGCCCGTCTCGAAGAAAGCTTTAAGCCCTTTGTGCAGGAATGATTTGATCACGGTTGAAGTGTATAGCGTAGCGTTTCAGTAGTCAAGCAAGGCGGCGAATTTCCACCACCTCTCCCGTGGTCGTTTGAGAAGGTGTCTCGCAGAAACGCTGCCATTCCTCCATCATCCGCCGGCGTTTATCAAATAGATCGCCGCGCCGGTAGGCAGCCTCCACTTTGTCGCTTACCGTGTGCGCCAGGGCCATCTCGGCGACTTCTCGCGGGTAGTTGGTGCGCTCTGCTGCCCAGTCCCGGAACGTGGATCGAAAGCCATGCACGGTCAAATCATCGCGTCCCATACGGCGGAGCAACTGAAGCATGGCCATGTTCGACATCGAAGCTCCCTCACTCCGCCCAGGGAACACAAAGCCTTCTTCACTCGTTTGTTGCAACTCTTCGAGGATCGCGAGAGCGCGGGCACACAGCGGCGCACGATGTTCCTTCTTTGCCTTCATGCGCTCGGCCGGTACCGTCCAGACCTTTTCAGCGAAATCTATCTCGTCCCATTGGGCGCCGATGACTTCGCCGGTCCGCGCCGCCGTCAGTATCGTGAATTCCAGGGCCTTAGCGGCAATGCCTTCCTGTTTCCGTAGGATCACGAAGAAGTCGCCAATCTCTGGATATGGGAGAGCGGGGTGATGTTCGGTTCTGGCTACCTTCGACTTGTGCGGGAGCAGTTCTTCGAGGTGCCCTTTCCATCGTGCCGGATTGTCGCCGGATCGGTACCCGCGCACGGTTGCCCAGCTCAGAATGTTCTCGATTCGCCCTCGCAGCCGGCTTGCCGTTTCGGCCTTGGCCGTCCATAGGCTGTCGCGCTCAAGTGCCCGCATCACCAGGCCAGTATCGACGGCCGCCACCGGAACCGAACCAAAGACAGGGGACACGTAGTCGCGCAAGGTGTTTTCCCATTGGTCGGCATGCTTTGAGTTCTTCCAGCCGGCCCGATGCGAGGCAACATAGGCCTTCGCACACTCGTCGAATGTCATCATGTTGGCTGCGGCCAGTTGCCTTGCTTGCCGCTCTGCGTTCCGTGCCGTGATCGGATCAATTCCTTCCAGCAACTGCCGCCGACAGTCATTCGCCTTACCGCGTGCTTCGGCTAGTCCGATGGTTGGGTAGGGGCCAAGCCCCATTTCTCGGGCGCGCCCGGAAAGGGTGAATCTGAATATCCATGACTTGCTGCCGGACGGACTCACCTGCAAGTAAAGGCCGCCTCCGTCAGGGAAGTAGCCCGGATTCTTGAGCCTTTCCACGCTGAGCGGCTTCAATCTCTCGAACTGCCTGGCCATGACCCCTCCAAGTACCCACGTTTTTACCCACATATCGTAACATGATTACTTCGGATTGAATCGGATCGCTTTGATATGAAAAAAAAGCGAAAGGACTATGAATCCTGAGCTTCTAGGGGATACTTATGATAAGTTCGGCGTACTTAAGTTAGCGGCGGAAGCGGACACCGCCTCCGCCAGAACGACAGGGTTGAACAGCCGCGTTGTCTGGTTTCCGGGATTCCATGCAACTAATTCCCCAGTATTTGTGTCTACAATGCATTGACGAAGTAATTCGCTCGTCTGCGACTGCATAACACAAGGAGGTTTCCTCACATGCAAGCCGATCTGCAAACCATTCATTCTTCCCAGACCTACGTTGGTCAGCAGCACCGGGTGCTGCGCAATACCTACGCGCTGCTGGGGCTGTCAATGATCCCTACCGTGATCGGGGCGCTGTTGGGTACGATGTTCGGCGTCTCGCTCATGGTGGCAAGCCCCATGATCACCATGGTGCTGTTCCTTGCCGTGAGTTGGGGGCTGATTTTCGCCATCGAGAAGAACCGCAACAGCGGCCTCGGGGTTGTCCTGCTGTTGGGCTTCACCTTTTTTATGGGCCTGATGTTGGGTCCCTTGTTGGCCTATACCCTACATTTCCGCAATGGCGGGCAATTGATCGCCATGGCAGCGGGCGGCACTGGCGCCATTTTCTTCACCCTGGCCGGTATTGCTTCCACCGGCAAGCGGGATTTCAGCAAGATGGGCACCTTCCTCCTGGCCGGTGCCATCCTGATCCTGGTGGCGGCCATCGCCAATGCTTTCCTGCATTTGCCCGCCTTGGCCATGGCCATTTCCCTGGTGGCCATCGTGGTGTTCTCCGGTTTCATCCTGTTCGACATCGACCGCATCGTGAAGGGCGGCGAAACCAGCTACGTGAGCGCCACCCTGGCTGTCTATCTGGATGTGTACAACATCTTCATCAGTCTGCTGCAATTGCTGGGTGTGTTCGGCGGCGACCGCGACTAAACGTTTCCCGGTATTACCTGGTGAAAACGGCCACCTGGGGTGGCCGTTTTCATTGATGGGTCTGGTCGCAGAATGCCGGCGGACATCCAAGACGGAGTATTCCATCGTCGGCTTTCCCGTTATGGCAATGTTTCCTGGCTATCGGGTCGTTTCCGCCCCTGATTTGGCGCGTCCCCCAAAAATCACATGGGTCAGGGCAAGCAAGGTGAGCACGATGCCGGCCCATTGCCAAGGGCTAACGTGCTCCCCCAGGAAAATGATTCCGCTCGCCAGCCCTACAACGGGTATGCCCAGGCTGAAAGGAGCAACCTGGTTCGCGCCATGGCGTTTCAATAGGTTCGTCCACATGCTGTTGGCGAAAATGGTGGCCACCCAACCCAGGTACGCTGCTGACAGCCAGCCTTCCCAGCCAGTGGCTATCCAGCGGGTGCGGTCCACTGGCGACTCAAAAAAGAAACTCATCACCAGGAAGGGCAGGATGGGCACCACGCTGCACCAGGCAAGGAAGCCCAGGACATCGAACTCCGGCGTCTTACGCTGGGCCAGTCGGACGATGATGTTGGAGAGCGCCCACATGGAGGCGGCGCCCAGGCATAACAAGAAACTTGCAATGGTGGTGGTGCCGAGGCCGGCATCGGGAGACATGTAGTTGATGATGAAGCAGCCCAGCCCCAGGGCGGCAATCAGCATGCCGATCATCAAGGTCCGGCTGGGACGTTCTGAAAGGAAGATCAGGCTGAAGAAAGCCGTAAAGAACATTTGCGTCTGCATCAATACCGATGCAAGGGCCGCCGTCATGCCGGCGTGGAACGAGATGAACAACAGGCCGAATTGACCGACGCCCTGAAACAAGCCGTACACCAGGATCCATTTCCAGGAAAGCTTGGGGGCGGGGACGATAAAGACCAGGGGCAACATGCCGAAGCAGTAGCGGAGGGCGCCCAATTGGAACGGTGTGAAGCTGCGCAGGCCGATTTTGATGGCGACAAAGTTGGTTCCCCAGATCAGGACGATGGCGGCAATGGCCATGAGGTCGTTACTGGTCAGGTGGTTGGCCTTCACGGCATTCCTTTGTTCATGGTTATAGAGGGCTGCCGCTCGCCACGTCATGCGCTGGCGAGGCACGACCTATGACACATTACCCGCGTTCAAACAGGGCGATCGACTCCACATGGGAAGTATGGGGGAACATATTGGCGATGCCTGCGCCCTTGAGGGTGTAGCCCTTTTCATAGATCAGGATGGCGGCATCCCGGGCCAGGGTCGAAGGCTTGCAGGAAACATAGACGATGCGCTTCGGGGCGTCATCGCCCAGGGCTTGCACCAGGGCCGCAGCGCCGTCCCGGGGCGGATCGATCAGCATCTTGTCGAAACGGCCCAGGGCGGCCAGGCTTTCCGGCGTGGCTTCGAACAGATTGGCGACACCGTATTCGCAGCGGTCCTCCAGTCCGTTGAGGATGGCGTTGGCCCTAGCCCTTTCCACCAACTCCTTGCTCCCTTCCACGCCGACCACGGTGGCGCCGCTGCGGGCGATGGGGAGGGTGAAATTGCCCAGGCCGCAGAACATGTCGGCGATGCGCTCTCCAGTTTGGGGCTGGAGCAGGGCCATGGCGCGGCGTACCAGGAGATTGTTCACGCCGTGGTTCACCTGGGTGAATTCGGTGGGTGAGAAGCGCAACTGGAGGCCGAATTCCGGTAGTGAATAGGCCAGGGGCGGCGTGTCGGCGGGATGGAACAGGTGGGCGGTGGACGGCCCCTTGGGTTGCAGGTACCAGACGATGCCATGCTGGTCGGCGAAGGCACGCAACAAGCTTTCATCTCTTTCGCTCAAGGGTTCCAAGTGACGCAGGACCAATACTTTTTGCCCATCGCCGATGGAAACCTCGATCTGGGGCAGGCGCTCGCGGGCGTCCATTTGGGCCACCAGTTCCTTGAGGGGGGGGATCAGGTCGGAAATGGCTACCGGCAAGACGGGGCAGGTGTCCATTACGGCCACATAGCTGCTGCGTTTTTCGTGGAACCCCACCAGGGCGCCACCTTTCTTTTCGACAAAACGTACCGAGAGGCGGGCGCGGCGGCGGTAGCCCCAGGTGCTGCTGGTGATGGGCGGGTATAGCACCTCAGGCTTGAGTTTTGCCAAGTGCCACAGGGCATCTTCCAGGACGCGTTGCTTGACTGCGGTCTGGGCGCTGGCATCCAGGTGCTGCATGCTGCAACCGCCACAGGTGCCGAAGTGCGGGCAGCGAGGGGCTACCCGCTGGCTGGAGGTTTTGAGAATACGGGTGGCGACGGCTTGTTCATAACTGGGCTTGCGGTGGTG
>RXJP01000038.1 GCA_003963315.1 Rhodocyclaceae bacterium | reverse complement strand
GTTGCCGGGAATAAGGAAGACCTTCTCCCCATGGCGGGCGCGGCGCAGGACTTTCTGCACCACGGTGTTCTGCGCCTGGGTCCAGTGGATGCCGCGGCTCATGGCCCAGAAGTCGATGATGTCGCCGACCAGGAAAACGTATTCGGCTTCGTAGTCCCGCAGGAAATCCAGCAGACGCTCGGCCTGGCATCCCCGGGTACCGAGGTGGATGTCGGACAGGAAAATCGCACGAACCTTGTGCTGGTTCTGGTGTTGATTAGGCTTCTGGCTCAAACGTGCTCCCGGCTTCAGGGCTACCTGATGCAGGCCGGCGGCGGACTGCCGCGCAGGCCCATCGGCTGGAAGCTCAGCCTAGCGGGGAGATATGTCTGGCGTGTGACGGTGACGACGCCGGTCGTGCCGGCCTAGCGTTCGTAGGCCCATTGCAACAGCGCATCCTGGGCTGCCTGGGCCTGGGCTGCATTGGGGTGGTTCACCAGGAACACCACGATCACCGTCCGCCCGGCGGCATCCTGCACATAGCCGGCGATGGTCTTCACGCCTTCCAGGGTGCCGGTCTTGATGTGGCCGTGGCCGGCCACCGCGACGCTGCCCAGGCGCTTTTTCATGGTGCCATCCACCGCCGTCAAGGGCAGGGAGGCGACGAACTCCGGCATGAGCGGACTTTCCCAATCCTTTTGCAACAAACGGGCAAGGTTGATGGGGGCGATACGTTCCTTGCGCGAAAGTCCGGAACCGTTGTCCAGCACCAGCTCGGGGAAATTCAGGCCCTTGCCCGCCAACCAGGCCAGCACCGCCGCTGCCGCCCCCTCGGTGGTGGCGCCCGGTTGCGGCGCCAGGCTGAGGAATAGCTGTCGCGCCATGACATTGTTGCTGTACTTGTTGATGTCGCGGATCACTTCGGCCAGGGTGGGCGATTCCGTTTCCGCCAGCAGGCGGGCATCGGGCGGTACTACACCGTTCTTCACCCCATCGCGCAGCTCGCCCCCCAACTCGTGCCAAATCTGGCGGAACAGGCCAAGCACATATTGATCGTGGGGCAACAGACCCAGGTTCCAGATTTTTTCGCCACAACTGGCCGAGTAGGTGCCGGTGAGGACCAGGCGATAGCGATTGTCGCGGGCGGTCAGATCGGCGCGCAGGGCATCCTTCCAGTCGCCGCACCCGTTGTTGCCGAGCTTGATAAGGACCACCACGTCCAGATTGTCCGGCAGCAGCTCCGGCAAAACAGCCACGACTTTGCGGGCAGGGTCCGGGCTCAAGGTCAGTCGCACCGCCTTGAAGTTGAGCAGCAAGGCGTCGGGAATGACGTTGTAGGGCCGCAGAGGCTGGTCGTCGAAGGCAGTGCCGGCATCCACCGGGGCGAAGGCGGAACGGTCCAGCACCAGATTTCCTTCGATGTCCTTCACCCCTCGGTTGCGCAATTGGCGCAGCAACAGCCAAAGCCGCTCCGCCGTGAATTTGGGGTCGCCGCTGCCCCGCAGATAGAGATCCCCTGCCAGTACGCCGTCGTTGAGAGGAGCGGCGGTAAGGAGGCCGGTTTTCCAGGTGTAGGCCGGCCCCAGGGTTTCCAGGGCGGCGGAGGTGGTGACCAACTTCATCACCGAGGCGGGGTTCATGGCCTGCTGGGCATTGACCGCGAGGCGGGGCGAAGACGCGCCGACTTCCTGCACCACCACGCCCACCGCCGACTGGGGAATGCCCGCGGCAGCCAAGGCTTTGCTTACCGCCGGGGGCAGCGTGCTCCGCCCCTGGGCGTAACCCTGCAGGGACAGGGGAAGGCAGCAGCAGAACAAGGACAGCAGAAAACGGCGCATGAAGAACTGAATGGGAGCGATCACAGTGAGGGGGAGCTGTTCAGTCCGGAATTCCGAAGTTAAACCACAACCCTCGAAGACCCGCACTGTTGAGCGGTATACCAGCCTCAGCGAGGAAGAGGCCATCGTTATAAAAGTGAACAGTTCTGCGCGGATAATGGCACAAAACGCCGGAATTCTGGTTTGAAATGCGCAGAAATTGCCAAGAGGCACATACAGCCGCACTGACCTATAAGAAAACTGGGGCTCTAGCATTAGCTAACCAATAGCTTTCCCATCAAGACCCGCAGCACTATGGCAAGTAACGCCTATCTGTTTAAAGTGCCAAATGCAGCGCAAATTAGTCCAAACGAGGAAGGAAAAGGCGAAACCACTTACGTAAGGACCTGCTAAAGACTTCGAAAAGTGGATTCCGGGTGCCGCAGAACAGATCGCAAGCTTCGGCAATTACAGGAAAATGGGCAAGCCTATTGCCACCATGTATATCTGTATGATTTTATTAAAAATAAATTAAACACTCAATGGTAAATGCCAAAAATAGGCTTGGCAACGGTGCGCCTCATAATGACGCTTTGCATTCTTACCCGGCAGCCAACCTAACCGCCTCTTCGATCATCTTCGGGTCTACCTTGCCGCTAGCCTTAAAGGCGCGATAAAGCATCGCTATTAATTGGGCTTTCTTGTTCGGGGACAAAACGAATCCGGCGCTTTGGACGAAAAGATCGACACCTGTGATAACAGGACTTAGTAGGTCAACATCAAGAGTCTCCGCTGAAAATTTCCCATCAGCTAATACAGGACTTCGACTCAACAAATCTGAGACGAATAAACCTCGAGTCTGGGCCACCCATTCATCATCATCACAGCCCCGGCCTGCATCGAATTCCGCCTTCATGATCATTGCGAAATCAAGGATGTAAGACTTCCTTTCTTGCTGCGTGTAGCCAAGGGCATGGTAGATACCCTCATCCAACTCAAGCAGGGCCATGTTGAATATCTCGTTATCTCCAGACCTGATGCCACTGAATAGATAGGGCACGTCGACGCCAATTTCACTGACCGCATCAAGGTATGTCGAATCAGGGAAACGTTCACCAGACTCATATTTCATTTGAGTATTTCGATGGATTCCCGTCCGTTGAGCAAAAGCACTTTGAGACAAATTCAACCTAGAACGCTCTTCTTTAAGCCGGTCACCGATTGTCGACATAATAGTTGACTGCCCTCTATCGAGTGCATATCATTTGCACACGTTTGATTGCATATATAGAAATGGAGGCATCGCGATGAAACCACGATCTACCCGCACTACGCAAGAGATTCGCGCCGAATGGCTGCGCAAAGGCTTGGGGCAAAACGAATGGGCACGAAAGCACGGATTTACTCCTGCTACCGTGAGTCAAGTTTTGAACGGTCGCAACAGTGGTGCCCGTGGCGTCGGTCACAAAATCGCAGTCATGTTGGGCCTAAAAGACGGCGAGATCGTCGAAGGTTAGGTAGTGAATACTCCTGAAAAGATCGTAGATCCACTGCTCTCTATTGAGGAAGCCTCCTTAGCGAGCAATATCCCTGGCCGAACGCTTCGAGATGGCTGCGACAAATCTCGTTACTCCGGTGCCAGCAAAGACCCCTCCGGCACCTGGCGCATCCCTCTATCCGCCCTACCTCATTTGGCACAAGCGCATTACTGGGCCAAGTATGCAACTGTAGCGCCGGGCGGCTGGGCTGATGACGAGCAGCGTGACTTACCCGAGGAAGAGGTAGCCGAATTGTGGCGCCGCTTCGAAGGGCAATCGAAAAAACTCAAGGGCAAAGCCTATCAAGACAGAGAAGCCTGCCTATATTGGCAAGTCATGAAGGCGCAGGGCCTGCACCACGCCGAAGCCTTGGCAGAAATGAAATCCGCCTATGGCATGGGTAAGTCCACCATCTACGACAAGCTCAGAATCATCCGGGGCTATGCCCCCGTTCTATGGCCCGCTCTCCTGGTGGGGCAATGGACAGGCCAGAATGCCAAGAAAGCGGAGTGGCCCGCACCGGCCTATCAGTTCTTCATCGCACATGCTCTGACTCCAGGCGCCAAGGTTAAGACCGCTTGGAACCGCACCAAGCGCCAAGCCGAAAAAGAAGGCTGGGGCAAGATTCCCAGTTATGACACGGCCTATGCCGACTTCAAGCGACTACCCATCGACGTGGTAAAGCTCGCGAAGGAAGGGGAAACCACTCTTAAGGCCAGGTCACCGACTTTGCGCCGAGCATACGACATGCCATTACATGAAATTTGGTCCTTAGACGGTCGTCGTAAGGACTTGATGGTTATCGACACCAAAGGCAAATTGGGGCCAGCAGGCAAGGTCTTCCGCTTATATCTTCTGGCGATTGAAGAAGTACGCAGTCGTTACCTGGTGGGCTATGCCATCGGCGCCGCACTGAATGCGGACTTGGTGCGAGGCGCTTTTCTTAACGCCCTTAAGACAACCGGCCGCATCGTCCCACGTACGATTCAGATGGATAACGGCATGGAAAACGCCGCCAAGGAAATCACTGGCGGAGCGACATGGCGGCGACGCGGCAAGGTACAGGAAGATGAAATCATCGGCTTGTTCCCCGCGTTGGGTGTGGACGTTTCCTGGGCCACTCCGGCGCATGGACAGACCAAACCCGTAGAGCGGCTTTTTGGCACCTTGGCCAACATGGTTGAAACACGGCCCGAGTTCCGGGGCGCCTACTGTGGCAATAGTCCTGAGTCCCGCCCTGAAGAATGGGATGCATCCAAGGCAGTGCCGCTAGAAACGGTGGAAGCCATTCTCCGGGAAGAAATCGCCGCGTACCACAAGACTCCCCATCGGGGCCACGGCATGCATGGGCGCAGCCCAATGCAGACGTATCAGGAAGAAGGCAGCAAACCAGGCGTATCCCTGCGCAAAATCAGCGAAGCACAAGAACGGATGTGCGGGCTATCAGCCGCTCCTATCACCATCCGCCGCCAGGATGGCGGATTTACCCTCTTCGGCGCTTTTTGCTACAGCGAACAAACCGCACGCCTGGCTCCGGGTACGGGGTATTACGTCCGTTACAACCCGACAGACCTAGGGGACGTGCTGTACGTCTACCGAGGAGAAAAACTCCTTTGCCAGGCACGCAAAGTCGAGCTTACAAGTTTCACTGACAAGACCGGCGCAAAGGCAGTTACCAAAGCACGGCGAATCTATATCAAGACCGTCAAGGAGCAAGCCAAGGCACTTCAAGACCTGCGAGCAACGGATACACCAGCCTACCTGGCTGGACTGCGTGAAGAGGTTATGGGCAACGCTATCGACCCGACAACCAGGGAAATCCTGCCGGGAGGCAAGGTGTTGGAAATGGTCAAGACGGCAGCGGATGTACCCACCAGCAGGAAGACGCCGGAAGACAAAGAGAAGGCCGCACTTAAGAAGGAAGCGGCCCACATCAGGCAACGAGAAGGGGAATCTGCCATTGGCCGCGTATTGGCACGCAAGCGGCTTGGACGGTGACCTCTTAAATGAAGCGGCGCTGGCAAGTTCGCACCTTGCGCAGCGCCTGGGTAAAGCTCGCATCGAAAGGAAATTCTACATGAGCCAAGCGGAAACAACAGGACTGATAAGGTTCGAGGAGGTTGCGGTGCCTAACGCCGGCTCGCCACCGGACAAGACAGATACCGAAACATTATTTCGGGAAAAACCGACAAGGCCCTTGATGCGCCCGGACGCTATTGCGGCCCGCATCGCCGAAATGCAAAGCGCCGGTATTAAACCTACACGGATGACCGTTGAATCCGGCGTACTGCGCCCAGCATTGGAAGATTGGATTGCGGGCAAGCGGGACACGGACACCACGGCCAAGCTATCCAATTGGATACGGGACATGGACGACGAGTTGGCCAAAGCCTCAGTGGGACTGGTGGAGAACCCTGCGATAAAGCGGATCATCAATGCCTTCGAGAAGGCGAGGGAACCACGTGGGGCGGATGGACGGCGCGGTATCGCAGCGATATTCGGCGCATCTGGCGCGGGTAAAACGACAGCCGCAAAATGGTTAGAAAGTGTAGACGACGGCGTTGTGCACCTTCAAATTAATGGCGAAACTAAAACCTATGTTTCTATCCTCAGGGGAGTCCTGGCAAAGAAAGGACTTTACGGATTTGCCGCAACGGGCGAAGCAACGACTGATGCAGTTCGTCGGCTCCTTGGAGAAGGCGATCTCATCATTCTCGACCACGCACAGCTTTTACAAACGCGCGTTATTGAGCAATTAACTGTGTTCCCTGATGAATATGGCATCGGGCTAGCCCTCATTGGCAACGCAGCGGGATACAAGGCGTTGGTGGACGCCAAGACAAAGCAAATTCTTTCCCGTGTTGGTGGCGGCTTGGTGCATGTGGATATTCCCTGCGAGAATGACGTGGACCCAATTCTTGAGGCAGAGCAAATCTCCGGGCGGGAAGAGCGGAGATTCTGCCTTGTTATTGGCTGCCAGGATGGCGGCTTGCGTTACCTTTATGAGACCTTACGGGAGGCGAGGAAACTTCAAAAGGCAGCCGGCGCACAGCGCCTTGACGTGCGTTTCTTGAAACTCGGGGCAGAGAACGCTGGGCACTGGGGGGGGCAAGCATGAGCAAATGGATAGAAGAGCTCGAAGATGCACTAAAGGGCGGGGTGGCTATTTGCATTGGCAATACATGGATTCGGCCATGCCTAAGCAATGTTGTCGATCTTCAACCAGCGAATGATGCAATTGCCCTAGTCGTTCCCAGTGCAGCCATTTCGGAGGAGTCATCATCATGTTGCTAAAACCGGACCCTTTTAATCCCAATGCTCGCGCGTGCTGGGAATGCCGTCACGGGAATGACGGAAAACCAACCAAGAAAAAGATCATTGTCTGCTCCGTTGATGGCGATGTAACCATGCGACTGATTCCGGGCATATGTCCATCATTTAGCGAAAATGAGCGTGGTGCAAAACGACAAAAGAAGCGCCCCAAAGAAATTGTGATGAACTCAAACCAGATAGAGGGGATCGGCCATGTCTAACTTGCTACACAATGCGGACGGACAGGAGGCGGCAAAAATACTAACCGAGCCCCTCTACTTTATCCAATTGGGCGTTTCTGCCATGAAGGGAATCAGGGCCATGCTGCAACCTGAAAAGCACGACAACCAATATGAACGGCACATTCGCCAGCGAAGCCGCCGCCGTCTTTCGCTTTTTTGGGGAAGCGCTGGCCGGCCCGGTCGATAAAGCCTTTAACGCAAAAGAGTGCATGGAACGAGCGCTTAGAGATCGATAACTTTCCCAACCCCCAAAACAAAACCCGCCAGAATCGCTTTTGGCGGGTTTTTTCATTTACAGGCCACTACCCCCTTGCCACCTCCCTATTAGCGGGAATTAACGCACCTATAACGCGGTCATTAAGGAGCCTAGAGAGGGGAGAGCATTGAAAGTTTGATCTGCGCGTTGGGGATGGCACCAGGAACCACCCCCAACACCCCTGCCGAAGAGGTTTGCAGAACAAAGCCAGTCAGCTCATGCCAGGGGCTCCTAGAAATAAATGGTAGCCACGTGCTGTGGCTCAAGGCCATCATGCCAACCGCGCCCATATATTCTTCCGCATTTATGCGAAACAAATGAGTAAAGCACTTTAATTAGTAAAACATTTTAGGCTGCTATTTTTCCAAGCGCGCCAGAAAATGGCCTCATCGTGCAAATTAATTTTGCGTCGATTGAAACCAATTTATGGAGATGACATTATGACGCAAGAAAATAAAATTTTAGTGGGGACTCGCCGGAAAGTCTCCAAGCCGGACGAGTCGCTTGCCGCCGTAATTGCCCATCAGGTTGCAATTTCCGACATTGAGGACGTGATTTCGAATCTCGACAGAATCATTGTGGCGAAAAACAATGAAATCGCTGCCTCTGAAGCAGCGATACCCAAGATTGATCATCTCATCATTGCACGGGAAGACCTTCTAGCTGGGGCCGCTGCGGGACTAGTGACAGATGGCGAATTAAAAGAATTTGATAGCAACAGCGAGGCTGAAAGAGAGGCGCATAGGGTTGCCTTGGCGCATTCGAAGGTGGTATCCGGTGATGCCAACCAAGCAATCAAAGGTCTTCAACGCAAGCTCCGTGGCGCCGAGGAACAATTACACCTCTTGCACACTAAGGATCACGACCTACTGCGCGATTTACTGATTCAACTAGCTGAAAGCGCGGGTGAGAAATATGTGCAAGCCACCCAAGACGTTAAAAAGCATTATTTGCAAATCCTAGCCTTAGAAAATCTGTCCAGGGTGCTCCATCTAAAACCCACCGGCTTTACTAAGTCTTCCGCAGAAATTACTCTTCCTTCATTCAACTTGGCATCCTGTAAAGGCGTGTATCAAGCAGCAAATTCTCCGGATGTAATCTTCAGCGATTTCCTTGCTCATCTCACCGGCGCGACAGATGAGGCTTTGCAAGAGACGATGACAGCATTACATGAATCCGGCGTAACACTGATCTAAAGGTCCACCGTCAATGACAAACAGCGCCGAATTCGGGCTACGGCTGAAGGTCGATACCGGCGAAAGCCAGAAGTTCACCGGCGTGGTGTCCGATATGGGCAAGGTGACCCAGGCGGCGCAGCAAACCAGCGCCGCCCTAGGCACCACCACCGACGAGGTGCAGAAGCTCCTCGACAAATACGATCCCCTCGGCGCAAAACTGCGCCAGCTCAAGACCGACTTTAACGCGCTGTCCAATGCGGCCCGCACGGGCAATGTGGGCTTGGGCGATGACAACCGCTTCGACCTGACCATGTCCAGGATGCTAGCCCAGATGAAGGAACTGGAGTCGGGTGGCAAGAGCGCAACAACTGAGGTGGTCAAAGGCTTTACTGATGTCGCCGCAAACGCAGAAAAGGGCATGTTCGCCACTGCCGGTGCCCGGCGTGAGCTGATGGTGCTTGGCCATGAGGCCATGACCGGCAATTTCTCCCGCATGCCCGGCAGCTTCATGGTGCTGGCAGAGCGTATGAGCCTGACCGAAGCGCTGATGGCGCCAACAACGCTAGGAATTATTGGCCTCGGTGTAGCGGCAGCCGGCGCAGCCGTTGAAATCGTGCGCGGTTCGATGGAGTTGGAGCACTTCAGCAAGACCATGCAGCTCACGGGCGGTTACTCCGGGCAGACGCGGGACTCGATCAACGCGATGGCCGAGGACATTCGTACGAATGTTTCCGGTGGTGTCGTCAAGGCCCGCGAACTGCTTGAGGCGTTTGCAGCATCCGGGAGATTCACCTCCAACGAAATTGCCGCCGTCGGCCGGGCAGCGATCGACTTCCAACACCTCACTGAGGAGTCCGCCAGTAATGTGGTGAAGGCATTCGAGGGGATGACAGAAGGAACAGTCAAGTGGGCGGAAACGACGAACGCACAGTACCACTATCTCAATGTGGTGCAGTACGAACATATTCGGCAGCTGGTCGAGCACGGAAACAAAGAGCAGGCCATCATCGAAATATCCGGCGCTTTGCATAAAAGCCTGGATGCCCAGGCCGAGAAGGTTGGCCTCCTCAAAATGTCCTATCTCGGATGGGGCATGGCGATTGATAAAGTCGCTAATTCCCTGATGAACATCGGCAAAGGACCAACCATTGCCGAGGAACGCGACTCTTCCATCGCAAGGGAAGCTGATCTCAGAAAGCGATTGGAGAGTGCCAGAAATTTACCCCTTGGCGGGATGTCCAGCCAGTTGGAAGCCGAATTGAAGGCCCAGCACGCTTTGAGTATGAAGTTGATCGAGCAAGCCAACTCAGAGGAATTGGCAGCCTATCAGAAGGCGATCGACGCAAAGACTCAGCAGCATGCTATTGAGGCTGCCGCCACGCTGGATGGCATCAAGAAAAACGTCAGGACCCGTGCGCAGATTCGCGCCGATGAAGCGGAAAAAATACGTGAGGATGCTGAAGCCGTCAATGCTGGCGCCATCGCTGCCGGAAAGCAGCGTGTCTACAGCGAGGAACAGATTCAGCAGTTGATCCAGCAATCGGCCCAGAAATACAGGGATGCTGCCAACAGATCGGAGATTTCTGCGGCCAAGGCGACTTTAGATGAAAAAGCCAAGTTGATCGACGATGCAGCGAAGGCAGAACAATCTGCCCTCAAACGCAATGTCACGTTGCATCTGATGACGGACCAGGATGCCGCGCGCAAGAGCTTGGAGATAGAAACAAACCGGGTGCAGGAGCGGGAGAAAATACTTGCTCAGGAATATCAAAACGCGCTGAAGGCGAACGATAAAAAAGGTCAGGTGACGGCCCTCGGCGAAATGCAGCGTCTGGCGCAAGGTTTGGGGGAATACTCAGGTAAGGAAAACGATCAAGTCAAGATCGATGCCCAAAAAGTCGAACAAGCCAATATCCGTATTGGCTTCTCCATTGATGTCCTGAAAGGAAAGTTCAATGAGCAAAACGAAGCGGTCGAACGCAGCTTCCAGATACTGCCGGAAGGGCAGCGCAAGCTGGAGGATGCACTAGCCAAGGTAAACCAGGAAGGCAAGAAATTAACTGATGATTTAAAAAAACAATACGATGAAAAAATCATTGACGAGCAAACCTATACCGCCCGGCTGGCGGATGCGAACAAGGTTATTGCCGATCAACGCCAAGAGGTAGGGCAGCTCAACGAGAAGCAGATGGCCCTTAATGACTCTTGGTGGTATGGCTCCGAAGTCGCATTGCAAAAGTACCTGGACAACATCCAGAACGTATCTGCCCAGGGCCAGCGATTCATGACCTCCATGCTCAGTAGTGCTGAGAATGCCTGGGTCAAGTGGGCCACCACCGGCAAGATTTCCATCAAGGATTTGTTCAACACTTTGGCCCAGGAAGTTGCCAAGGCAGAGTACAACAAGCTATTTGCACCATTGGCGGCGAGCGGGATGAGCTGGGCTTCCAACTCCCTTAACAACGCCTTGGGGTTGGGGACTTCGTATAACCCCAATAGCGCAGCGGCCGGCATGGTGGAATCAGCTGACTCCCTGTCGTTCTTGTCTGCCTTCGGTTACGCCAAGGGCGATGTGTTCAGTTCCCCCAGTCTGCACCGTTACGCCAATACGATCCTCAGCAGTCCCACCCTGTTCAAGTTCGCCCAGGGGGGCGCCTTCGGCATGGCCGGCGAAGCTGGCCCCGAGGCGGTGATGCCCCTGGTGCGTGGCCCTGGCGGTTCACTAGGGGTCAAGGTTTACCCTGAAGGTGCCGCCCACAGTAGCGGCACATCAGGCAGTGTCGTAGTCAATGTAATCGAGTCCCCAGGGAATGGGGGGCAGGTTTCCCAGCGTCAAGATAACGGCAGAACCGTTATTGATGTGGTTGTTGAAAAGGTGAAGTCTTCTATCGCCAGTGACATTAGTTTAGGGCGTGGCCCTGTATCGGCTGCAATTGAACATACCTACGGCGGCAATCGCGCCGCAGGTGCATATTGATATCGATCTATTTTTGCCCTGGTTTCTTCAATCGATTCTATATGACAGGAAATATCATGGTCTTTACGTTTTCCGAACCTGCTTCGAAGTCCAATCTTACGCCCGCCGAACATAAACGCAGGCTGGATGCCTTGGCCACCAAACTTCCTCAAGTTTCACCGCGTACGCCGGCGGAAATTGAATTCACCAGGAAGCGCGACTGGGACATCTCGGCTGCTTTTGGCCCAGCACGTGGAGCCGGCCAAAATAATTTAAAAATTCCCGATGGTGTTGTTTTCACACCTGAAGAACTCGAATTGGCGGCATGGATTGTCGAGTACGCGAAAAGAAGTTCCATCTCCTTCAAGGATGCGATGGCTCAAATTTTTGAATATCTAAAACGCAATCCGGATTACCTTAGTAAATACACCAAAGCCAATGTCGACTTCGCAGAAGTCTCTTCCAGAACTGTTAGTGGTCACCAAGGAGGATTTGACTACCCACAAGGCTCCCTCGAATATCTGCGGAAGCTTCGGATATGCCAAGCAGGAACCGGATGCGACTACATAGAAGCCGTTAGAACAGTTGGATCACTCAATGCCTAACCCAACACACGAGGACTTGGCCGAGGTCACTTTTTGTGATGCCTTGGCAAATCTCTCTCGTTCCAAATGGCCTAAATTGCTGGCAGACATGCTTGATGTTGCCGAGGCTGCATTGAAGCGCGAAACAGTATCAGCAGATTTGGCTGAGAAACTAGCTCGATCCACCGTACTCGGTTTAGCCATATATTTTGGCGGTCGACAGATATACGTCCCTGTCGGCCAGAAACTTCGTCAGGCTTTACGTGATGATGAAATCTATCGGGCTTTTGGTCGTGAGGCCGTTGAGGATATTGCCAAGACTCACGGAATTACCACCGTACGAGCCTACCAGATCAACGCCGAGCAGAGAAAGTTACGGCGGGGTAGAGTTTGAGGGCGGGGGTTGGATTCGAACCAACATAATGCGAAGGCACCCCACGCAACCTTTACCCATTGGAAACACCCGCCGAGGGTCACTCTATTCACTTCCAATGCGGGCTGTCAAGACTGAGGTCAAGATGAATACATGGTTCATGTTGCATCTAGGGCTTACCCCTGACTCATGGATTTCTCATTATGATAAGAGGGTTGAAACAATACGCACAGGAGCTTCACTGTGACAGATCGTGTCATTTCCTTTTTCGAGTTTTCAGAGATTGATAAACGTGAAAACTTCAATATTGAAAATGGAATCTCCATTGAGAATTTCCTATCCTTGATTGGGCCTTACCAGCTTAGTGAAATCGTCAAGTGCCAGGTAGAACACGTTACAGGCCGTTGCAAGCATCCACACAAGAACGGTTGGCTCGGAAAGCGCAAAGACGGTGCTGAGGCCCTAATTGGCAAGAATTGCGCCTCGCAATACTTCAATGCCGATCAGAACTTCGTAGCCGAACGAAAGCGTGTCGACATGGAGCTTCGTATTGATGGTCACATTGCGGCGCTATCTGTACTGCTAAACAACAAGGATGAATTATGGGCGCGCTTGGGCGAAGCCGATCACAGGATGAAAGCCATCCAAAAGATTCGCCACAGCTTTCATAGCGTTTTGTCGGTGGACGCCAGGAAACGTTTGACCGATATGGTCAAAACGGGAAACTGGGCCGTTATAGTTCAAGTGAAACACTTGGAGAAAGACGATAACGGTAAAGAAAGGGCAGTATGGCGTGAGCGCAATATCGGCACGATGGCAGGCGTTGATGTTTTCGATGCGGGTCACACGTCAGATATTTCGTCTACCCTTGCTGCTATCAAAGTGGCGATCCATGCAGCCAATCCATCACGGGATGAAAAAGAAAAAGACCTTAGAGGCTGGCGGGAAGCAATTGAGAAGCTTCCCGCCTATGTAGAAAAAATTACGTTGCTGGAACGTTCCTTGGCTAGTTTTTCTAGCAGAAACAACATCAGCCTGTTAAGCGTACTAGGGACGGCCCCATCCAACAAAATGGAACTCGGCAAGCTTTTACTTACGCTGGAGGGCAATCCGGTGCCATCCAATAACAAGACCAACGCCCTGCTCGGGGAGATAAGCGATTTGATTAAGCAAAAGGCGGATGGCAAAGAGTACCGAACAATCTAGACTGTGAGCTATTCGCCCTAAACGGCCTTCCGGGGTCGTTCCGTTTTTCTTCCGGTGTTGTTTGCGTCCTTACACACAGGACCAAGGCCGACCAATCTACGCAAAAACATTTGCCCCTGCCTCTTGAAAAGGGGGGAAGCCATCCTTATTATTAGCACTCGTCGGTGGCGAGTGCTAACGACCTTGCCATCCCGGCCCTAGGCGGGCCGCATCAACCGACTGAATATTAACAACTTTGCGGCATATACCGCACCACTCAGTCATCAACTCAAGGAGATAAGACCATGAAAATTCGTCCCTTGCACGACCGCGTGATCGTCAAGCGTTTGGAAGAAGAGCGCAAGACGGCCTCCGGTATCGTCATCCCCGATTCCGCCACCGAGAAGCCTGACCAAGGCGAAGTGATCGCCATCGGCGCCGGCAAGATCCTGGAAGACGGCAAGGTCCGCCCCATGGCCGTCAAGGTCGGCGACCGCGTGCTTTTCGGCAAGTACTCTGGCCAGGCCTTCAAGATCGCTGGCGAAGAACTTCTTCAAATGCGTGAAGAAGACATTATCGGCGTTGTTGAAGCCTAATTTCAGGCTTATCGAAACAAGATATCAGGAGATACACACATGGCTGCTAAAGAAGTCAAGTTCGGCGATTCCGCTCGCCATCGCATGGTTGAAGGCATCAACATTCTGGCCGATGCCGTTAAAGTGACCCTCGGCCCCAAGGGCCGCAACGTGGTGCTGGAGCGTTCCTTCGGCGCCCCCACCGTGACCAAGGACGGTGTGTCCGTGGCCAAGGAAATCGAATTGAAGGACAAGTTCGCCAACATGGGCGCCCAGATGGTCAAGGAAGTGGCTTCCAAGACCTCCGACGTGGCCGGTGACGGCACCACCACCGCCACCGTGCTTGCCCAGGCCATCGTTCGCGAAGGCATGAAGTACGTGGCCGCCGGCATGAACCCCATGGACCTGAAGCGCGGTATCGACAAGGCGGTTTCCGCCACCATCGACGAACTGAAGAAGCTGTCCAAGCCCTGTACCACCACCCAAGAGATCGCCCAAGTGGGTTCCATCTCCGCCAACTCCGATGCCGACATCGGCGACATCATCGCCAAGGCCATGGACAAGGTCGGCAAGGAAGGCGTCATCACCGTTGAAGACGGCAAGTCCCTGAACAACGAGCTGGAAGTTGTGGAAGGCATGCAGTTCGACCGCGGCTACCTGTCCCCCTACTTCATCAACAACCCCGACAAGCAGATCGCCGTGCTGGACAGCCCCTTCGTGCTGCTGTTCGACAAGAAGATCTCCAACATCCGCGACCTGCTGCCCGTGCTGGAACAAGTGGCCAAGGCCGGCCGCCCCCTGCTGATCATCGCTGAAGACGTGGACGGCGAAGCCCTGGCCACCCTGGTGGTGAACAACATCCGCGGCATCCTGAAGACCGTGGCCGTGAAGGCCCCTGGCTTCGGCGACCGTCGCAAGGCCATGTTGGAAGACATCGCCATCCTCACCGGCGGCACCGTGATCGCTGAAGAAGTCGGTCTGTCCCTGGAAAAGGCCACCCTGCAAGACCTGGGTCAAGCCAAGCGTGTGGAAATCGGCAAGGAAAACACCACCATCATCGACGGTGCCGGCACTGAAGACGCCATCAAGGCCCGCGTTGCCCAGATCCGCGTTGCCATCGAAGAAGCCACCAGCGACTACGACCGCGAAAAGCTGCAAGAGCGCGTCGCCAAGCTGGCCGGCGGTGTGGCCCTGATCAAGGTTGGCGCTGCCACCGAAGTCGAAATGAAGGAAAAGAAGGCCCGCGTCGAAGACGCCCTGCACGCCACCCGTGCAGCCGTTGAAGAAGGCATCGTCCCCGGCGGCGGCGTCTCCCTGATCCGCGCCCGTGCTGGCGTGTCCGTCAAGGGCGACAACGCTGACCAAGACGCCGGCATCAAGATCGTGCTGCGCGCCCTGGAGCAACCCATGCGTGAAATCGCCGCCAACGCCGGCGACGAACCCTCCGTCGTGGTCAACAAGGTGATGGAAGGCAAGGGCAACTTCGGCTACAACGCCGCCACCGGCGAGTACGGTGACATGGTGGCGATGGGCGTGCTGGACCCCACCAAGGTCGAGCGCACCGCGCTGCAGAACGCCGCTTCCGTGGCAGGCCTGATGCTGACCACCGACTGCATGGTGGCCGAGCTGGCCGAAGAAAAGCCCGCCATGCCCGACATGGGCGGTATGGGTGGCATGGGTGGCATGGGCGGCATGGGCATGTAATTCCCGCCCTGGCAGGAGCGGCTTCGCCCTCCCTGCCACGCCCAAACGAAAAGCGCTCCTCCGGGAGCGCTTTTTTATTCCAAGCGGTTTACTTCACCGAAAAACCGCTTCATACTTCGCCGGCTTCCATCACTGAAACAAGGCATCCCCATTGAAAGATGGGTACGCAAAGTCACCGGCCTAAAGCATTGCGGATCATTCGATGACCCCGCGCGCCAAGGCAGCGGAACTGCCAGGAGATCGCCGGCATGGCCACCACCACATCGATGCGCCGCATCACCATCAAGCTCAAGAACAGGCGAAAACGACGCCCCAAGCCGCCAGAGCTCTTCAAGAACAACACCAATCCCGGCACCTCCGTCTTCGGCGCAGGCGACAGCTATATCCCCATCGACCCCATGGCGGGGAAGAACTGGTGGCAGCGCCATCCCGAAGTACAGCTTGCCGTGGCCGGCGTGTCCGCCATCGCTTTCCTGGCAGCCCTGATCTACATGCTGCCCAAAGCCGCGCCGGAATACGACGGCGACTCCAAAGCCAAGGTAACCAATGTGGCAGCCGTGGAACGGCCGACACCGTTGACCATCGCGCCGGGGCAACGGGCTGCGCCCACGGATGCCAGCTTCATCGACACACCCTACCGCAAGGCGCCCTCGGCGCCTGCGGCATCGCAGCCTTCCCCGGCCTCATCCCCTGGGGAGGAGCCGCCCGCACAATCCGCGGCGGCCTACGCGCCTCCTGCAGCGGCGACCGCCCGCTCGGTGTCCAGAAGCATGCCGGCGGATGGCACCAGTTACGGAGACGGCGCAGTCACCTTCGATAAACGCAAGGGAAGCTGCAATGTCCAAGCAAGCGCCGGCAGTAATTTCGCCGCCGCGTTGGTGGACTGCGTCAACGGCGCCTTGGGCGGTTCAAAGGCGCCGTAACAGGAGCGCCAGGGAAGCCAGGGTGAGCCCTGCGAACACCATCAAGGAATAGTTGGCGATGCTGAGGCCGAACAGGGTGAAGCCCGGGTCGGAGCACATGCCGCTGGATAGGAAAAGATCCGGCGCCTTTTCCCCAGCCCAATAGACGAAGTCTTCCCACCAGGGCGAGTTGGCGCTGCAACTGGGGCCTTCCGGATGCAGTTGCAGCCAGGTTTGGTAAGCTGCGATATAGGCGCCGGTTGCCGCGAATCCCGTCATCACGGCTGCCGTGATTCGGGCACCCAAGGGCTTTTGCGCCAGGGCGATGCCGATCAAGCCGATCACAGCAAAGGCCAGGTAGGTCATCCGTTGCAGGATGCACAGGGGGCAGGCGGCCAGATGCATGAGGTTACCCAACAACACGCCACCGAAGAAACAACCCAGTCCAGCCAAGGCCAGCAACAGGAAAAAAATTCGGGGGCGGGGCAACGCTAGGGCCATGGCAATCAGCTCGACAAATGATGGGAGAGCGGTTCGACCTGCGTCCCGCTCTCCGGTTCCAAGGATATAGCGCTCAATCCGCCGCCTTGACGATCATGCCCGCGCCCACCGTGTTGTTGGTGGATTCGTCGATGACGATGAAGGCGCCGGTGCCACGGTTGTCGGCATAGGCGTCGATGGCCAAAGGCTGGGCCAGCTTGATGGTGACCCGGGCGATGTCGTTCATCTGCAACTTGTCGGCGCCCACCTGCTCCAGGCTGTTGATGTCCAACTTGTAGGCGATGCCCGCCAGCTTGGCCTGGGTGGTGCGGGTGGTATGCCGCACCAGATAGCGGCGACTGGGCTCCAGAGGCGTTTCCGACAACCAGCACAACTCGGCTTCGATGGCTTTGGTCACGGCAGGCGCGGTGTCAGCGGATTTGACGATCATGTCGCCGCGGGAGATGTCGATCTCATCGGCCAACAACAAGGTCACCGACTGTTCAACGAAGGCGGAGCCGATGGACTGGCCGGCCAGTTGCACGTCCTTGACGGTGGTGGTCTGGCCCGAGGGCAGGATGGTGACGGCATCGCCGATGGCGATGCTGCCGGCCTCGATACGGCCCATGAAGCCGCGGTAGTCGTGCAGTTCAGGATTCGCCGAATCCTGCGGCCGGCAGACGTACTGCACCGGCAGACGGAAGGGCTCGTCGTGCTCGGAATGGGCGCCGGGAGCGGCTTCCAGAGTCTCCACCAGGGTCGGGCCATCGTACCAGGCCATGGCTTCGCTGCGGTCCACCACATTGTCGCCAGTGAGGGCGGACAAGGGCAGGAACTTCACGTCCTTGATGCCCAGCTTGGCGGCAAACGCCAGGTAGTCGGCTTTGATCTTGTCGAACACGGCCGGGTCGAAATTCACCAGGTCCATCTTGTTCACCGCCACCAGGATGTGGGGGATGCCCATCAGGTGGGCGATGTAGGAATGGCGCTTGGTCTGGGGCAGCACACCGCGACGGGCGTCGATCAGGATGATGGCCAGGTTGGCGGTGGAGGCTGCGGTCACCATGTTGCGGGTGTACTGCTCGTGGCCCGGCGCGTCGGCGACGATGTACTTGCGGGTGCCGGTGGTGAAGTAACGGTAGGCCACGTCGATGGTGATGCCTTGTTCCCGTTCGGCCTGGAGGCCGTCGGTCAGCAGGGACAGATCCACCGCTTCCATGCCGCGCTTGGCCGAGGTCTTCTCGATGGCGTGCAGGGTGTCGGCAAGGATGGTCTTGGTGTCGAACAACAGGCGGCCGATCAGGGTGCTCTTACCGTCGTCCACGCTGCCGCAGGTGAGGAAGCGCAGCAGGCCGCGATCTTCGATTTGGGAAATATTGTCGCGGGCGCTCATCAGAAGTAGCCCTCCTTCTTGCGTTGTTCCATGGCGGCGTCGGAGGCCTGATCATCCAGGCGGGTGGCGCCCCGTTCGGTGATGGTGGTGGTGGCGGTTTCTTCGATGATCTTGGCCACCGTATCGGCATTGGATGCCACCGGCGCGGTACAGGTGATGTCACCCACGGTACGGAAGCGCACCACCATGTCCTCCACCACGTCGCCGGGCTTGGCCGGGGTGACGTCGGTCACCGGCACGATGGAGCCGCCTTTGAGTACCACGGGGCGGGTATGGGCGAAGTAGATGCTGGGCAGTTCCAGCCCTTCGCGCTCGATGTACTGCCACACGTCCAGCTCGGTCCAGTTGGAAATGGGGAAGGCGCGGATGTTCTCGCCCTTGTGGGCGCGGGCGTTATAGAGGCTCCACAGTTCGGGGCGCTGGTTCTTGGGGTCCCAACCGCCGAATTCGTCGCGGAAAGAGAAGATGCGTTCCTTGGCCCGAGCCTTTTCCTCATCGCGGCGGGCGCCGCCGATACAGGCGTCGAACTCGAACTCGGCGATGGTTTCCAGCAGCGTCACCGACTGGTGCTTGTTACGCGACTCGCCGGGGTGCTTGAGCACTACGGTGCCGCGCTTCATGGAATCTTCCACGGAGCGCACGATCAGGCGTTCGCCCAGTTCAGCGGCGCGCTTGTCGCGGAAGGCGATCACTTCCGGGTAGTTGTGGCCGGTATCCACATGGACCAGGGGAAAGGGAAACTTGCCCGGACGGAAAGCCTTCTCGGCGATGCGCAGCATGCAGATGGAATCCTTGCCGCCGGAGAACAGCAGGGCCGGGTTGGAACACTGGCCGGCCACTTCACGCATGATGTGGATGGCTTCGGCTTCGAGCCAGTCCAGGTGGCTCAGGGTCTTTTGTTTGGTCGTATTCATGTCGCTATTTTCTCAAACCTTGCTGACGTGGAGGCCGCATTCTTTGCCGGCGGGCTCTTGGCTATCCCCGGCACTGTGATTTTGCCGGGTTCCGCCGAAGCTCCGGCAGAAAAGAGTGTGGTTAGCGGGAAACATGCAAACCACACTCTTTCCCATCTGCGCTTTCCCACCACCAACGACCGGCGCGCACATGCTCACCGGGCTGGATGGCCCGGGTGCAGGGCGCACAGCCGATGCTGGGGTAGCCCTTTTCATGGAGCTTACTGTAGGGCACGTCGTTGAGACGGATGAAAGCCCACACTTCGGCCTCGGTCCAGTCGGCCAGGGGATTGAATTTCTCCAAACCGTTGCCTTGGTCAAAACTCTGCACGGGCAGTTCGGCACGGGTCTCCGATTGCTCGGCACGCATGCCGGTGATCCAGGCCTTTTTGCCCTTCAAGGCCCGTTGCAGGGGTTCCACCTTGCGGGCATGGCAACAGGCTTTGCGATTCTCCACCGAGTCGTAGAAGCCATTGATGCCATGGGTGCGGGTGAAGGCTTCGACGTTCTCGTGGTTCGGATAGTAGAGGGTCAGCAACAAGCCATAGTGACGCTTCAAGCGGCCCATCAGATCGTAGGTCTCGGTGGGCAGGCGGCCGGTGTCGAGGGAGAAGATGTTGATGGGCAGCTTGTTCTTGACGATCAGGTGGGTCAGGACCATGTCCTCCGCGCCCAGGCTATTGGCCAGACCGGCAGGGCCGTAGTCGGCGGCGATCTTTTGCAGCAGAGCCAGGGCGGCTTCGCTCTTGGCCTTGACGGAAGCCACCAGGGCGGCGTCGTTGAGATCGGGGTTCATGTTGTCAGCCATGGTGTTTCCTCACGCAGCCCGGCGACGGAAATAGGGCACGGGCTGATCCACCGAACCTTGATAGACCTCGCTGAAATCCTTGAGGCTGGCCAGGGCGTCGTCGATGGATTTGTCTTCCCGCACGGCGAAGGTGTCGAAACCGACTCGGGCCAGGTAGAACATCTGGTCCTTGAGCACGTCGCCGATGGCCCGCAATTCGCCCTTGTAGCCATGGCGGCTGCGCAGCAGGAAGGCGCTGGAATAACCGCGGCCGTCGCGGAAGACGGGGAAGTCGATGCCGATGACGGCGAACTCCTGCAGGTGGGACAGCAGCACGGAGGGATCATCCTCCGGCGCCAGCCATACGCCAAGATCGTTGCCGTGGTGCTTGCGCTGGATCAGCTCGTCGCTGTGGGCACGCCAAACGGCCAGGGGCACCAGCACTTTGCCGGCGGGAACCTTCACTTCTGCCGCCGCCTGGCCTTCGGCCAAGCGCAGCACTTGCCAATCGTCATTCACGATCTGGCCGTTCTTGATGATCCTAGTCATGGTCGATCTCCCGGGCGACGGTGTTTACGCCTTCGTAGGCGCGGGTCTTGAACGCTTCCATGCCGACGCGGCGGAAGGTGTCGATGAAACGCTCGCCGGATTGGCGCTGGCTGCGGTAAACGTCCACCACCCGCTCCACCACGCCGGCCACATCGGCGGCGCGCACGGAGGGGCCGATCACCTTGCCTAGGCTAGCTTCCATGCCCCAGGCGCCGCCCAGGGTGATCTGATAGAACTCCTGGTCGTTCTTGTCCACGCCTAGGATGCCGATATGGCCCACGTGGTGGTGGCCGCAGGCATTCATGCAGCCGGAGATGTTGAGTTTGAGGCTGCCCACATCCTCCGCGTCCTCCAGGCTGCTGAATTTCTCCTGGATCGAGTTGGCGATGGGAATGGAACGGGCGTTGGCCAGATCGCAGAAGTCGCCGCCGGGGCAGCAGGTGATATCGGTGAGCAGGCCCACGGTGGGCGTGGTCATCCCGGCGCCGCCGGCCTGGGTCCATAGCAGGTAGAGGTCGGACAGTTTGACGTCGGGCAGGATCAGGTTCTGGGCCTGGGTCACACGCAGCTCGCCGAAGCCGAAACGGTCGGCCAGATCGGCGGCAAAGATCATCTGCTCGCTGGTGGCATCGCCAGGGGCCAGGCCGGGCGCCTTGAGGGACAGGGTGACGGCAGCATAGCCGGGCACTTTGTGGGCGTGCACGTTGTGGGCCGCCCACTTGGCGAAGGCCTTGTCATCGCGCAGGGCGATGTCGTATTGCACGTCCTTGGCAGGGAGGGCCTGGTATTCAGGCGGCACGAAATGGGCGGAGACGCGGGCTACTTCTGCCTCGGTCAGGGTGGCTGGGCCGTCCTTGAGATGGCGCCATT
>RXJP01000168.1 GCA_003963315.1 Rhodocyclaceae bacterium | reverse complement strand
GGGCCGGCGGGGCCGACCACTTCGTCGCCCACCGGATCCACGGGGCCCACGTAGTAGATCACCCGGTTGGTGAAGTCGACGGGCAGTTTCTCGCCCTTCGCCAGCATGTCGGCGATGCGCTTGTGGGCGGCGTCGCGGCCGGTGAGCATCTTGCCGTTGAGGAGCAGCTTCTGGCCGGGTTTCCAGGCGGCCACTTCTTCCTTGGTCAGGGTGTCGAGGTTCACGCTGGTGGCGGACTTGGTATCGGCGGTCCAGGTGACGGCGGGCCAGTCGCTGAGTTTGGGCGGTTCCAGTTTGGCGGGGCCGGAGCCATCCAGGTGGAAGTGGCAGTGGCGGGTGGCGGCGCAGTTGGGCACCAAGGCCACCGGCAGGTTGGCGGCGTGGCAGGGATAGTCCAGCACCTTGACGTCGAGCACCGTGGTGAGGCCGCCGAGGCCTTGGGCGCCGATGCCGAGGGCATTCACCTTCTCGTAGAGTTCGAGGCGCAGTTCCTCGGCGCGAGTCTTGGCACCGCGAGCCTTCAGTTCATGGATATCCACCGGGGCCATGATGGACTCCTTGGCCAGCAGCATGGCCTTCTCCGGCGTGCCGCCGATGCCGACGCCGAGGATGCCGGGGGGGCACCAGCCGGCGCCCATGGTGGGCACGGTCTTGAGGATCCACTCCACCAGATCGTCGGAGGGGTTGAGCATGGCAAACTTGGACTTGGCTTCGGAGCCACCGCCCTTGGCGGCGCAGATCACTTCCACATGGTGGCCGGGAACGATTTCGAAGTGCACCACGGCGGGGGTGTTGTCCTTGGTGTTCTTGCGGCTGCCGGCGGGATCGGCCAGCACCGAGGCACGCAGGGGGTTGAGTTTGTCGCCGTAGGCACGGCGGACGCCTTCGTCGATCATCTGCTGGATGCTCATGGTGGCATCGGGCCAGGTGACGCTCATGCCCACCTTGATGAAGACCATGCCAATACCGGTGTCCTGGCAGATGGGGCGGTGGCCTTCGGCGGACATGCGCGAGTTGGTCAGGATCTGGGCGATGGCGTCCTTGGCGGCGGGGGATTCTTCACGCTCATAGGCGTCCCCCAGGGCCTTGATGTAGTCCAGGGGATGGTAGTAGCTGATGTACTGGAAGGCGTCGGCGACGGATTGGATCAGGTCTTCCTGCTTGATGGCGGTCATGGCGGTATCTCGTGACAAAGGAGCGGCGGGAGGGAGCGGTGAACTTTTCAGCGGGGATGCATGCGTCGGTCGTCGAGAAATCAGGGGATCGATGCGTGTTCGGCACGGCCGATTAGGCTCGCTGAAATCGATTTTCAAGAGGCCGAATTCTACCATTCGCGGCGGGCTTCCTGCGTAGCGAGAGGGCTGTACGGCCCTTGCCATCAAGTCATATGTAAGAGCTACGTAAGACTGTTTCGATTAAATCTAAACTAATATCGGTGGACGGCTGGGTGAAGGCTCGGCCTCGCCGCTGACATGGCCCGCCGCATGTATCAATAATCAATACACAGAATCACAATGAGGAGTTGAGCATGACCACTGAATCCCCGGAAACCCGTACCTACCACCCCGCTGCCGAAATGGTGAGCCAGGCCGCTGTGTCCGGCATGGCCGCTTATCAGGCCCTGTGCAAGGAAGCCGAAACCGATTACGAAGGGTATTGGGGTCGCCTGGCCAAGGAACACCTGGTCTGGAAGCAGCCTTTCAATACCGTGCTGGATGAGTCCAACGCTCCCTTCTTCAAGTGGTTCCCCGACGGCAAGCTGAACGTTTCCTACAATTGCCTGGATAAGAACGTCGAAGCCGGGCTGGGCGACAAGGTCGCCCTGATTTTCGAAGCCGATGACGGCAAGGTGACCAAGGTCACCTACAAGGAATTGCTGGTCAAGGTCAGCAAGTTCGCCAACGCCCTCAAGGCCCAGGGCATCAAGAAGGGTGATCGCGTCCTGATCTACATGGCCATGTCCGTGGAAGGCATCGTCGCCATGCAGGCTTGCGCCCGTATCGGCGCCACCCACTCCGTGGTGTTCGGCGGCTTCTCCTCCAAGTCCCTGGAAGAGCGCATCCTTGATGCCGGCGCGGTGGCGGTCATCACCATGGACGGCCAATGCCGCGGCGGCAAGGCGCTGCCCCTGAAGCCCGCAGTGGATGAAGGCATCGCCCTGGCCGGCGCTGCCTGCCCGGTGAAGACTGTGATCGTGGTCAAGCGTACCGGCGGCGAATGCGCCATGACGGCGGGTCGCGATGTCTGGTACCACGATGTCGTCGAAGGCCAATCCGAGGTTTGCGAACCCGAATGGGTCGATGCCGAGCATCCCCTGTTTCTGCTCTATACCTCCGGTTCCACCGGCAAGCCCAAGGGCGTCCAGCACAGCTCCGGCGGCTATCTGCTCCATGCCGTGCTGACCATGAAGTGGACCTTCGACATCAAGCCCAGCGACGTGTTCTGGTGTACCGCCGACATCGGTTGGGTGACTGGTCATACCTATATCACCTATGGCCCCCTGGCCTGCGGCGCTACGGAAATCGTCTTCGAATCCGTGCCCACCTACCCCGATGCCGGCCGTTTCTGGAAGATGATCGAGGCCCACAAGGTCACCGTCTTCTACACCGCGCCCACCGCCATCCGCTCCCTGATCAAGGCGGCGGAAACCACGCCAGCCGTGCATCCGAAGAACTACAACCTGACCAGCCTGCGCATCCTCGGTTCCGTCGGCGAGCCCATCAATCCCGCTGCGTGGACCTGGTATTACAACAACGTCGGCGGCGGCAAGTGCCCCATCGTGGATACCTTCTGGCAGACCGAAACCGGCGGCCACATGATTACCCCGCTGCCCGGCGTGACGCCCCTGATCCCTGGTTCCTGCACCCTGCCGTTCCCCGGCATCCAGGCCGCCATCGTGGATGAAACCGGCCACGACGTGCCCTGGGGCCAAGGCGGCATCCTGGTGGTGAAGCGCCCCTGGCCTTCCATGATCCGCAATATCTGGGGCGACCCGGAGCGCTTCAAGAAGTCCTACTACCCCGCCGATTTCCAGGGCAAGTACTACCTGGCCGGCGACGGCGCCATCCGCGACAAGGACACCGGCTACTTCACCATCACCGGCCGTATCGACGACGTGCTGAACGTCTCCGGCCACCGCATGGGCACCATGGAAATCGAATCCGCCCTGGTGGCCAATCCCCTGGTGGCGGAAGCCGCCGTGGTGGGCCGTCCTGACGACCTCACCGGCGAGGCCATCTGCGCCTTCGTGGTGCTGAAGGGCGCCCGCCCCGAAGGCGAGGCGGCCAAGAAGATCATCAAGGAGCTGCAAGACTGGGTGGGCAAGGAAATCGGCCCCATCGCCAAGCCCAAGGACATCCGCTTCGGCGAGAACCTGCCCAAGACCCGCTCCGGCAAGATCATGCGCCGTCTGTTGCGGTCCCTGGCCAAGGGCGATGAAATCACCCAGGACACGTCCACCCTGGAAAACCCCGCCATCCTGGAACAACTCAAGCAATCGGCTTAGGAAGGGCCTGGCATCCGCCAGGGTGCCGGCTAACGAGGCAATACGAGGTTAAGGGGCGCCCTTGGGCGCCCTTTTTTTTGGGCATTCCCGGCTACACTTGGGCCATGGAATCCATGAACGACATCGCCCTGGCCCGGCAGCGCAACGGCCAAATCCTGTCCCATTGCCTTGATCCCAATGCCGCTGCCGAGTTGATGCGCCAGCGGCCCAATCTGCTGTCGGATACCCGCATCTTCCTGGCAGCCAGTCATCGGCAGGCCATGGCTGACGCTGTATCGGCCCTGCATCGGGTCGCAGCCTTGCCCGGCTGGCAGGAAGCCGTCCTGGCCCGGGCGCCGGCCAGCGCCCGCCATGCCACCGCCTTGTCGGGCGTATTTTTCGGCTATGACTTCCATGTCTGCCAGCAGGGCGTTCGGCTGATCGAGATCAACACCAATGCCGGCGGCGGATTTATCAATGCCTATCTGCTTGGCGCCCAGCAAGCGGGAAGTCCTCTCCCCAACAGGGCGGATGTGGAGGCGGATTTCCTCGCCATGTTCCGCGCCGAGTGGGCCCTGGCCGACAAGGGGCGTCCCCTGGCGCAGGTGGCCATCGTGGATGAAACGCCGGATGAGCAATATCTCAATCCGGATTTCGAACTCTGTCAGCAGGTATTGGCGCAGGCGGGTATCGGCGCGATCGTCTGTCCGCCGTCGGCCTTGAGGTTGGACAATGGTCGTCTGATGCATGAGGCGACCGCCATCGATCTGGTCTATAACCGGCTGACGGACTTTTCCCTGGATATGCCGGCCCACCGGCATTTGCGCCAGGCCTGGGAACAGGATTGCGCCCAATTCACGCCCCATCCCCGGGCCCATGCCCTGCATGCTGACAAGCACAATCTGGTGCTGCTTTCAGACCCTGGCTGGCTGGCCTCCATCGGTGTTGACACTGAAGCGCGAAAGCATATTGCCGCGGTCTTGCCGGTGACCGAGATGGTCGAGTCCGATAATGGCGAAGCGTTGTGGGCCAGGCGCAAGGGGCTGTTTTTCAAGCCGGTCAGCGGCTATGGTGGCAAGGCGGTTTACCGGGGCATGAATGTTACCAAGCGGGTTTTCGCTGAAATTCTGGCGGGGAATTACGTGGCCCAGGAACTGGCGACGCCGGAATCGCGTCTGGTGGAGGTGGCGGGCCAGGGCGTGGAACTGAAGTACGACATACGTTGCTATGCCTACCAGGGGCGTATCCAGTTGATCGCCGCCCGGGTATGGCAAGGGCAGACCACCAATTTCCGGACCCCCGGCGGCGGTTTCGCGCCGGTGGTGATTGTTTGAGAAGACGAAGACGCATGAGCAAATTCAGTTTCGACGAAGCCCTGCAACACCTCCTGGCCGCCGCTGTACCGGTGCAGGAAAAGGAAAACCTGGCCATTGAGGTGGCCCTGGGCCGGGTGTTGGCGGAGGGACAGACCTCGGCCATCGAGGTGCCGCCCCACGACAACAGCGCCATGGATGGCTATGCCCTGCGCAGTGCGGATGTTCCCGTGGCTGGCATGCGGCTGCCGGTGAGCCAGCGCATTCCCGCCGGCGCCATCGGCCATGCCTTGCAGGCAGGCACCGCGGCCCGCATCTTCACCGGCGCGCCGGTGCCCGCCGGCGCCGATGGGGTGGTGATGCAGGAGTTGTGCGATCACACCGGCGATCTGGTCACGATCAATCATGTGCCCAAACCCGGTGAAAACATTCGCCGCCGCGGCGAGGACATTGCCTTGGGGGCCGAAGTCGTACCCGCCGGCACCCGCCTCAATCCCCAGGCCTTGGGGCTCCTGGCTTCCGTGGGCATTGCCAGGGTGCCGGTGTGGCGCAGGCTGCGGGTGGCGTTGTTTTCCACCGGGAATGAACTGGTCAACCCCGGCCAGCCTTTGCCGCCGGGGGGCATCTACAACTCCAATCGCTACCTGCTGAAAGGGCTGCTGGAGCGGCTGGGGTGCGAAGTCACCGATCTGGGCATCGTCGCCGATACCTTGGCCGACACCCGTCAGGCCTTGCGGCAGGCCGCTGGCGGCCATGATCTGATCCTCACCTCCGGCGGCGTTTCGGTGGGAGAAGAAGACCATGTCAAACCGGCGGTGGAGGCGGAAGGCGCCTTGTCCCTGTGGGCCATCGCCATCAAGCCGGGCAAGCCCCTGGCGTTCGGCCATGTGAACGCAGCGGATGGGTCCAAGGCCGCCTTCATCGGTGTGCCGGGGAATCCGGTGGCCGCCTTTGTCACCTTCATCCTCCTGGTCAGGCCTTTCATCCGTCGGTGCCAGGGGCTATCCGCCGCCGCCGTGCCTGCGCTGCGCCTGCCCGTTGCCTTTGACTGGAAAAAATCCGATCCCCGCCGTAATTTCCTGCGGGTCCGGGTGAATGCAGAAGGGCAACTGGAATTGTTCGCCAACCAGGGCTCCGGGGTGCTCACGTCCACCCTGTGGTCCGACGGGCTGGCGGACGTGGCGCCGGGCCAGACCTTGACGAAGGGGGATGTGGTGTCCTATTTGCCTTTTACGGCCCTGATGGATTAAGGAAAGCCACCCATGGACATCCATATTCTTTACTTCGCCGCCCTGCGGGAAACCCTGGGAGCCGCCGAGGAGCGCCTGGCGCTGCCGGCGGAAGGGCTGAGTCTGGGCCAATTGCGGCAACACCTGGCAGCACGGGGAGGGGATTGGCAGGCCCTGACCGCCATGCGCAATCTCAAGGCGGCGGTGAACCAGGCCATGGCGGGCCCTGATGTCCAGCTCAAGGCCGGGGACGAAGTGGCATTCTTCCCGCCGGTGACAGGAGGATGATGATGGAATCCCCATTCCGGGTGACGGTGCAGGAGCCGGATTTCGATACGGGAGCGGAACTGGATGCCCTCGGTCGGGTGGATTGCGGCGCCGTGGCAAGTTTTGTGGGCCGGGTGCGGAAGGGTAGCGACGATGTGCGCGCCATGACCCTGGAGCATTACCCGGCCATGACGGAGAAGGCCCTGAATCAAATCATGGATGAGGCGCGCGAGCGTTGGCCCTTGCTGGCGGTGCGGGTGATCCACCGCGTCGGCCGCCTGCTGCCGGGGGAACAGATCGTGTTGGTGGCCGTGGCTGCCCTGCACCGGAGCGAGGCTTTCGCCGCCTGCGAATTCATCATGGACTGGTTGAAGACCAAGGCGCCTTTCTGGAAAAAGGAGGAAACACCCGCCGGTAGTCATTGGGTGGATGCCCGGGAAAGCGACGATGCCGCCGCCGCCCGTTGGCGCCTAGGCGACGGGCAAGGGGGCTAAGGGGCGGCGATAAGGGAGCGTGCCTTGGACCGGCGAAAAAAAAAGCGGGCAGTCATGCCCGCTTTCTCTTTCTGTTTAGTGCGAGGCTTTATTTTTTCTTGCCACTTGTGGCTTTTTGCACCGCTTCCGCGCCGCTGGAGGCGGCTTGGACGATCTGCTCGAATGCCTTGTTGGCGTTGGTCACAGCCGCTTGCACAGCCTCGAGAATCTGCTGATTGCCGCCCGGCAGGTTCTGGATGAAGCCCTGGAAGGCGCTGGTCATTTCCTGGTTGCCGGAAGCCAGTTGCTCCGTCAGCATGCGGGAAAACTCAACCCGCGCCTCGTTGCCGATCTCCGCGATCTTGCTGGCGGCGGCGATCAGCTTCTGGGAGGCATCCTGGGCGTATCGGGCGCGCAGGGCGAAAATCTCCTGCCCATCCTTGGCACTGGCCTGAGCCCGGGCGCTTTCCATGGTCTCCCCTAATAGGCTTTGCGCCAGTTCGGTTTGCAGCGCCATAACGCGCTGGGCATTTTCAATGGACAATTGAACCAGCCGCATGGCGGCTTCCATATTGCGGCGTTGAATATCGCTGAACTGCTCGTTGGTCGCCATGGGCCTTCCTCCTTGGGTGTATGGGCCATTTCACTCTAGCACGGCCCACGGGAAAGAAAATGACCTGTATCAATAACTTGAGGTTTATCAACCATTTTTCCTGGCGTCGGGGAAGCGCTATTGAAATTCCCGAAGCGTCCCCCATGTGGGCAACATCCAATTCGGGAGTTCATCCATGCGCCTCGACAAGTTCACCACCAAGTTCCAACAAGCCCTGGCCGATGCCCAGAGCATCGCCGTGGGCAATGACCAGCAATTCATCGAACCCCAGCACCTGCTGCTGGCCCTGCTGGAGCAGGACGACGGCGGCACCGCTTCGCTCTTGCAGCGGGCTGGCGTCAATGTGCCGCCTCTGAAAACTAAACTTCAGGCTGCTATCAAGCGGCTGCCCCAGGTGGAAGGCCACGGCGGCGAGGTGAGCGTAGGCCGCGACCTGGGCAATCTGCTGAATATGACGGACAAGGAAGCCCAGAAACGGGGCGACCAGTTCATCGCGTCGGAAATGTTCCTGCTGGCTTTGGCCGGCGACAAGGGCGAAACCGGCCGCCTGCTCAAGGAAAACGGTTTGGCCAAGGCCGCCCTGGAGAAAGCCATCGAAGCCGTTCGCGGCGGGGCGGGCGTGGATAGCGCCGAGGCCGAATCTCAACGGGAGGCCTTGAAGAAATATTGCCTCGATCTGACCGAGCGTGCCCGCAACGGCAAGTTGGATCCGGTGATCGGCCGCGACGACGAAATCCGCCGCGCCATCCAGATCCTGCAACGGCGCACCAAGAACAATCCGGTGCTGATCGGCGAGCCTGGCGTGGGCAAGACCGCCATCGTTGAAGGATTGGCCCAGCGCATTGTCAATGACGAGGTTCCTGAAACCCTGAAGGGCAAGAAGGTGATGTCCCTGGACATGGCTGCCCTGTTGGCCGGCACCAAATACCGGGGCGAATTCGAGGAGCGGCTCAAGGCGGTTCTCAACGATATCGCCAAGGACGAAGGGCGCATCATCCTCTTCATTGATGAAATCCATACCATGGTGGGCGCCGGCAAGGCCGAAGGCGCCATGGATGCCGGCAATATGCTGAAGCCGGCCCTGGCCCGGGGCGAACTGCACTGCATCGGCGCCACCACCCTGGATGAATACCGCAAATATGTGGAAAAGGATGCCGCTCTGGAGCGCCGCTTCCAGAAGGTGATGGTGGATGAGCCCACGGTGGAAAGCACCATCGCCATCCTGCGCGGCTTGCAGGAAAAGTACGAGCTGCACCACGGGGTGGATATCACCGATCCGGCCATCGTTGCCGCCGCCGAATTGAGTCATCGCTATATCACCGACCGTTTCCTGCCGGACAAGGCCATCGACTTGATCGATGAGGCCGCGGCCCGCATCAAGATGGAAATCGATTCCAAGCCCGAGGTGATGGACAAGCTGGAACGCCGCATGATCCAGCTCAAGATCGAGCGGGAAGCGGTGCGCCGGGAAAAGGATGAGGCGTCCAAGAAGCGTTTCGGCCTGATCGAGGAAGAACTGCTCAAGCTGCAAAAGGAATATTCCGACCTCGAGGAAATCTGGAAAGCCGAGAAGGCCCAGGTGCAGGGTTCCGCCCACATCAAGGAAGAGATCGATAAACTCAAGGTGCAGATGGCTGATTTGCAGCGCAAGGGGGCTTTCGACAAGCTGGCGGAACTGCAATATGGCAAGCTCCCCCAACTGGAAGCCCAGTTGAAGGCGGCGGAAAAGGCCGGGGACGGCCATGCCAAATCCCCCAACAAACTGTTGCGCACGCAAGTGGGCATCGAGGAAATTGCCGAGGTGGTGTCCCGTGCCACCGGCATCCCCGTCAGCAAGATGATGCAGGGCGAGCGGGAAAAACTGTTGAAGATGGAAGAGCGCCTGCACAACCGCGTGGTGGGGCAGGACGAGGCAGTGCGCCTGGTGTCCGATGCCATCCGCCGTTCCCGTGCGGGACTCTCCGACGAGAGCAAGCCCTATGGTTCCTTCCTGTTCCTGGGCCCCACCGGCGTTGGCAAGACGGAGCTGTGCAAGGCCCTGGCGGAGTTCCTGTTCGATGCCGAGGACCATCTGATCCGCATCGACATGAGCGAGTTCATGGAAAAGCATTCCGTGGCCCGTCTGATCGGTGCGCCCCCTGGTTATGTGGGCTATGAAGAAGGCGGCTATCTCACCGAACAAGTACGGCGCAAGCCTTACTCCGTGATCCTTTTCGACGAGGTGGAAAAGGCCCATCCGGACGTGTTCAACGTGCTGCTCCAGGTATTGGACGACGGTCGCATGACCGACGGCCAGGGGCGTACGGTGGATTTCAAGAATACGGTGATCGTCATGACCTCCAACCTGGGCAGCCAGATGATCCAGCAGATGGCCGGCGACGACTATCAGGTGGTGAAACTGGCGGTGATGGGCGAGGTGAAAACCTACTTCCGTCCCGAGTTTGTCAATCGCATCGACGAAGTGGTGGTGTTCCACAGTCTGGATGAGAAGAACATCGCCTCCATCGCTAAGATCCAGCTCACTTATCTGGAAAAGCGTCTGGCTAAATTGGATATGGCGCTCAAGGTCGATGACTCTGCGCTGCTGGAACTGGCCAAGGCCGGGTTCGATCCTGTATTTGGCGCACGCCCCCTGAAACGGGCAATTCAGGAGCGGATTGAGAATCCCTTGGCCAAGGCAATTCTTGAGGGCAAGTTTGCCGCCAAGGATGAGATCAAAGTCTCGGTCAACAAGGGCGGCAGTTTCGAGTTCGCCAAGGTCTGATTGGGTCGTCGCAAACAAAAAGGGCAGCCGAGTGGCTGCCCTTTTTTGTTAGTTCCAATGGCTAGTGGTTGCAGCCGTCGTCCAGGTGAATCACGTCGTCGTATTCCCGCTGGTTCGCCTCGTGGCGGTGTTTGATCAGCCACATGGCACCGGCGACGAAAACGCCGAACAGGGTGATCACCCAGTAGATGTGGATATGGAACGACATCAGGGCCGAGTAGACGAAGGTCATCACCAGGATGGAAAGGTTTTCGTTGAAGTTCTGGACGGCGATGGAGTGGCCCGCCCCCATCAGCACATGGCCCCGGTGTTGGAGCAGGGCGTTCATGGGGACCACGAACAAGCCCGATAGGGCGCCGACGAAGGTCAGCAGCATCAGGGAGATCGTGGTGCGCAGTTCCACATTTAGGTGGATGGGTCTGCCGAACAGGTCGAAACGGAAATCCCCCAGGGGTACAGCCGGAATCAAAGGCATGAGGACCATGGCGATCACCACCAGGCCCATGGCGATACCAAGGGGAATGACCTTCACCGAGCGGCGCAGGCTGATCAGGCGGGCGGCGGCGAAAGCGCCGGTGGCGACGCCAACGGCGACGATGCCCTGGAGCATGCTGGCTTTGGATAGGTCCATGTTCAAGGCGGCCCTGGCCCAGTCCAGTACGATGAATTGCAGGGTGGCGCCGGCGCCCCAGAACAGGGTGGTGACGGCCAAGGATACCTGGCCCAGTTTGTCCCGCCAAAGCAGGGCCAGGCAGTGCTTGAACTCGTGAACCAGATACCAGGGATTCTTCTTCAGGGGCACGTGGTCCACCCCCGTTTCCGGAATGTAGAGATTGAAGATGGCCGCCACCACATACAGCCCGACCACCACCAGCAGGTTCATTTCTCCCACGGTATCAATGCCGGTGTCGATATAAGGCAGGTCGAAGGAAAGGATGGCTTGGGCGATGTCCGGTTTGATCAAGGCGCCGCCCAGCACAGTGCCGAGGATGATGGCGATGACGGTGAGGCCTTCAACCCAGCCGTTGGCCACCACCAGCAGGCGGTGGGGCAGGTACTCGGTGAGAATGCCGTACTTGGCCGGCGAATAGGCGGCGGCGCCCAGGCCCACCACGGCGTAGGCGTAGAGGGGATGGACGTTCACGAACATCAGCATGCAGCCGGCGACCTTGATGCCGTTGCTGATGAACATCACCCGCCATTTGGGCATGGAGTCGGCGTAGGCGCCG
Organism: Rhodocyclaceae bacterium; assembly: GCA_003963315.1. GTDB lineage: Bacteria > Pseudomonadota > Gammaproteobacteria > Burkholderiales > Rhodocyclaceae > AWTP1-18. Next base: position 10,364 of record RXJP01000168.1, on the reverse strand, counting down.
ACAAAGGCGGCCAGCACGACATAGGAAAGCGTGAAAAAGGTCTTCAACAGCGGCGCATAGGATGCCGGGGCATTCATGTCCCGCAACATGGCGATGGCGGCGATCAGCAACGCGTTGTCGGCCAGCGCGGAGAAAAACTGCGCCGCCATGATGATGTAAAAGCCTAGTTTCATGAGGTCTGCTTTTTTGAGGCCGGGTGTTTATATCACGAAAGGTGGGGTTCCTATTTCGGTGAATTTGTGGCAACCGGACCGCGAGGCTGTGCTCTATGCGAAACTTCGTCCCTACTTCCCGCATCGCCTGCCACCATGAGTCGTCCCATCCGCGCCCGTATCGATCTTTCCGCACTGCGTCACAATCTTTCCATCGCCCGTCGCCACGCCCGCGCCAGTCATGTGTGGGCGGTGATCAAGGCCAATGGCTATGGTCATGGCGCCCTGCGGGTGGCGCGGGCACTGTCGGGGTCGGCCGACGGCGCTGACGGTTTTGCTTTGGTGGAACTGGAAACCGCGATCGCCTTGCGCGAAGACGGCATCTACGAGCCCATCTTGATGATGGAGGGGTTTTATGCCCCGGAGGAGCTGGCGCTTTTTTCCTGGCATAACCTGCAACCGGTGCTCCACTGCCTGGACCAGGTGGAGATTTTCTGCGCCGCCGGGCTGCCTGCGCCCATGCCCCTGCACCTCAAGCTCAATACAGGGATGAACCGTCTGGGGCTGAATCCGGACGAATTGGACATCGCCTTTTCCCGTTTGGAATCCTGCGCCCATACCGGCCCCATCACCCTCATGACCCATTTCGCCGATGCCGACGAGCCCCGCGGCGTTGATGAACAATTGGCGCGTTTCCAATCCATGGCCGGTGGCCGCAGTCTTCCCGTATCCGTGGCCAATTCCGCCGCCTTGTTGCGCTTCCCCGAAACGGTAGGGCGCGAGGGGGATTGGGTGAGGCCCGGCATCATGCTTTATGGCGGTTCGCCGTTCCCCGCGATGCAGACAGCGTCGGACATCGGCTTGGCACCTGTGATGACATTCGAATCCGAGTTGATCTCCGTTCGTGATTTGGCGGCCGGCGACCGGGTAGGCTATGCCGGTAATTTCGTCGCCGAAGGCGCCATGCGTGTCGGCGTGGTGGCCTGCGGTTATGGTGACGGCTACCCGCGCCATGCGCCCACGGGAACGCCGGTGCTGGTGGATGGCATGCGCACCCGTACCCTGGGCCGGGTGTCCATGGACAAGATATGCGTCGACCTTGCCGGCATTCCCCAAGCTGATGTGGGTACGACGGTCACCCTGTGGGGGCGTCACGGAAGTATGCGACTCGAGGCCGATGATGTGGCCACCGCCGCCGGTACGGTGAGTTACGAATTGTTCTGCGCCGTGGCACAGCGGGTGCGTTTCGAGGAAGTCGCCTGATGGCCAAGGCCAAGTCTGTCTATTCCTGTACCGAGTGCGGCGCAACGAGTCCCAAGTGGCAGGGGCAGTGCCCGGGGTGTGGGCAATGGAACACCCTGGTGGAAACCATTGCCGAAACAACCCCCAGCAGTAGCAACCGTTATTCCGCCCTGGCGGCTTCCGGCAAGTTGCAGCGCTTGGGGGAAATCAATCCCACCGAGGAACCGCGCCAACCCACCGGCATCGAGGAATTCGACCGGGTGCTGGGGGGCGGTTTGGTGCAGGGCGGCGTGGTACTGATCGGCGGTGATCCGGGCATAGGCAAGAGCACCTTGTTGTTGCAGGCCCTATCCCGCTTGGCGGAGGCGGGGCAGCCGGTGCTGTATGTGTCCGGCGAGGAGTCCGGTGAGCAAGTGGCGCTGCGGGCGCGGCGTTTGCAATTGCAGGCGGACCATCTGCAACTGCTGGCGGAAATCAATCTGGAAAAGATCGTCGCTATCCTGAGCGCGGAAAAACCGGCGGTGGCGGTGATCGACTCCATCCAGACCATCTATTCGGAAGCCCTGCAATCGGCGCCGGGATCCGTGGCCCAGGTGCGGGAATGTTCTGCCCAGCTCACCCGCTTGGCCAAGCAGAGCGGCATCTGCATCATCCTGGTGGGTCACGTCACCAAGGATGGCACCCTGGCCGGTCCCCGGGTGTTGGAACACATCGTGGACACGGTGCTGTACTTCGAGGGCGACACCCATTCCAGCTTCCGCCTGATCCGGGCGTTCAAGAATCGTTTCGGTGCGGTGAATGAACTTGGCGTGTTCGCCATGACGGACAAAGGGTTGCGGGGGGTGTCCAATCCCTCGGCGCTTTTCCTCTCCCAGCACGCCCATGAGGTGCCTGGTTCCTGTGTGCTGGTGACCCAGGAGGGCACCCGGCCGTTATTGGTGGAAGTGCAGGCCCTGGTGGATACCGCCCATACCCCCAGCGCCCGGCGTCTTACCGTGGGTCTGGAGGCCCAGCGCCTGGCCATGTTGCTGGCGGTGCTGCACCGCCATGCCGGCGTGGCTTGTTTTGACCAGGATGTCTTCGTCAATGCCGTGGGCGGGGTACGCATCCAGGAGCCCGCCGCCGATTTGGCGGTGATGCTGGCTATCGTCTCCTCCTTGCGCAACAAGCCGCTGCCGCCGAAATTGGTGGCTTTCGGTGAGGTGGGGCTGGCGGGGGAAATCCGCCCTGCGCCCCGGGGTCAGGAGCGTCTCAAGGAGGCGGCCAAGCTGGGGTTCACCCATGCCCTGGTGCCTAAGGCGAACGCCCCCAAGCAGGCCATCAAGGGTATGGAGGTGATTGCGGTGGACCGGGTGGAACAGGCAGTGGAACACCTGCGGCAGATGGGCTGATGCCCGACCTGCCGCGGGGGATATCAGGCGGCCAATTCCTCGCCTATCCTCTGGGAAAGGGGGACATAGCCGGCATGGGCGGCGTATTCCCGATCCGCCATCAGGATGTGGCTGATGAGCCAGTCCTTGAGGAACTGCATCAGGCTGAGGCTGATCCAACCGCCTTCGATCAGTGTTGCCCGTTCCGCCGCCAGGCGGACAAGAAAGGCATCATGGGCTTTCTTGTGGGAAGTCAGAAAAGGATAGCCCGTGTCCAGCATGAAGGCTTCTTCGTCGGCAAAATGGCTGCGGGCATAGCCTTCAAGGGCGTTGACCCCGGCAACGGCACCCTCCAGATCGTCTTCCAGGTTAACCGCTTCCCATGCCTCGTTCATCAATGAAAACAACGTCCTGTGCTGCTCATCAATCTCTTCCACACCCAATCCGTAGTCGTCGTGCCAAAGAATCAAGGGTTCCGCTAAAGCGTTCATGGTGTGTCTCCTCGGGTATTTTTATCTCCAACATGAGCTTGGAATTGAAGACTAAATATGGGTCAATTTGAAGAATTAAATGTTGAGATTTATCAAAAACCTTCCTAAAGGCATGGTTTCATTGGCGGCCCGGATGCTGGTTCGCGATGTGCGGGCAGGGGAATTAACGGTGCTGGGGCTGGCTTTGCTGATTGCTGTCGCGGCCCTCAGCAGCGTTTCCATGTTGGCCGAACGGGTGGAGTTGGGGCTGGCCCAGGAGGCTCACCAGATATTGGGGGGCGATCTGCTGCTCAAGGCCGATCACCCCTGGCGTGAAGAATGGTGGCGCGAAGCCGATGCCCTTGGCCTGCGAACGACGGAAAGCATCCTCTTCCCGAGCATGGTGCTGGGCGGGGCCTCGGCGCAATTGGCGGAGATCAAGGCTGTGGGCGAGGCGTATCCCCTGCGCGGCCATTTACGTATCGCCGACGGGCTGAACCTGCCGGACCACGAGGCGGCAGGTGTGCCCGCGCGCGGCAGCGTATGGCTGGACGAGCGCTTGAGCGCCGCCTTGAGCCTGGGGCCTGGAGGGCAGATACGACTGGGCGACGCGGTATTCACCGTTAGCGCCGTATTGACCCAGGAACCGGATCGGGGCTTCAACGTGTTCGCCATCGCGCCGCGCCTGCTCATGAATGCGGCTGACCTGCCCGCTACCGGTTTGATCGGTCCGGGTAGCCGGGTGACGTATCGCCTCCATCTGGCCGGTGGGACCAAGGCGGTAGAGGTCTATCGGCATTGGGCCGAGGGCCGGCTGGGACGGGGTGAAAAATTGGAAACCCTGGACAATGCCCGACCGGAAGTGCGCAACATCCTGGAGCGGGCTCAGCGTTTCCTGCGTTTGGCGGCGCTCCTGGCGGTCGTGCTGGCCGCTGTGGCCATGGGATTGGCGGCAGACCGCTATTTGCGCCGCCATCTGGATGCCTGTGCCGTGCTGCGTTGCCTGGGGGCTTCCGGCAATCGGGTGCTCGCCATCCATGGCGGTGCATTCCTGCTGTTCGGCGCCGTGGTCGCCATGGCCGGATGCTTGGTCGGGTTCGCCCTCCAGGAGGGGCTGTCCTGGCTGCTGGCCGCCCAGGTGGGCAATCGCCTGCCGGCGCCGGGTTGGCAGGGGTGGGCGCAAGGCCTGGCAGTGGGCATGACCCTGGTGGCGGGCTTCTCCCTGCCGCCCTTGCTGCGTGTGCGCCAGGTTCCTGCCGTCAGGGTGTTGCGGCGCGAATGGGGCGAGGAGGGGCGTATCGGCCGGGCCCCGGTGCTGGGCACATGGCTGGCCGGGTTCGCCACTCTGGCGATCCTGATGCGCTGGGTGGCTGCGGATTGGCGCTTGTGGGGCATCATCCTCGGGGGCTTTGCTATCGCCGTGCTGCTCTATGTCGGCTTTGCCAGGTTCTTGCTGTGGGTGGCCAGCCGGTGGGCGGGGGCCCTGAAGGGCAAGGGCGGAATCGGTTGGCGCTACGGGATTGCCAACCTCAACCGCCACCTGCGCAGCAGCTTGGTGCAGATGGTGGCCTTGGGCCTGGGGCTGACGGCCTTGCTGTTGCTCACCGTTGTCCGGGGAGATCTGATGGGGGCTTGGCAAAGCAGCGTTCCCCCCGATGCTCCCAACCGTTTCGCCATCAACATCCAGCCCGACCAGCAGGCCGCCGTAATCGCCTTCTTTTTACAACAAGGTTTGCCCGCTCCCGTTTTGGAGCCCATGGTGCGCGGCCGTTTGGTGGCCGTGAACGGCAAGGCCATCGAGGCGGAGAGCTACCAGGATGATCGCGCCAGGCGGTTGGTGGAGCGGGAATTCAATCTTTCCTGGAGTGGCTTGCTGCCGCAAGGCAATCGCGTATCCGCGGGGCAGTGGCACGGGAATTCAACCATGGCGCAATTTTCCGTGGAGCAAGGCCTGGCGGATACCCTGGGCCTCAAATTGGGAGATGAACTGGTTTACGACATCGCCGGTGTGCGCCTGGCGGCCAAGATCACCTCCTTGCGCAAGCTGGACTGGGATTCCATGCGGGTGAATTTTTTCGTCATGACGCCGCCCGGTGTCCTGGAAAATTATCCGGCCAGCTATATCACCAGTTTCCATCTGCCGCGCCAGCGGGAAGAGGTTGTGCCGGCGCTGATCCGGCGCTTTCCCAATGTCACCTTGATCGATGTGGCTGCCGTTGTGCGCCAGTTGCAGGACACCCTGGATCAGGTGGCCCGGGCAGTGCAGGCGGTGTTCGCCTTCGCTTTGTTGGCGGGGTTGGCGGTGCTCTACGCTGCCCTCCAGTCCACCGCCGACGAACGTGGCCGCGAACTGGCCGTATTACGCGCATTGGGTGCTCGGCGTCCGCAACTCCAGCGGATGCTGGCGGCGGAATTCCTGGTGCTGGGCATCGTCTCCGGATTACTGGCGGGGTGCGGCGCCTTAGCGATTGCGAGCCTGTTGGCAAGACAGTTGTTCCATTTGGCTTACCGCCCGAATCCGCTGCTGCTGCTCCTGGGGGCAGGGGCGGGGGTGCTGTTGACCCTCGGCGCCGGTTGGTTGGGCAGCCGTAATGTGATGCACCAGCCTCCCGTGGCGGCCTTGCGCGAAAGCACATGAAAAATCGATTTTGAAAATCGATTTTTTCTGGCGCTTATGTCTTATAGCTGATTGAAATCATGAGGGAATATCGGCTCTCCATCCGCTACTGACCGCTGCGGTTTGGGCTATCATCAAGCGCTCTTACAACAAACTACAGGAGCGTCGGGGGAGGCCGCGTCATGCTGCTTTCATAGGAAAGCAACGCCTGCCCCGTTACCAGATATGGACGAAAGAATCCGCGCCGCCGCGCTTGAGTATCACCAGCATCCCAAACCCGGCAAGATTGCCGTTACGCCGACCAAGTCCCTCGCCACCCAGTACGATCTGTCCCTGGCCTATTCCCCCGGCGTCGCCGCCGCCTGCAACGAAATCGTCGATGCGCCGGTCAATGCCTACAAGTACACCTCCCGGGGCAATCTGGTCGCTGTCATCACCAACGGCACCGCCGTGCTTGGCCTGGGCAACATCGGCCCCCTCGCCGGAAAGCCGGTGATGGAAGGTAAGGGCGTGTTGTTCAAGAAATTCGCCGGCATCGATGTGTTCGACCTGGAAGTGAACGAACACGACCCGGACAAGCTGGTGGACATCATCGCTTCCCTGGAGCCCACTTTCGGCGGCATCAACCTGGAGGACATCAAGGCCCCGGAGTGCTTCTACATCGAGAAGAAGCTGCGGGAGCGGATGAAGATCCCCGTTTTTCACGACGATCAGCATGGCACCGCCATCATCACCGGCGCCGCCGTTTATAACGGTTTGCGCGTGGTGAACAAGGATATCGCCAAGGTGAAGCTGGTTTGTTCCGGTGCTGGCGCTGCCGCTATCGCCTGCCTCGACCTGCTGGTGCAACTGGGCCTGGACCGCAAAAACGTGACCGTGGTGGACAGCAAGGGCGTGATCTTCGTCGGTCGCGATGAAAAGATGGATGCCTCCAAGGCCCGCTATGCCCAGGAGACCACAGCCCGTACTCTGGGCGAAGCCATGGTCGGGGCCGACATCTTCCTCGGCCTCTCCGCCGCCAGCCTGCTCAAGCCGGAAGCGGTGAAAAACATGGCCGAGAATCCGCTGATCCTGGCCATGGCCAATCCGACCCCGGAAATCCTGCCGGAGGAAGCCAAGGCGGTGCGCCCCGACGCCATCATCGCCACCGGGCGTTCCGACTACCCGAACCAGGTGAACAACGTCCTCTGTTTCCCCTTCATCTTCCGCGGCGCGTTGGATGTGGGCGCCACCACCATCAACGACGACATGAAGCTGGCCGCCGTGCGCGCCATTGCCGAGCTGGCCCATGCCGAGCAATCCGATGTGGTATCCGCTGCCTATGGAAACGAGGAATTGAAGTTCGGCCCCGAATACCTGATCCCCAAGCCCTTCGATCCCCGTTTGATCCTGGTGGTGGCGCCAGCCGTGGCCCAGGCGGCCATGGATTCCGGTGTGGCCGAACGGCCCCTGGCGGACATCAACGCCTACCGTGAGCAATTGTCGGAGTTCGTCTATCACTCCGGCCTGGCCATGAAACCGGTGTTCAACGCCGCCCGTAAACGTCCTGCCCGCATCGTCTTCAGCGAAGGCGAAGATGAGCGCGTCCTGCGCGCAGTGCAGACCGTGGTGGATGAGGGTTTGGCCAAACCCATTCTGGTGGGGCGCCCCGAAGTGGTGGAAATGCGTATCAACCGGGCCGGGCTGCGCATCCGCCCCGGCGAGCATTTCGAGTTGGTAAATCCTGGCTCCGATCCCCGTTACAAGGAGTTGTGGGAAACCTATTACGACATCATGCATCGGCGCGGCACCAGCATTGATTACGCCAAGCTGGAGGTGCGCCGTCGATCCACCTTGATCGGCTCACTGCTGGTGCGTTTGGGCTACGCCGAAGGGCTGCTTTGCGGCACCTTCGGCAAGCATGCCCTGCACCGGGAGTTTGTCGAGGACGTCCTGGGCAAGCGTCCTGGCGTGTCCAGTTACTACGCCATGAACATGCTGATCCTGCCGGAACGCACCCTGTTCATCTGCGACACCTATGTCAATTACGATCCCACGGCGGAGCAGGTTGCCGAGATGACCATTCTTGCCGCGGAGCAAATCCGTCGCTTCGGTATCGTCCCCAAAGCGGCTTTGCTCTCCCATTCCAGCTTCGGCACTGACAACACGCCCACCGCGGTGAAAATGCGCGAAGCCCTGGCCATCCTGCAAAAGACTGCGCCAGAGCTGGAGGTGGAAGGCGAGATGCACGGCGATGCGGCGCTTTCCGAAGCCATCCGCAATAACGTGTTTCCCAAGTCCCGTCTCAAAGGACAGGTGAACCTGCTGGTGATGCCCACCCTGGATGCCGCCAATATCGCCTTCAATCTGCTCAAAACGGCGGCGGGGGATGGTCTCACCGTAGGGCCTTTGTTGCTGGGCGCCGATAAGCCCGTGCACATCGTGACGCCTACCGCCACGGTGCGCCGTCTGGTGAATGTGGCTGCGGTACTGTCCGTGGAGGCTGCACAGGCCGCCCAGGGATAAGCGTCAGTCCTCGCCGGGCCTTGTCCGGCTGCTTTCGGCCTTCGCCAGTGCTTCAGCGGTATTGAAGTTGGCGAAGGCCGATTCGTTTGGAAAGGGCACGGGCAAGCCTCCCACCTGGCGCAGCCATTCGCGCACGCGCCGTCCGCCATGCTGAAGATAGTTTTCCAGGGATGGCGCCAATTCCTGGCGGCAGACCAGGAAGACGGGGTGCTCACCCTCATCTGTGATGGCCCAGGCGGCAGCAGCCTGTTGCGCTGTCATGGCGGCAGAGAGCCGACTGACAAGGTCCGCCGGGAACCGTGGTGTATCGCAGGGGATTGCGGCCAGTAGTGGCGTAGCACACTGGCGCAGACCCGCCAAGAGGCCGGCCAGGGGGCCGGGAAAGTCCGGCAGGGTGTCGGGCAGCACGGGGTGGCCCAGGGCGCGGTAACGCGCCAGGTTACGGTTGGCGCTGATGAGCAGGGTATTCACCTGGGGGGCAAGTCTCCTTACGGCGGCTTCAACCAGGGTGCCTCCGTCCCAGGGGAGCAAACCCTTGTCAGCGCCGCCCATGCGGCTGCCTTGTCCTCCGCAGAGGAGCAGTCCTGTGATCGCTGATTGGTGGGGGATGGGCATGGCTTGATGGGAGAGGGGGACGGCGGGTTATTATCCGACCTGGAGCGAGGAGGTTCCAGAAAAATGATAACGAGCAAAATCCTGTTTGTATGCACGGGAAATATTTGCCGGTCCCCCACCGCTGAAGGCGTCATGCGCGTCCTGGCGAGACAGGCGGGATGTACGGCGAATTTCCTTTTGGATTCCGCCGGTACCCACGATTATCACGTGGGCGAGCCGCCGGATAAACGTACCCAGCAAGCGGCATTGCGGCGGGGATACGATCTTTCTTCCCAGCGGGCGAGGCAGGTGACGGCCGAGGATTTCGTCCGCTTCGACCGCATCCTGGCCATGGACCTGCGCAATCTCTCCCTGTTGCGGGAACGATGCCCCCGGGACCTCCATGGCAAATTGACCTTGTTCCTAGACTACGCCGAGGGCCATGAAGGCAATGAAGTGCCCGACCCGTATTACGGCGGTCCCAACGGTTTCGAGCATGTACTGGATTTGGCCGAAGCCGGGGCGAGAGGATTGCTCAAGGCATTTGCCATGTAAGGCTCCTGATCGAGGCCGGCGCCGCTACCAAAAAAGAAGGGCACCCTGGGGCGCCCTTCTTTTTTGAGGCCTGGCTGCCGATTATTCGCGGCGGGTTTCCACGATCTGCAGCGGCTCGTCGGGAATCACCATCACGGGCTTGGGCTTGCGGCCCAGGGGTTGCGCAGGAACGAACACCGGTTCGACAGTCTTGGCCTTGTCGGCGGCGGTTTCAATCAACACCAAACCCGCTTGTTCCAGGTTGGCGCCGATATCGGCCTTGGCGGCTTCTATCACGGGAGCGGGTTCGGGTACTGCGGGCGCAGCCACCACAATGGGCTCAGGAGCGGCCACGACAGGTTCAGGGGCTGCCATCACCGGAGAGGCGACGGGAACAGGGGGTTGTTCCACCGGGGCGATGGTTTCCGTAACGGCCGCTTGAATTTCCGTTTGCTGGGTTTCTGCAGCGGGTGCTGCGGAAACCTCGGGGGCGACGATCGCAGCGACTTCGGCTACGGCAGCAACGCCTTCACCTTCCGTCGTCATTGAGGGGGCTCCAGCGTTCTCGCCTTCATTCAATCCTTGGGGTTCACGACGCTCGCCCCGCTCGCCACGGCCACGGCCGCCGCGACGACCACGACGACGCTGTTCCTGCTGGCCTTCGCCTTCGGCATTGATGTCCTGGGGTTGTTGACCTTCCTGAAGATTGTCGGTCTCGCTATCGCTGCGATTGGCTTCAGGACGGGGTTGGCGCGGCTCACGCGGCTCGCGTGGTTCCCGTGCTTCCTTAGGTTCTCTCGGCTCCCGGGGTTCCCGCGATTGGCGGGCTTCGCCATTGCGTTCCGCACCTTCTCTGGGTTGGCGTTCGCCGCGTTCATTG